>NZ_JAINDY010000025.1:0-861 GCF_026191755.1 Agrobacterium sp. InxBP2
AAGCCGGAGGATTTCGCCAGCGACAAACGTTTCCAGCAATGAACCAAATAGTCCTCGGTCACTTGAAATTCGATCGATCGTCATTCCGACAAACGAAGCTAAGAGCCCGCTATCGAGAAACAGGAGCTTTGGTGTCTTAACAAGACGCTTCAAAGGGTTTCGAAACCAGGGCTCGATGCGACGAACTAGGAACAGCTGTTCGAAGAGTCCGATATATCGCCGGGCGGTCTTGTCATCGATGCCGACCTGGCCGGCCAATTGGGTGAAATTGAGCAACTGTCCCGAATGATGCGCGAGCGCCCGCAGAAGCTGCGGCATTTGGCCCAGGCGTTCGACGTCGGCAATTTCGCGCACATCTCGTTCAACGATGGCTCGTATGTATTCTCTAGCCCATGCGGATCGACGGCGGGGATCGCCACGACCGACCATCTCAGGATATCCGCCGATGAGCACTCGCTCCATCAGGTCGTTTCCGACCGTTGGATTGCGAGGCGCTATAACCGTTCCGGCAAAAGCGGAATCGAGGAAGTTCGACTGGTTGCGTCGAATTTCGGACTGAGCTAGGGGCAACAAGGTAACGACTTCCATCCGCCCGGCCAAACTATCGGAAATCGTCGGGAGTGCGAGAATGTTTGCTGAGCCGGTTAACAAAAATCGCCCAGGCCGCCGATCGTTGTCTACAGCCTGTTTTATGGCACGCAGCAACTCCGGTGCACGCTGCACCTCATCTATGATGGCAGTATCAATCTGACGAACGAAGCCGACTGGATCGGTCTTTGCTGATAGTAAGGTCGTTTCGTCATCTAACGTGAAATACGGACGATCTGTCTGGAGCAGGGTTCGAGCCAACGTCGTCTTGCC
>NZ_JAINDY010000027.1:0-376757 GCF_026191755.1 Agrobacterium sp. InxBP2
ATTCCTTGATTTATTTAGAACGAAAGACTTCGTCGCCAGCAGCGCCGCCGCCCTCGTTCAGTGAGCGGACTTATAAATCCATCACCTCAAACAAGTCAACACACCTACCGTCAAAAAACTGACATTTTTGGTAAGTTGTTGAAATATATTAGGATAATTAGCCATTTATGCGAAAACCCACAGAATGCGCCAAATCCCGCGAGCGTTTTGCTGCGCACCGGCCATCTGCGCCTTTTAAAACGTCCGAGCCTTCCCGCGGCGACCGCCATTTTGCCGGTGGCATATCTTCGAAAGCGGCGTGGCCGGCTGTCAAACCGTCGTGTCGTGCATTAAAACAACAAGAAGACGCTCATATGCTACCCTAATACCAGGCTCCTTTGCATGACCAGAACACCAGCGCCAATAAAGACCGACTTACCTGAACTTCCCGTCAGCGCTGTTCTCGCGGAAATCGCAGGTGCCTTGTCGGGGGCGAGACGTGCGGTTCTCTCGGCCCCTCCCGGGGCGGGCAAAACGACGCTGGTGCCGCTTTATCTCCTACAGCAGAGGTGGCGGGGCGACGGAAAGATCATTCTTCTCGAGCCACGCCGGCTTGCGGCCCGCGCAGCGGCGGGACGCATGGCCGATCTCCTGCATGAAGATGTCGGTGACACCGTCGGATACCGCATGCGGCTCGACAATCGTATTTCATCAAAAACCCGGATCGAGGTGGTAACGGAAGGCGTATTTGCCCGGATGGTTCTGGATGATCCCGAGCTTTCCGATGTCTCGACGGTGATATTCGACGAATTTCATGAGCGCTCGCTCGACGGAGATTTCGGGCTGGCGCTGGCCCTCGACGTCCAGGCCGGTTTGCGTGAGGACCTGCGGATCCTCGTCATGTCCGCAACTCTCGACGTTGAGCGCATCAGTGCGCTTATGGGTGGCGCTCCGGTCATTCAAAGTCTTGGAAGGACCTTTCCGATCGACATTCGTTACGAGGAACGCTGGCAGGGCATGCCGGTCGATGAAAAGGTGGCAAGGGCGGTTAAGGAAGCCCATGCATCGGAAACGGGGTCCATTCTGGCCTTCCTGCCCGGACAGTCGGAAATTACCCGGACGGCCGCAAGGCTGGAAGGACATTTCCCCGACGATACGGATATCATCCCGCTTTACGGCAATCTTTCTCAGAAGGAGCAGGACGCCGCAATCAAGCCGGCAGCCTCCGGGCGACGGAAGATTGTCCTTGCAACATCGATAGCGGAGACCTCGATAACCATCGATGGTGTGAGGGTCGTGGTCGACAGCGGTCTGCAGCGGTTGCCGGTTTTCGAACCGGCGACCGGCATCACCAGGCTTGAGACCGTGCGAGCATCACGCGCCTCGGCCGATCAGCGCGCCGGCCGCGCCGGCCGAACCGAGCCCGGTGTTGCCATTCGCCTCTGGCATCAGGGGCAGACGGCAGCACTCAGTGCATTTACGCCGCCGCAAATTTTGGCGAGCGATCTTGCCGGCCTTGCGCTCGATCTTGCCCATTGGGGTGTTCATGACCCCTCGTCTCTCGCCTTTCTGGACGCGCCACCTGAGGCTGCCCTCAAAGAATCGGTCGCACTCCTGAAAAATCTTGGCGCCCTTGATGAAAGCGGCGCAGTGACGCCGCAGGGCCGCCTGATGCGAGGCCTCTCCCTGCCGCCGAGGCTCGCAGCGATGGTGATTGCAGCCGCAGGCGAAGGCTCGGGAAAAAAGGCGGCGATGCTTGCGGTCATGCTGACGGAACAGGGCCTGGGCGGAAATGATATCGATCTCGATGACAGACTGCGGCGCTTTCTTGCCGATAGAGGTGAAAGGGCGCAGGCGGCGCGCAAGCTGGCTTTCCGCCTTCTCGACACAGTCGGTGATATGCCGGCGGCAAACGACCTGCCGAGCGAGGCAGGACCGCTTCTGCTGCACGCATATCCGGACAGGATCGCGCTTCAGCGCGGCGCGCGCGGCCGGTATGTCATGGCGAATGGCCGCGGGGCTGAACTGGCTGAAACGGAGCGGCTGGCGGCGAGCCGAATGCTTGTTGTCGCTGACATTACGGGACGAGCCGCGCAGCCGCGCATCCTTGCGGCGGCCGGCATCGACAGGGCCGATATAGAAGAGCGTATGCCACATCTTATCGTTCAGCAGGATCAGCTGCTGTTCGACAAGGCGAGCGGACAGGCGCGGGCGCGTCGGGTAGTGCGTCTGGGCGCCATCATTCTGGACGAAACGCCCCTGCCCCGTCCCGACGGTGAGCAGGCAGCGCAAGCGCTCGCCAACGGCGTTCGGGATTTCGGCATCGGCATACTTCCTTTTTCGAAAGAGACCGCGCAATTGCGCGATCGGATCGGATTTCTGAATGCCAGCATCGGAGAGCCCTGGCCGGATGTCAGCGACGAGGCGTTGCTTTCGCGGCTGGACGAATGGTTCATCCCTTTTCAGCATGGCGTCCGGAGCCTTCAGGACATCCGGCCCGGCAGTCTTTCCGAAGGGATTCTGTCCCTGGTGCCACATGAGGTCGCCCGAGATCTCGGCAGGCTGGCGCCGACCCATTTCGAAGCGCCGACGGGCCAGCGGCATCCCATCCGCTATGACGCCAGCGAGCCGACGCTTTCCATTCGCGTGCAGGAGCTTTTCGGGCTGAAGGCGCACCCGGCCATTGCGCAGGGGCGGTTGCCGCTGCTCCTGGAATTGACGTCGCCGGCGCACAGGCCGATACAGACGACGCGTGATCTTCCCGGCTTCTGGGCGGGATCGTGGAAGGACGTGCGGGCAGATATGCGTGGTCGCTATCCGCGTCATCCGTGGCCGGAGGATCCCGCCGATGCCCTGCCGACCAGCCGTGCGAAACCGCGCGGAACGTGATGATGACAAGGGTAAAGGAGACGAAGGTGGCTGGCCATCCGATCGAAACCACCAGGCTTGGCCGCGCCAGCCGCAGGATAAGGTTGCAGACCATTGTGTGGCTTCGCTGGCTGGCGGTTGCGGGACAGACGGCGACGATCCTGCTTGTCGCCTTCGGGCTGAATTTTCCGCTGCCACTTTTGGCCTGCGGCCTTTTGATCGCGGCGCTGGCGCTCGCCAACCTTTTTCTCACCGCCCGTTTTCCCTCCACCTACCGGCTGGAGCCGTGGGAAGCGACATTGCTGCTGGCCTTTGACCTTTTGCAATTGACGGCGCTGATCTATATCACAGGCGGACTTTCCAATCCTTTCGCGCCGCTGATCTGCGTGCAGGTCATCATTGCCTTTGCCTCCCAACCGTTGCGGCATTCCCTCATTCTCCTCGGCTTTGCCGTCATCTGCTCGACGGCGATCGCCTTTTCGCCCTTTCCGGTTCCCTGGTATCCGGGTGAGGTCTTGCCGATCCAGCTTCTGCTGCATGTCGGCACCTGGGTGGCGATCATTGCCACCACGTCTTTCGCAGCTTTTTATGCCTATCGCGTTTCCCACGAAGCCAATCAGCTCGCGGATGCGCTGGCTGCGACCGAACTGGTGCTGGAACGGGAAAAACATCTTTCACAGCTCGACGGCCTGGCGGCCGCCGCAGCGCACGAGCTGGGTACGCCCCTTGCGACCATCAGCGTCGTCGCCAAGGAGATGGAGCGGGAACTTGGGGATGATGAGAAATATGGCGAGGACATAGCGCTGCTGCGCAGCCAGAGCGAAAGATGCCGCGACATTCTGCGTCGTCTCACCTCCCTGTCCGCCGACAATGAGGAGCACATGCGCCGCCTGCCGCTTTCATCGCTGATCGAGGAGGTAATGGCGCCGCATCGCGAATTCGGCATTCGTCTGGAACTGGTTGAAAAGAACAATCGCGCCGACGAGCCGGTCGGAATCCGCAATGCCGGCATCATCTACGGCCTTGGCAACCTCATTGAAAATGGCGTGGATTATGCGCGCGAAAAAGTCACCGTAACGGTGGATTACGATCATCAGAACGTTGCAGTCATCATTGAAGACGATGGGCCAGGTTATGCCCATGACGTGCTTGCCCGTATCGGCGAGCCCTATGTGACCGAACGTCACAATGACACACGTGCAGGTGGGCTCGGGCTCGGGCTCTTTATCGCCAAGACCTTGCTGGAGCGCTCCGGCGCCACCGTCGCGTTCGAAAATCGCGGCACAACCGGAACCGGCGCGCGGGTCACAATCGTCTGGCCTCGGGCGCTCATGGAGGATAAAAGAAGCCGTTGACTTTACCATTCACGCTGAAGCGGCAATAAGAACAAGATAAGCCGATGACGTTGCCGGAAGGCCGGAGACATGAAGACAGAAGACCAGACCTCATCCAAAAGCGCGCCGGCGGACGATATCGATCCTATCGGACCTGACAAATCTCTGCTGATCGTTGATGACGATGGCCCTTTCCTGCGGCGGCTTGCCCGGGCCATGGAGACACGTGGCTTTATTGTCGACACTGCCGAGACCGTGAGCGAAGGCATCGCGCGTTCCAAGGCTGCGCCGCCGAAATATGCGGTTGTCGATCTGCGGCTTGCGGATGGCAACGGGCTGGAGGTGATCGAAGCCATCAGGCAGAACCGCGACGACACGCAGATCGTCGTTCTGACCGGCTACGGCAATATCGCCACCGCTGTTACCGCCGTAAAGCTGGGGGCGCTGGACTATCTGGCCAAGCCTGCCGATGCCGACGACGTGTTCAACGCCCTGACGCAGCGCAAGGGTGAAAAGACGGAAGTGCCCGAAAACCCGATGTCAGCCGACCGGGTTCGGTGGGAGCACATTCAGCGCGTTTATGAAATGTGCGAGCGCAACGTCTCGGAAACGGCGCGGCGACTGAACATGCACCGAAGGACGCTGCAGCGTATTCTCGCGAAGCGCGCGCCCAAATAAGCGCC
Source organism: Agrobacterium sp. InxBP2 (assembly GCF_026191755.1). Taxonomy (NCBI): domain Bacteria; kingdom Pseudomonadati; phylum Pseudomonadota; class Alphaproteobacteria; order Hyphomicrobiales; family Rhizobiaceae; genus Agrobacterium; species Agrobacterium sp. InxBP2. The sequence continues at coordinate 4,865 of NZ_JAINDY010000027.1, forward strand.
TATTCGCCAAAGCTGCGCCCGGTGGTCCATTCCGCCAGCATAAGCCGGGTCGCAGCGGTTCTGGAAAAATCCAGCATGACAGATTTGCGGGTCGCCGGCGGCAATTTATGTTCCGGCGCGTCGCGAAGCATGTGAGCGCCATACCCATCCGACAGTATCAATCCGCATTCCTCCGGGAATATATCGGTTGGAACTTCCGGATGGGTGGCAAAAAACAATCGATCGCAATGCAGGCGGTATTCCGGCCATTTGCGATCGACGCGGAAATCCTCGATCGAGGATTTGATCTCGATGATCCAGATTTCACCCTTGACCGACAGGCTGATGAGATCTGCCCTTCGCCCGCTTGCAAGCGGCAGTTCCGGCAAGACCGAGTGGCGCATTTCGTGCAAGAGCACCTGCACGCCGCGGCGCACCAGCATCGCCTTGTCCGACTGGCGGCCGTCGATTAACGGATTATTGTTGGTAACGGAAAGAATAGTCATGGATAAAGGCTGCTGAAGCGTTTGGCCTATTGTTGCAAAAAAGGCAATCAACCGGCAATTTTAAATGCGGTGCCGTTTCGCGGCTGCACAACGGCTTGCCAAGAGCGGCTGAATGGAAAATAACCGATTTATCCTATTAAGCCTACTCCTTCGCACAATTTGGCGAATTTTCCGCGAGAACGACATGCGCATCCGTACCCCATTGACCATACTCGGTCTGACGGCAGCACTGGCACTGGCCGGCTGCGCCGAAACTACCTCCCAATCCGCCACTCCAACATCAGGCAAGATCGCAGCCTCCGTACCGGTTGCTGATCCCGTTCCGGCGAAAGTCGAGACGGTGCAGATCTTCAATGATGTTTATGGTCCGGTGACCGATGCGGGCTATGCGCTGCCGGCCATTCCGATCAACCGTGTGAATGAGAAGTACCGTCGCCAGATCGTCGAGTTCCAGACCAACGAGCGTCCCGGCACGATCATCGTCAATACGCGCGATCGTTTCCTTTATTATATCCTCTCCGGCAACCGCGCCGTGCGTTACGGCATCGGCGTCGGCAAGGCTGGTTTCGCCTGGGCCGGTGAAGCCTATGTGGCCTGGAAGCAGGAATGGCCGATGTGGCATCCGCCAAAGGAAATGGCAGACCGCAAGCCGGAAGTGGCGAAATATGTCGAGGCCGGCATGGGCCCCGGCCTTTCCAACCCGCTCGGCGCGCGCGCCATGTATCTCTTTAACGAAAAGGGACAGGATACGCTGTTCCGTATCCACGGTTCGCCCGAATGGGCCTCGATCGGCACCGCCGCTTCTTCCGGCTGCATCCGCATGATCAACCAGGATGTGATCGATCTTTACAGCCGCGTCCGCCCAGGCCGCAGCACCAAGGTCGTCGTGATCCAGTAAGGGCCGCAACAGCAGATCAAGAAAAAGCCGCCGGGAAACGTCCCGGCGGCTTTTTTACTGGTGAAAAGGGCGGAGATTACGCCGCCTGCTTTGCCTTCAGCTCGAGGCGGCGGCGGTGCAGGACCGGTTCAGTGTAGCCGTTCGGTTGCTCCCGGCCCTTCAACACCAGTTCGACAGCAGCCTGAAAGGCTACCGATCCTTCAAAGTCAGACGCCATCGGCAGATAGGCCGGATCGCCTGCATTCTGCGCGTCGACCACAGCCGCCATGCGCTTCATGGTCTCGACGATCTGCGCCTCTGTCACGACGCCGTGGCGCAGCCAGTTCGCCATGTGCTGCGCTGAAATGCGAAGCGTCGCGCGATCCTCCATCAGACCGATATTGTTGATGTCTGGTACCTTGGAGCATCCGACACCCTGATCGACCCAGCGCACGACATAGCCTAGAATACCCTGCGCATTGTTGTCGAGTTCACGCTGGATTTCTTCCGGCGTCCAGTTGGGACGCGGCGCAACCGGCACTGACAGAATGTCGGAAAGCTTCGCACGGCCGCGGCTTTTCAGCTCTTGCTGAACAGCGGCGACATCGACCTTGTGATAATGCGTGGCATGCAGCGTCGCAGCGGTCGGCGACGGCACCCATGCGGTGTTGGCGCCGGCCTTCGGATGCGCAATCTTCTGCTCCAACATCGCCGCCATCAGGTCGGGCATGGCCCACATGCCTTTGCCGATCTGCGCATGGCCGGAAAGACCGCATTCTAGCCCGATATCGACGTTCCAGTTTTCATAAGCGGCGATCCAGGCGGCCTGCTTCATGTCGCCCTTGCGGATCATCGGACCCGCTTCCATGGAGGTATGGATTTCGTCGCCGGTACGGTCGAGGAAGCCTGTATTGATGAAGACCACACGATCCTTCGCTGCGCGAATGCTTTCCTTGAGGTTAACAGTGGTGCGGCGCTCCTCATCCATGATGCCCATCTTCATGGTGTTTGGCTGCATGCCGACAAGCTCTTCGACCCGCGTGAAAATCTCGTTGGCGAAGGCCACTTCTTCCGGCCCATGCATCTTCGGCTTCACCACATACATGGAGCCGGCCCGAGAATTCTGGCGTCGCCCGGAAGGGCCGACGTCATAGAGTGCAATGAGCGCCGTGACGACGGCATCCATGATGCCCTCGGGTACTTCACGCCCATCCCGGTCAAGGATTGCCGGATTGGTCATGAGATGACCGACATTGCGCACCAGCATCAGCGACCGGCCCGGCAGCGTCAGCGCGGAGCCATTGGGCGCTGTATAATAGCGATCCGGGTTGAGGCGGCGTGTGAAAGTGTGGCCACCCTTCGAGACCTCTTCCGTCAGGTCTCCACGCATCAGGCCGAGCCAGTTACCGTAGACCAGAACCTTGTCCTCGGCATCGACGGCGGCAACCGAATCTTCGCAATCCATGATGGTCGTCAGGGCGGATTCAAGAATGACATCAGAGATGCCCGCCCTGTCGCCCTTGCCGATTTCGGTCGAGGGATCGATCACGATTTCGGTATGCAGACCGTTCTTGCCGAGCAGGATCGTCGCGGGCTTTGCCGCTTCCCCGGTGAAACCCTTGAATTGCGTTTCGTCCTTGAGACCGGTCCCGCCATTGCTGGCAACAAGCTGCAGCAGCCCATCGACGATCTCGAAACCGATGACATCAGACCAGCTGCCGCTCAAAAGCGGAGCGGTTTCATCGAGGAAGTTGCGCGCCCAGGCGATGACCTTTTCACCGCGCTTCGGGTTATAGGCCCTGCCCTTCTCGGCACCATCGGCATCGGAAATGGCATCCGTGCCGTAAAGTGCATCGTAAAGCGAACCCCAACGGGCATTGGCGGCGTTCAGCGCATAACGGGCATTCATGACGGGAACAACGAGCTGCGGACCGGCGACGGCAGCAATTTCCGGATCGACGTTGCTGGTTTCCACCTTGAAATCAGGACCTTCCGGCAAAAGGTATCCGATTTCCCTCAGGAATGCCTCGTATACATCGAAATCCGAGGGGGCACCGTTCTCTCGGTACCAGCCGTCGATTTTTTCCTGCAACGCATCGCGCTTGGCGAGCAGTTCACGGTTCTTCGGAGAAAGCTCGTGAACAATGGCCGAAAAGCCTTCGAAGAACGCCTCGCTGTTTAGACCCGTGCCCGGCAGGACATCTTCAGTCAAAAAGGCATAAAGCCTGTCATCGATGGAAAGGCCGAATTTATTCGTGCGGCTCACATGCGCCTCCTCTATTCTGGAAACACAGATTGGACGCGGAGGCGGGCGCTCGTCAATTGCGGCAGCCAGCCAAATATTATTTCCTTTTTGGAAACAATGCAGCCGATAGTCGCCGTTTTCTACAAAAGCGCCTGGAGATCCTTGATGCGGTCATTCACCAGCCAGCCGTAATAATTTTCCTCCGGCAACAGTGGCTGTTCCCCGCCTGCGGCGCGCTGGCGGTTCTTTTGGGCCAGAATGGCAGCGCGCTGTTGCGACCCACCGACATTATAAAGCGTGGAGGTCACGCCCGGATTCTTCGAAATGTCCATATCGGCAATCGACCGGTAATCATCGATCGATCTGCGGATAGAGGCCGCCATGAAAGCCAGCGAGCGGTCGGGGTCCATGATGGCGGTGTAGACCGCGGTGGCGTCGTTCTCGTCCAGCTTCTCATAACCCGACGTTCTCGCCACCATGTCGGACAGCATCAGCGCCGTCAGCGGATTTATTTGGCCGAGGCCGAAGGTCTGGCCGGCATAAAAGGGCTGGAAGAACACAGCACTGAAACGGTTGTTCGGATAGGTCACGCCATCGACGGTCTTGCCGCGGAAACTGTCATCCCATACATCTTCCCGGCAGTTCCAGAGACTGTAAGAATCCTTCTTCGACTGGCATTTGGAAAATTGCGAATGCGTCAGAAACTGCGCAATCGTTTCATCCTTATAGCCGAAACGGAAGCTGCTACCCGCGTAAGAAGCTGCCTTGACGTAATAAGACTGCAGCCGGTCATAGGCATCGACATTATAAGTGTGTTCGCCAACGATCGCGCCGATCATATGGATCGGATCAATCCCGTAACGCCCGGCCGTCGACTTGATCTTGGCGATCAGCGCCTTGTCAGAAGACAAAAGATCGATGACCTTCTGGTATTTGCGCTCAAAAGACGTGTTGGACGCCTTGGTTCTTTTTGCGGAAGCACCGGGAACGCCCGGTTGCTCGGCATTGCGATTGCCCGGCGGCACGACCGTTGCGGCCTCCACATAAGAAGACGCGGTGACGGTGAACGTCAAAGCAGCGGCAAATGCCAGAAGAGTTTTGCGCACGAGCGAATGCCTTTTCTCAAGCCTGCGGCTTCTGCCAGCGAAAGGTGCTGGAAAACCTGATCATTCCACTAAAACGGTTCCAATCGGAATGCAGCCCTTCCCATAAACAAAATGCGGGCTGAATGCGAGATGAGGCAGATAAAATAAAAGAGTGCGGCAAATATGGCCGCACTCTTCTTTCCTCGATCCCTGAAGTCTTCAGAGAATATAGCGCGAGAGGTCCGTATCGGCGGCGAGGTCGCCGACATGTTTACGGACATATTCCTGGTCGATCTTGACGGCGGAACCGCCACGATCCGGCGCGTTGAAGGAAATTTCGTCCAAAACACGCTCCATTACCGTCTGCAGACGGCGGGCACCGATATTTTCGACCGACGAGTTGAGATGAACGGCCACATCAGCCAGAGCATCGATGGCGTCGTCGGTGAAGTCGAGATCCAGTTCTTCCGTCGCCATCAGCGCCTTGTACTGGCGGATGAGGCTTGCTTCCGTCTCCGTCAGGATACGGCGGAAATCTTCCCTCGTCAGTGGCTTCAGCTCAACGCGGATCGGCAGGCGGCCCTGAAGCTCAGGCAGGAGATCCGACGGCTTCGCCACATGGAAGGCGCCCGATGCGATGAACAGGATATGGTCGGTCTTGACCGGCCCATATTTGGTCGAAACCGTCGTGCCTTCGACGAGCGGCAGCAGGTCGCGCTGCACGCCTTCGCGCGAGACGCCGGCGCCCATGCCGCCATCGCGGGCCGCAATCTTGTCGATCTCGTCAAGGAAGACGATGCCGTCATTTTCCACCGACTTGACCGCTTCGCGCTGGATCATCTCATTGTCCAGCAGCTTGTCGGATTCGTCGCGGATAAGGTCGGCATAGGATTTCGACACCGTCGTGCGCACCTTCTTGGTGCGTCCGCCCATGGCCTTGCCGAACATTTCCGACAAGTTGAGCACGCCAATATTGGCGCCCGGCATGCCCGGGATTTCGAAACCGGGCATGCCCGATCCGCTATCGGCCACCTCGATGTCAATTTCCTTGTCGTCCAATTCACCATCGCGCAGCTTCTTGCGGAAGCTCTCGCGCGTGCCTGGTGACGCGGTTGAGCCGACCAACGCGTCGAGCACGCGCTCTTCCGCGCTCTGATGCGCCTTGGCCTGCACTTCGGCGCGCTTCTTTTCGCGCACGAGGCCGATACCAATCTCTACAAGGTCACGAATGATCTGCTCGACATCGCGGCCCACATAACCGACTTCGGTGAACTTGGTGGCTTCAACCTTGATGAAAGGCGCGCCGGCCAACTTGGCGAGGCGGCGCGAGATTTCCGTCTTGCCGACACCGGTCGGCCCGATCATGAGAATATTTTTCGGCATGACTTCGTCGCGCAGGCTCTCATCGAGCTGCTGGCGACGCCAGCGATTGCGCAGCGCAATCGCGACCGCCCGTTTTGCATCGTGCTGACCGATGATGTGGCGGTCCAGTTCCGAGACGATTTCCCGGGGAGAAAAAGTGGTCATTCTGTCCTCTCGGCTTTCCTGTTCCGGCCGGCCATTCGGCCCGGCCCACAGGACCCATTGGTGAGAAATACGCTTACTCGGCGTCGAGCGTTTCCACGACGAGATTGTGATTGGTATAAACGCAGATATCGGCGGCGATATCGAGCGCCTGCCGGGCCACGTCTTCGGCCGACTTGTCGGTATCCATCATGGCGCGGGCGGCAGCGAAAGCATAATTGCCCCCGGAACCGATGGCGATTGCGCCGTGCTCGGGCTCCAGCACATCGCCATTGCCGGTAATGGCAAGCGTGGTGGATTTATCGGCGACCAGCATCATCGCTTCGAGATTGCGCAGATATTTATCCGTGCGCCAGTCTTTTGCGAGTTCCACGGCGGCGCGCATGAGCTGGCCGGGATATTGCTCGAGTTTCTTCTCGAGGCGGTCAAGCAAAGTAAAAGCATCGGCCGTCGCGCCTGCGAAACCGGCAATCACTTCACCCTTGCCGATGCGGCGAACCTTGCGGGCGTTGCCCTTCATGACGGTCTGGCCGAGGCTCACCTGCCCGTCGCCAGCCATGACGACCTTGCCGCCCTTTCTGACTGTAATGATTGTTGTCATCAAACACCTGTCTGCCCTGCCGGGCCTGGAGTTAACGGGCCGGGTTGCGGCCCTTTTCGGGTTCTATGTAAGTCTGGTTTTTGCGATTGCAATCATCGGGATCACACCGGGTTTTCCGCAGGTCAGCCAATACGATGGAACAACTGGATATTTGTGTCCCGTGCTGATAAGGAACGGCGACATTTTCACGGAGCGGCCAAAATGGCAGAACGTAAAGGCGAGATTATCCGCAAGACCAACGAAACTTCGGTTTCGGTGCGTGTGGATATCGACGGCACCGGCAAATCGAAAATTTCCACCGGCGTGGGATTTTTCGACCATATGCTGGACCAGCTGAGCCGCCATTCGCTGATCGACATGGAGATCGAGGTTCAGGGCGACCTGCACATCGATGATCATCACACCGTGGAAGATACTGGCATCGCCATTGGCCAGGCGATCGCGAAGGCGCTTGGCGAGCGGCGCGGTATTACCCGCTACGCCTCGCTCGACCTTGCCATGGACGAGACGATGACCAAGGCCGCCGTCGATATTTCCGGCCGGCCGTTCCTCGTCTGGAACGTCAATTTTTCCGCGCCAAAGATCGGCACCTTCGACACGGAACTGGTGCGCGAATTCTTTCAGGCGCTCGCCCAGAATGCCGGCATCACGCTGCATATCCTGAACCATTACGGCGCCAACAACCATCATATCGCCGAAACATGCTTCAAGGCCGTTGCCCGCGTTCTTCGCACGGCAACCGAGATCGACCCCCGGCAGGCAGGCCGCGTTCCCTCAACAAAGGGCATGCTGGCCTGACGCCAAAGCTGTCAGGAAGCCCATGACAAGCTATCTCGTTCTGGAAGCCCCCAACGGGCCGGACAGGGACCACAAGACGACCCGATTCATTGCCGATCGTTTCGTCTGGCTGGCTCTCTTTGCGCCATGGTTATGGCTTGCGATCAACCGGCTGTGGCTGGGGACGGCTATCGTTGTCATCGCACTCGTTGCGGCCGGACAAGTCTCGATGTTAGCCGGATTCGAACCTGCCGGAATTCTTGTTGGTTTCACGATTGGGCTCATAACAGCGCTGGAGGGACGCAATTTTCTCGTCCGGCACCTGATCCGCAAAGGTTGGACGCTGAAGTCAGTCGTTTCCGCCCCTGATCTTTCGAGCGCCGAAGACATATATTTCTCCGGTCTCTCCGAAAACGCTGACGCGGAAGAACAGCTGTCGCACCCGGTCTGGACCCCTTCGCCGCAAAAGAGCGGCGGCAAAAACTTCGTCAACGATCCCGCCGGATCGTTTCTTTTCGACTTGAATGGAAGGCGCTGACATGCGTGTCGCGATCATCGACTACGGCTCGGGCAACCTGCGTTCGGCCACCAAAGCTTTCGAGCGTGCCGCGCGTGAAGCCGGCATCAACGCAACCATCGATTTGACCGACAAGCCGGATCACGTCGCCTCGGCGGACCGCATCGTGCTGCCTGGTGTCGGTGCTTATGCCGACTGCCGCGCCGGTCTGGATGCCGTTCCCGGAATGCATGAGGCGCTCCTTGAAGCCGTCGAGAAAAAGGCGCATCCCTTCCTCGGCATCTGCGTCGGAATGCAGCTCATGTCATCCCGCGGGCTGGAAAAGACTGTTAGCACCGGGCTCGGCTGGATCGAGGGTGACGTCGTGGAAATGACGCCTGCCGATAAGAACCTGAAGATTCCGCAGATCGGCTGGAACACGCTGGAAATCCGCCACGCCCACCCCCTGTTCGACGGCATCAAGACCGGCGCGGATGGCTTGCACGCCTATTTCGTGCATTCCTATCATCTGGCGGCCAAGCACTCGACGGATGTCATCGCCACCACAAATTACGGTGGCGCGATGACGGCTTTCGTCGGTCGCGACAATATGGCCGGCGCGCAGTTCCACCCGGAAAAAAGCCAGACGCTCGGCCTTGCCCTGATTTCCAATTTCCTGCGCTGGAAGCCCTGACATGATTCTTTTTCCCGCAATCGACCTTAAAGACGGCCAGTGCGTTCGCCTGAAACTCGGCGATATGGACCAGGCCACCGTCTATAATACCGACCCCGGCGCACAGGCGAAAGCTTTCGAGGATCAAGGCTTTGAATGGCTGCATGTCGTTGATCTCAACGGTGCGTTCGCCGGCCAGACGGTCAATGGCGCGGCGGTTGATGCCATTCTGAAGGCGACGAAAAACCCGGTGCAGCTGGGCGGCGGCATCCGCACGCTCGATCATATCGAGGCCTGGCTGAGCCGTGGGCTTGCTCGCGTCATTCTCGGCACCGTGGCGGTGCGCGATCCGGTTCTGGTCATTGAAGCCTGCAAGCGTTTTCCCGACCAGGTCGCCGTCGGTATCGATGCCAAGGGCGGCAAGGTTGCGGTGGAAGGCTGGGCGGAAGCCTCCGAACTCGGCGTGATCGAGCTTGCCAAACGTTTCGAAGGTGCCGGCGTCGCGGCCATCATCTACACCGATATCGATCGTGACGGCATTCTGGCCGGTATAAATTGGGCCTCGACGCTGGAACTGGCCGACGCCGTCTCCATCCCGGTCATCGCGTCCGGTGGTCTTGCCTCCATCGACGACATCAAGCGCATGTTGCAGCCGGATGCGGCAAAGCTCGAAGGCGCGATTTCCGGCCGCGCGCTTTATGACGGCCGTATCGATCCGGCGGAGGCGCTCGCCCTCATCAAGGCCGCAAGGGAGGTACGCGTATGACCCTAAAAGCCCGCGTTATTCCCTGCCTGGATGTGAAAGACGGCCGTGTCGTCAAGGGCGTGAACTTCGTCGATCTGATCGACGCCGGCGACCCGGTCGAGGCGGCGAAAGCCTATGATGCGGCAGGCGCGGACGAACTCTGCTTCCTGGACATTACCGCCTCTTCGGATAATCGCGACACGATATTCGATGTGGTTTCGCGCACGGCCGATCATTGCTTCATGCCACTGACCGTCGGTGGCGGCGTTCGCGCCGTCGCCGACATCCGCAAGCTGCTTCTGTGCGGGGCCGACAAGGTTTCGATCAATTCCGCAGCGGTCAAGGATCCCGACTTCGTGGCGCAGGCGGCCGACAAGTTCGGCAACCAGTGCATCGTCGTTTCCATCGACGCCAAGCGGGTTTCGAAGGATGGAGAAGAAGGCCGCTGGGAAATCTTCACCCATGGCGGCCGCCAGCCGACGGGTATCGACGCCGTGGAATTCGCCATCAGGATGGTCGAACGCGGCGCTGGCGAATTGCTCGTCACATCGATGGACCGCGACGGCACAAAGAGCGGTTACGATATCGGCCTGACGCGCAGCATTGCCGATCAGGTTCGAGTCCCCGTCATCGCTTCGGGGGGCGTCGGCACACTGGACGATCTGGTGGCAGGGGTTCGGGATGGCCATGCGACTGCGGTGCTTGCCGCTTCGATCTTCCACTTCGGCACTTATTCGATCGGTGAAGCCAAGAACTACATGGCCGAGCATGGCATCGCCATGCGTCTCGACTGATTGCAGGATTCCCCCATGAGCGCATTTTCCCTTTCCGATCTGGAGCGCATCGTCGCAACCCGCGCCGCTGCCTCTCCTGACGAATCCTGGACGGCCAAGCTGGTTGCGGCCGGCCAGGAGCGTGCGGCGAAGAAACTCGGCGAAGAAGCCGTGGAAGCCGTCATTGCGGCCATCGCAAAAGACCGCGACGGGCTGAAGAACGAAGCGGCGGACCTGCTTTACCATCTGCTGGTGGTTTTGAAGATCGCCGACATCCCGCTGAATGAGGTTTTCGCCGAGCTGGAGCGCAGGACCGGGCAAACCGGTCTTGCGGAAAAGGCAGCGAGGCCGACATCATGAAGATCGAGGCAGGCAGCGGGGAGAGAGGCATGCCGAGCACACTCGATCATTTCCGACCGGATGAATATTCGCCCTACCACTTCTTCAGTTCGGAAGAATGGTCGAAGTTTCGTGCCGACACGCCATTGACGCTTTCTGCCGACGAGGTCAAACGGCTGCGTTCGCTGGATGATCCGATCGATCTGGATGAGGTGCGGCGCATCTACCTGTCTCTGTCGCGCCTGCTGTCTTCCCATGTGGAAGCATCGCAGCTGTTGTTCGAGCAACGCAACCGCTTCCTCAACATGGCTGACGTCAACAAGACGCCCTTCGTCATCGGCATCGCCGGCTCCGTTGCCGTTGGCAAATCCACGACGGCACGTATTCTGAAAGAGCTTCTGGCGCGCTGGCCTTCCAGTCCCAAGGTCGACCTCATCACCACTGACGGATTTCTCTATCCGAACGAGGTATTGCGGCGCGAGAATCTGATGGAGCGCAAAGGCTTCCCGGAGAGCTACGATATCGGCGCGCTCCTGCGTTTCCTGTCGGCCATCAAGGCGGGCCAGCCCAATGTCAAGGCGCCGCGTTATTCGCACCTGACCTATGACGTTCTGCCGAACGAGTTCACTGTCATCGACCAGCCGGATATTCTCATCTTCGAAGGCATCAACGTGCTGCAATCGCGCGACCTGCCGGCAGGCGGGAGGATCGTGCCGATCGTTTCCGACTTCTTCGATTTCTCGATCTATATCGACGCTGATGAAGGCCTTATTCACAACTGGTATGTGAACCGGTTCATGAATCTGAGAAAAACCGCCTTCCGCGATCCTAATTCATTCTTCAACCGTTATGCCTCGATCAGCGAAGAAGCGGCGCTCAGCATTGCTGAAGGCCTCTGGCAGAACATCAACCTGAAGAACCTGCGGCAGAACATCGTGCCGACCCGCCCGCGCGCCGACCTTATTTTGCGCAAGGGCAAAAACCACCTGATCGACACGGTCGCGCTTCGCAAATTGTGAAAGATGCCGCGAAGGCGGCATCTCTGTCGCAGCGATTACAAGGCGTTATCAGGCAAGGTCTGGAATGCGCAGCACCTGGCCGGGGTAAATCTTGTCGGGATGGGTCAGCATCGGCTTGTTGGCTTCGAAGATGATATTGTTCTTCGCACCATTGGCCTTGCCATATTGGGCTTCCGCAATCTTCCAGAGGTTGTCACCCTTCTTGACGGTGTAGAAGACGGGTTCCTTTGCCGGCGCTTCGGCCACAGTCAGCTCGCCGGCCTCGACCTTGGAAATGCCGAGCGTGTTGCCGACCGCGATGACTGCTTTTTCGAAAATCGACTGATCGGCCACTTCGCCCTTGAGGACGACCTTGTCATCCACAACCTCGACCTGAACCTTGTCCGTGCCGAGATCGTGGGAAGCGAGTTCCTTCTTCACCGCTTCGACATCAGGGGCGTCGTCACCGCCGATACCAAGCTTCTTTCCCGCTTCCTTGATGAAATTGAACAGACCCATAGCACCCTCCTTGGTTGTAGGGAGGCTTACCAGACGATATTTGAAGCTCTATGACAAGGGCGAAAGATTCGTCGTCTGATCGTCGCCTATTCGCCCGAAGGTTTGCCGCGCATCTTCTTGATATCGGAGCGACCGGACTTCGCCTTGAGGCGGCGCTCGACGGAGCCCTTGGTGGGTTTGGTGGCCTTGCGCACCGGCGGCGGGGGGGCGGCGGCTTCGAGGATCAGTTCCTTCAGGCGCTCGCGCGCATCCTCACGATTGCGCTCCTGGCTGCGAAACCGGCTCGCTTCGATCATCAGCACGCCTTCTTTTGATACGCGCCTGCCACCGAGCCGCAACGCATTGACCTTCACCCTTTCCGGAAGGGAGGGTGAATTCGCAATGTCGAAAAATAGCTGAACCGCTGTCGAAACCTTGTTGACGTTCTGGCCGCCCGGCCCGCCGGCCAGCACGAATTGCTCCGTCAGCTCCCAGCCGGCAATAGTGATGCGGTTATTGATGTGAAGCGGGTCGCTGGCCATGTTTTCTCTCCGCGCCGGTGATGCCACAGATCGTGAAAAATGAAAACAAGGACAAAACGAAAGAACCCGGCAAAAAGGAACCCGGCACTTGGGCCGGGTTCCCTTCCTCCTCATAAACGAGGCTTATTCATTCTGCCGCGAGCAAAAGGCCCGGCGCTGCGTCACGAACCTTGCTGTCGACGTGGTCTTCGAACTTGGTGAAGTTCGTGACGAACATCGACACCAGCTTCTTCGCTTGCGCGTCATAAGCTGCGCCATCGGCCCAGGTGGAACGCGGATCGAGGATCGCGCTGTCGACACCCTCAAGCGACTGAGGGACGGCGAAGCCGAAATTCGCATCGGTGCGGAACTGTGCGTTCTTCAGATCTCCAGTGAGAGCGGCGGTCAGAAGCGCGCGGGTGGCCTTGATGGGCATACGCTTGCCAATGCCGTAAGCGCCGCCGGTCCAGCCGGTATTGACCAGCCAGCAATCCACACCGTGCTTGCCGATCAGCTCACGCAGCAGGTTGCCATATTCGGCCGGATGGCGCGGCATGAAGGGGGCGCCAAAGCAGGTAGAGAATGTCGCTTCCGGCTCGGTCACGCCCTTTTCCGTGCCGGCGACCTTGGCGGTGTAACCGGAGAGGAAGTGGTACATGGCCTGCTCCGGTGTCAGCCGGGCAATCGGCGGCAGAACGCCGAAGGCGTCAGCCGTCAGCATGATGATCGTCTTCGGGTGGCCGGCAATGCCCGTCTCCGATGCATTCGGAATGAAGTGCAGCGGATAGGCGCTGCGGGTGTTTTCCGTCAGCGAATTGTCGTTGAAATCAGGAACGCGGTTTTCGTCCAGCACGACGTTCTCGAGAACCGTGCCGAAACGGCGGGTAGCGGCGTAAATTTCCGGCTCGGCTTCCGCCGAAAGCTTGATCGCCTTGGCATAGCAGCCGCCTTCGAAATTGAAGATGCCGTGTTCGCCCCAGCCATGTTCGTCATCGCCGATCAGCGTGCGCGACGGATCAGCCGACAGCGTGGTCTTGCCGGTGCCGGAGAGGCCGAAGAAAACGGCAGAATCACCCTGCGGACCGACATTGGCCGAGCAATGCATGGGCATGACACCCTTGGCCGGCAGCAGGTAGTTCAGCACCGTGAAGACCGATTTCTTGTTTTCACCGGCATAAGACGTGCCGCCGATGAGAACGAGGCCGTTGGTCAGATCGCAGGCGATGACTGTTTCCGAACGGACACCATGACGGGCCGGATCTGCCTTGAAGCTCGGCAGGTTGATGATGGTGAGCTTCTGCTTGAAGCCCGCCAGTTTTTCCTGCTTCGGACGGATCAGCAGATTGCGGATGAACAGCGAATGCCAGGCGAGCTCGGTGACGACGCGTGTCGGCAACGCATTTTCCTCATCGGCGCCGCCGATCAGGTCCTGAACATAGAGCGTCTTTCCGGCGGCATGGGCCAACATGTCCTGGCGCAACAACTCGAAGTTTTCCGGCGACAGCGGCTTGTTGTTGTCCCACCAGATGGTGTTCTCGGTGGACGCGTCGCGCACGACGAATTTGTCCTTCGGAGAACGGCCCGTGTGCTGGCCGGTGACGGCGCGCAGCGCACCATCGATGGTCAGCTCGGCCTCGCCGTTGCGGATTGCCTCTTCGTATAGTTCGCTCTCATTGAGGTTATAAAAGACGCGGGAAGCCTTGCCCAATCCGAGTTCTGCAACTCCGTTGGCAGGATTATGAACCCCAATCTCGGTCATGACGCGTTCCTTGTTAATGACGATAAGGCCGTTGAAATTTTCACGGAAAATACGTGGCACCTCTTGGAAACGCAAGAGCCGAAGTTTAAAAAACTTAGTAATTTCAATATATTAATCGATTTAAAAGATTTTATTTCTTTTTAAATCGGTTGAAGACGCATTAAAATTCAGCTGCGGCGTCTCTACGAAATCTCCCCGTCCTATCCTTGCGATTTTGGGGTGAGTTTTCCTTTGCCACAATTTGTTCCACCTTTATACTCAAGAGAGTGGCTCGCGGCGCACAACCTGGCTGGGTGAATGTCGGGAGTTACGAGAAAATGACGATGGAGACCAACTACATGCAGACGATCGCGCTTGTCGACGATGACCGGAATATTCTCACTTCGGTATCGATCGCGCTCGAAGCCGAAGGCTACCGGGTCGAAACGTATACGGACGGCGCTTCCGCGCTTGACGGGTTGATCGCCCGTCCGCCGCAGCTCGCCATTTTCGATATTAAGATGCCCCGCATGGATGGCATGGAGCTTTTGCGGCGCCTTCGCCAGAAGTCGGATCTGCCGGTCATCTTCCTCACCTCGAAGGATGAAGAGATCGACGAATTGTTCGGCCTGAAGATGGGCGCGGACGACTTCATCACCAAGCCGTTCTCGCAACGCCTTCTGGTGGAACGCGTCAAAGCCATCCTGCGCCGCGCCAGCAGCCGCGAAGCATCCGCCGCAACCGGCAACGTTCTGAAGCCGACGGCAGACCAACAGGCGCGCACACTCGAGCGCGGGCAGCTCGCCATGGATCAGGAACGGCATACCTGCACCTGGAAGGGCGAACCGGTAACACTGACGGTAACCGAATTCCTCATCCTGCATTCGCTGGCACAACGTCCAGGTGTCGTGAAAAGCCGCGACGCGCTGATGGATGCCGCTTATGACGAGCAGGTCTATGTGGACGACCGCACCATCGACAGCCACATCAAGCGTCTTCGCAAGAAGTTCAAACTGGTCGATGGCGACTTCGATATGATTGAAACGCTTTATGGCGTAGGATATCGCTTCCGCGAAGCGGCTTGAACGAGCCGACTCACGCAGAAGGCACCGCCCGGTATGGGGTGGTAAGGACTTGAATACGTGTTGAAAAAAACGCCGGAAACCGTCTCGGACAGTGACGATGCCGAAGAACGCGGCAGCGAACGCCGCCATCGTATCCATCCGCTGACGATCATCCGGCGCATTTTCGGCAATGCGGTGTTTTCCAGCCTCACGCGCCGCATCCTGTTCTTCAACGTCGCCGCGACGGTGGTTCTAGTCGGCGGCATTCTCTATCTCAACCAGTTCCGCGAGGGGCTGATCGATGCGCGCGTGGAAAGCCTGCTGACGCAGGGCGAAATCATAGCCGGCGCGGTTTCCGCTTCCGCCTCTGTCGATACCAACTCAATCACCATCAACCCGGAAAAGCTGCTCGAATTGCAGGCGGGACAGAGCATTACCCCTGCCCCCAATGATGAGGACCTGAGTTTCCCCATCAATCCGGAACGCGTGGCGCCGGTGCTACGGCGGCTGATTTCGCCAACGCGCACCCGCGCGCGGCTGTTCGATGCCGATGCCAATCTGCTGCTCGACTCCCGCCATCTTTATTCGCGCGGTCAGGTGCTGCGCTTCGACCTGCCGCCAGTAACGCCCGAGACGCAGACCTGGGGCGACTGGTTCACCAGCATGTTCAACCGCATGCTGCAGCCGAGCAGCCTGCCGCAATACAAGGAAGCGCCCGGCGGCGATGGCTCTATCTATCCGGAAGTGATGAACGCGCTGACCGGCGTGCGCGGCGCGGTCGTGCGTGTCACGGAAAAGGGTGAGCTGATTGTTTCCGTGGCCGTACCGGTACAGCGCTTCCGGGCCGTGCTCGGCGTTCTGCTGCTTTCGACACAAGCGGGCGATATCGACAAGATCGTGCATGCCGAGCGCCTCGCCATCATGCGCGTCTTTGGCATCGCCACGCTGGTCAACATCGTGCTGTCGCTGCTCCTCTCCTCCACCATCGCCACGCCGCTGCGGCGGCTGTCGGCGGCCGCGATCCGCGTGCGCCGCGGGGCGAGAACCCGTGAGGAAATACCGGATTTCTCGGCGCGCCAGGATGAGATCGGCAACCTCTCTATTGCGCTGCGTGAAATGACGACGGCGCTTTACGACCGTATCGATGCGATCGAAAGTTTCGCCGCCGATGTCAGCCATGAGCTCAAGAACCCGCTGACCTCGCTGCGCAGCGCCGTGGAAACCCTGCCGCGCGCCAAGACCGAAGAGTCCAAACAGCGCCTGACCGAGATCATCTTCCACGATGTGCGCCGTCTCGACCGCCTGATCAGCGATATTTCGGACGCCTCACGGCTTGACGCCGAACTGGCGCGCGCCGACGCCGCGCCGCTCGATCTTGATGTGCTGATGAAGGGTCTGGTGGATATATCCCGCCAGATAAGCACCAAGAAGAAAAGCGTGACGATCGACTATGTTGTCGACCGGAAAGCGGGCGCAAAGACCTCCTTCGTGGTGAACGGCCACGATCTGCGTATCGGCCAGATCGTCACCAACCTCATCGAGAATGCGCGCTCCTTCGTTGCCGAAGAAAGCGGCCGCATCACGGTACGCCTCTCCCGTCACAAGGATCGTTGCATCGTGCAGGTAGAGGACAACGGGCCCGGCATTCAGGCCGAAGATATCGACCGGATTTTTGAGCGTTTCTACACCGACCGGCCGGCGAGCGAAGGTTTCGGACAGAACTCCGGTCTTGGTCTTTCCATCAGCCGCCAGATCGCGGAAGCCCATGGCGGCAGCCTGCGGGCAGAGAACGTCGTCGACAAATATGGCGTGATATCAGGCGCGCGCTTCACCCTGTCGCTGCCGGCGGCCGAAACCCATGAACGCTGAACGCTTCAACCTGCATGCAACCGCCATCGTTGTTCAAAACACCGGCATCCTTTTCACGGGGCCGTCGGGCAGCGGCAAAAGCGAACTCGCCTTCAGCTTCCTGACGGAGGCGGAACGGTGCGGATTGCCGGCCGCATTGATCGCGGACGATCAGATTTTCGTGTATCGCGATGGCGAGGCCATCATCGCCGAACGGCCGGAAGCTATCGCCGGCCTGTTGGAATTACGCGGCAGCGGCATTGTTTCACTTAAAAGCATTGCGCGCGCGCCGCTACATTTCGCCGTCACGACAGTTGTTTCACCCGAAAATCCAAGACTTCCCGAAGATGACGAGATGTTATCGCTGCCGTGCGGCGGGCATCTTCCGCTTCTGCGTATTCCGCTTTCAAGTCTCACGCCCTATGGAAAATTTGCTGCACTTGCTCAGAATCTTTTCAAAACGAATGTGAAGTGACGATGATTCGGGCGATTTTAGGCTTGCGATTCGCATTTTCCTCATCAAGATGAAATCCCACCGATGGACAGGATTGCCGCGTTGCGATAGTCGGCAATGAGAGTGCGTGTGCAAGGGAGCATTTCATGATCGGACTAGTGCTTGTCACCCATGGCAAGCTGGCTGAGGAGTTTCGTCATGCGTTGGAGCATGTCGTCGGTCCCCAGAAATTGATCGAGACGGTCTGTATCGGTCCCGAAGACGACATGGATCAGCGCAGGCAGGATATCATCGACGCTGTCGCGCGCGCCAATGACGGCAATGGCGTCATCATCCTGACGGACATGTTTGGCGGCACGCCTTCCAATCTTGCGATTTCGGTCATGAATAACGGCAATGTCGAAGTCATCGCCGGGGTTAACCTGCCGATGCTGATCAAACTTGCCGGCGTTCGCAGCGAAGACAATATGGACAAGGCCCTTCAGGACGCATCCGATGCCGGCCGCAAATATATCAACGTCGCCAGCCGCGTTTTAAGCGGCAAATAAGAAGTCAGCCCATGTCGCCACTCTCCCGGGAACTACCGATCATCAACAAACGCGGTCTCCATGCCCGGGCATCAGCGAAATTCGTTCAGATGGTTGAAGGCTTCGACGCGACCATCACGGTTTCGAAAGACGGCATGACCGTCGGCGGCACCTCGATCATGGGTCTCATGATGCTGGCGGCCAGCCCCGGATGCAGTGTCTATGTCGAGGCGAGCGGCAATCAGGCCGAAGAGGCGCTCGCCGCACTTGAGGCCCTTGTCGCCGACCGGTTCGGCGAAGAAGCCTGAGCCGGCGCCATATAAAGACATAAAGACTTCTTTATATCATTATTGCCAGATCGTTCGTGGCCTGCTAAACCGCTGCTACGTAAAAAGCCGGGCCGCAATGTGCGGCGCTTCTGATCTGGAGAATCTCATGAGCCTTGAGAAGGACTACATCGTCGCCGATATCAACCTTGCCGCATTCGGCCGCAAGGAACTGGACATCGCCGAAACCGAAATGCCGGGCCTGATGTCCTGCCGCAAGGAGTTCGGTGAAAGCAAGCCGCTGAAGGGCGCCCGCATTTCCGGTTCGCTTCACATGACGATCCAGACCGGCGTTCTCATCGAGACGCTGAAGGAACTCGGTGCAGACATTCGCTGGGCCTCCTGCAACATCTTCTCGACCCAGGACCATGCTGCAGCGGCCATTGCGGCAGCCGGCATTCCGGTCTTTGCCGTCAAGGGTGAGAGCCTGACGGAATATTGGGAATATACCGACAAGATCTTCCAGTGGACCGACGGCGGTCTCTCCAACATGATCCTCGACGATGGCGGCGATGCCACCATGTACATCCTGCTGGGCGCACGCGCGGAAGCTGGCGAAGACGTGCTCTCCAATCCCGGCTCCGAAGAAGAAGAAATTCTCTTCGCGCAGATCAACAAGCGCCTCAAGGCTTCGCCCGGCTGGTTCACCAAGCAGCGCGACGCGCTGAAGGGTGTCACCGAAGAAACGACGACCGGCGTGCACCGCCTCTACGACCTCAGCAAGAAGGGCCTGCTGCCTTTCCCGGCGATCAACGTCAATGACAGCGTCACCAAGTCCAAGTTCGACAACAAGTACGGTTGCAAAGAATCGCTGGTTGACGGCATTCGCCGTGCAACCGACGTGATGATGGCCGGCAAGGTTGCCGTGGTGTGCGGATACGGCGATGTTGGCAAGGGTTCGGCCGCTTCGCTGCAGGGCGCCGGCGCCCGCGTGAAGGTGACCGAAATCGACCCGATCTGCGCACTGCAGGCCGCCATGGACGGTTTCGAAGTCGTTCGCCTGGAGGACGTTGTTTCCTCCGCCGATATCTTCATCACCACGACAGGCAACAAGGACGTCATCCGCATCGAGCACATGCGCGAGATGAAGGACATGGCGATCGTCGGCAATATCGGCCACTTCGACAACGAGATTCAGGTCGCATCGCTGCGTAACCTGAAGTGGACGAACATCAAGCCGCAGGTCGACATGATCGAGTTCCCGAAGGGCAACCGCATCATCCTGCTGTCCGAAGGCCGTCTTCTGAACCTTGGCAACGCCACCGGTCACCCCTCCTTCGTCATGTCGGCCTCCTTCACCAACCAGGTTTTGGGCCAGATCGAACTCTTCACCAAGCAGGGCGAATACAAGAACGACGTTTACGTGCTGCCGAAGCACCTCGACGAGAAGGTCGCACGCCTCCATCTCGAGAAGCTTGGTGTGCGCCTGACTGAACTTTCCGACGTTCAGGCAGATTATATCGGCGTCTCGAAGCAGGGCCCGTTCAAGGCGGACCACTACAGATATTAATTTCATAGTTAATATCCACTGAAATTACACAATATCTAGATGCCGCGCGCTTGACAAAGCGCGCGGCATCTTTTTTGCGCGCTCCCTTTTCGCAGATTTATGAAGGCGGTATTGTCATCAGACTTGATTCGGACGCACCACAGGGCGGTGCGGGCGAAATGGGATGTCTTGTCGAAGATGCGGCACATAGGACGGAGACAGACCGGGGATGTCGGTTCAAAATTCGGATCTGCGCAAGCAGACAGTTCAACGCGTTAAAAACACGCAAGCGGGCGTGGCATTGAGCGCACAGACTCTGGTGCGTTTTGGCGCATCTGCGGACGGAAAACCGGTGTTCACTTTTCCTGGAAACGCTCTGGCACGTTGCCGGCTGGCAATCCGTGCGATCCGGACCGGCATTTCACGGCTTCCCGTCCTGCTTTCCGGCACGTTTTTGGCCGGTTCAGCCACCCTGGCGCTGGCGCAGGATGGACTTGCGGCCAAAGCCGGCGCCCGGCTGTTTTCATCAGGTGAAACCATAACCTATTCGCTTTTCGTGGGTATGCTTTCCGCGACGCTGTTTTCAGTCGTCTGGCTGGTGCGCCAGCGCGGCAATATAGAGGCGGAGAGCAGCGAATTTCGCCAGGCGCTTGCCCAGTCTCACCACAAGATCGCCAAATACGAAGCGCTGATTTCCGACAAGAGCCGCCGCATCGTCATCTGGGATGGCGCAGAAAACCGTCCGGAATTTCTGGGGCAGCTGCCGGCCGAGACAGGCGTGCCGCAGGCGGACCAGGATTTTCTGGCCTTTGGCCGCTGGCTGAAACCGGCATCCGCCAGTCAGCTTGAGAAATCCATTGAGAAACTTCGTAGCCACGCACAGAGTTTCGATCTCACCATCGAAACGCATCGCGGCGAAGTTATCGAGGTTCAGGGCCGGGTTTCCGGCGGCAATGCCTTTGCACGCTTCATCGCCCTCAACAATCTGCGTGCGGAGCTCGCCGAACTGCAGGTGGAGCGTGAACGGCTGATCGCTTCCGTCTCGACTTTTCAGGAACTTCTCGATTCCATCGAGCAACCCGTCTGGCGTCGCAATGGCGAAGGCGAACTTATCTGGGTGAACCATGCCTATGCACAGGCAGTGGATGCGCGGAACGCTGAACAGGCCATTCAGGAGAAACGAGAACTTCTGAACACGGTTACCCGGCAGAAGATACGCGCGGCCGCGACCCCGGAATCGCCCTATCACGACCGTATTTCCACGGTGGTTGCGGGTAATCGCAGTTTCTTCGATGTCGTCGACATCAAAACGGCGGGCGGGTCTGCCGGTATCGCCATCGATGCCACCGAGGCCGAAACCATCAGCGAGGAACTGAAGCGGGTTCTGAAGAGCCACGCCGAAACGCTGGATCATCTGGCAACGCCCGTCGCCATTTTCGACGGCCGGCAGCGGCTGCAATTCTATAATCAGGCTTTTGCGACCCTGTGGGGCCTCGACCTGGTGTTCCTCGAATCCGGGCCTGACAATTCAGAGCTTCTCGACAGGTTGCGCACCGCCGGCAAATTGCCCGAGCAGCTCAACTGGAAGAACTGGAAGGAGACGGCGCTCTCCGTATACCGTTCGCTCGATACCAAGACCGATCTCTGGCACCTGCCCAACGGGCAGACACTGCGGGTGATTGCCACGGCTCATCCGCAGGGTGGCGCAACCTGGGTTTTCGAAAACCTGACCGAGCAGGTCGATCTGCAAATGCGCTACAACACATTGGTGAAAGTGCAGGGCGAAACCATCGACCATCTGGCCGAGGGGGTCGCCGTGTTCGGTGCGGACGGTCGTATTCGCCTGTCGAACCCGGCATTCCGGGCGCTGTGGGGCGTGACTGCCGAACAGGCCGAAACCGGAACGCACATCCGCGCCATCGAAACCGCCTGCGCACCATCCTACGACGGGCCGGACGGCTGGCGCGCCTTCAGC
Organism: Agrobacterium sp. InxBP2; assembly: GCF_026191755.1. Taxonomy (NCBI): domain Bacteria; kingdom Pseudomonadati; phylum Pseudomonadota; class Alphaproteobacteria; order Hyphomicrobiales; family Rhizobiaceae; genus Agrobacterium; species Agrobacterium sp. InxBP2. The sequence continues at coordinate 26,923 of NZ_JAINDY010000027.1, forward strand.
CAGTTCATCACCAGTTTCGATGATGAGCGGCCATCCCGGCAAGGCACACTGGAACTGCTTTCCGGCCTCGTCCTCGATTATGCGATCATTCCGTTGCCGGATGCGCAGACCATGCTGACCTTTGTCAACATGACGGACAGCGTACGGGCTGAGCGCGCCCTTATGGAAAAGAACGACGCTCTTCTCAAGGCAGATGAGCTGAAGAATGACTTTGTGCAGCATGTTTCCTATGAGCTGCGTTCGCCGCTGACAAACATTATCGGCTTCACCGATCTCCTGAAGACCCCGGGCCTTGGGGAATTGACGGAGCGGCAGGCGGAATATCTCGACCATATTTCCACGTCCTCCTCGGTCCTTCTGACGATCGTCAATGACATTCTCGATCTTGCGACCGTCGATGCCGGCATCATGCAACTCAATTATTCGGATAATGACCTGAACGAATTGCTGGAAGATGTTTCGGTGCAGATCGCGGACCGGCTGCAGGAAAGCGGCATTTCACTTCAGATCGTCGCCCCGGCTCATCTCGGCAGCCTGGTGGCAGACCACCAGCGCCTGAAGCAGATCCTCATCAAGCTCCTAACCAATGCGATCAATTTCGCGCCGGAAGGGTCTTCAGTTACGCTTTCCTGCCAGCGCAGCGAAGGTGACTTCATATTCTCTGTCGCGGACAAGGGACCGGGCATCCCGGAAGACATGCTGAAAACGGTCTTCGACCGTTTTTCGACCCGCGGCAATGGCGGCCGGCGAACCGGCGCCGGGCTTGGCCTTTCCATTGTCGAAAGTTTCGTCAGTCTCCACCACGGAACGGTTAGCATAGACAGCCGGCCCGGCAACGGCACCACCGTCACCTGCCGCATTCCTTCCGCCACGCGTCCGCATTCCATTGCCGCAGAATGAGCGAAAATGTCTTGCCGATCACCATTCCTCTTGCGGGGGAAAAGGACACCATCAGGCTCGGTGAAGACCTCGCGCTGGCGCTGAAGCCCGGCGATTGTCTGGCGTTGGTCGGCGACCTTGGCGCCGGTAAATCGACGCTTGCCCGCGCCTTCATCCGGGCGATGGCGGACGAGCCGGATCTTGAGGTTCCGAGCCCCACCTTCACCATCATCCAAACCTATGCCACCCGCATTCCGGTCGCCCATCTCGACCTCTACCGGCTTTCGGATGTTTCCGAACTGGATGAGCTCGGCATCGATGAGATGCTGGAGGATGGCATCTGCCTGATCGAATGGCCGGATATAGCAGGAGAGATTCTGCCACCCGGCCAGACCGTAACCCTGACGCTGACACATTCCGGTGAAGGGCGGATCGCCTCCATCGAGGCTCCGGCAAAACCGAAAGCGCGGCTTGAGCGGGTTTTTGCCATCCGGGAATTCCTCGCCAGAAATGGCAGAGGTGACGCGGTCCGCCGCTTTCTGAGCGGCGATGCTTCCACCCGTGCCTATGAGACCATCTCCACCGATGGCCCGGACCTTATCCTGATGGATTGGCGCCGCCCCTTGAAAGGCGCCATCGTCGCCGACGGCAAGACCTATGCGGAGATTGCCCATCTCGCCCAGGATGCCCGCTCCTTCGTGGCGATCGGTAATTATCTGCGGAATCGCGGCTTTTGCGCGCCGGAGATCATCGCAGCGGACATCGACCAAGGCATTCTCCTGTTGCAGGATCTGGGGCTAGATGGAGTGTTAGCCGCCGATGGCGCCCCAATCGAGGAGCGCTATCTGGAAAGCGTTGCCTTTCTGGCGGCACTTCATCAAGCGTCACAACCCGGTCCCCTGCCCGTGGGTGATGGCAGCACCTATGAGGTTCCACCCTTTGACCGGCAGGCGATGAAGATCGAGGTCTCGCTGCTGGTGGAATGGTATCTGCCCTATAAGCGCGGCAGGCCACTGTCCGATGGCGAGAAGCAGGAATATTACGCCATCTGGGACGCTCTGATCGATTCGCTTGCGGATTGCGAAAACGGGCTGCTGCTGCGCGACTTCCATTCGCCAAATATCCTCTGGCAACAGCAGAATGCCGGCATACGACAGGTCGGCCTGATCGATTTTCAGGACGCGATGATTGGCCCGACCGCCTATGATCTCGCTTCCATTGTTCAGGATGCCCGGGTTACAATCGAGCCCGGATTGCAGGCACGCCTGCTTTCGCATTATCTCGAGAGCAGGCGACACACGCCTTCTTTCGATGAGGCTGCTTTTCTCAAGGCCTTCTCCATCATGTCGGCGCAGCGCAACTGCAAGCTTGCCGGTATCTGGGTCAGGCTGATGGAACGGGATGGCAAACCCGGTTATATGAAGCATATGCCGCGGACGTTCCGCTATCTCGCCGCAGCGCTTTCGCATCCGGAACTTGCGCCGCTCAGAGACTGGTGCCTGCGCATGGGCATGGACTTTAACGACTGAAAGACGGTTGACCACGATGACGATCAAAAACGCGATGGTGCTGGCCGCCGGGCTCGGTACTCGGATGCGCCCGATCACCGATACGATCCCGAAGCCACTCGTACAGATCGCCGGCAAGCCAATGATCGATTATGTGCTCGACGCCCTGGTCGAAGCCGGTGCCGAAACAATTGTCGTCAATGTGCACCACCACGCCGAGCAGATGGTCGCCCATCTTCAGCGCCGCGCCGATGCCGAAATCCTGATTTCCGACGAACGCTCCCAGCTGATGAATTCCGGCGGCGGTCTCGCCAAGGGTCTGAAGCTTCTGGAACCCGGCCCGGTCTTCGTCATGAATGCCGATCTCTTCTGGATCGGTGAGCAGCTGCACGTGGCCAGCAATCTGCGCAAGCTAGCACAGTTCTTCGATCCCGGTCGGATGGATATGGCACTGCTCTGTGTCGACATGGATCGGACCACCGGCCACAATGGCAAGAGGGATTTCAACCTCGCCGGGGACGGAAGACTGACCCGCCTTCGCGAGGGCGACACGAACCCCGTCGTCTATGCCGGCGCCATCGCCATGGACTCGCGGCTGCTTGACGACGCACCCGCGGACGCTTTCAACCTGAATATTTACTTCGATCGCGCGATTGAAAAGGCCCGGCTTTACGGGCTGCCGCTGGATGGTCACTGGATTACCGTCGGCACGCCGGACGCCATAGACGATGCTGAGAACATCATCCGGCAATTCAGGGAAAAACGCTCTGCATGACGGGCTCCCACCACGCAAAGCGCGTTCTGACGATCGCCGCGGGAACACCGTTCCTCAAAACGCTTGCGGAAACGCTGTGCGACGGAAGACTGGCGGCAGGCTATCGATATGACCCGGCCGATCCCCTGTCGCTTGCCAAGGTGACGATATATGTGCCGACGCGACGTTCGGCCCGCGTGCTGCGCTCGGAATTCGTCGATCTTCTTGGCGGCCGTTCCGCCATTCTGCCGCTCATCCGGCCCCTTGGCGAAACGGATGACGACAGCGGTTTCTTCGATGTCGAAAACCCTGAGATCATGGATCTCGCGCCGCCGATTTCCGGCACCGGCCGACTGATCGAACTCGCGCGTCTCATCCTTGCATGGCGCAACAGCCTGCCGGACGCCATCCGGGCGATCCATTCCGATTCGCCGCTGGTCGCCCCCGCCAGCCCGGCCGACGCGATATGGCTCGCGCGTGCGCTGGCAGAGGTGATCGACGCGATGGATACGGAAGAAAAAGATTGGGAAGCGCTTCAGCATCTCGATACCGGTGATCACGCTCAATGGTGGCAGCTCACGGCCGATTTTCTAAAGATCGCCAGCATCTTCTGGCCCGCCCGGCTTGCCGAACTCAACAGATCTTCGGCCGGACGGCACCGAAACGCCATCCTCCGGGCAGAAGCGAACCGAATTGCCACATTGCCGGACACCGGTCCGATCATCGTCGCTGGCTCGACAGGCTCCATTCCCGCCGCCGCCGATCTCATCGCCGCCGTTGCAGCTTTACCGCAAGGCGTGGTGGTGCTTCCGGGGCTTGATCTTGCCATGCCGGAAGAGCAATGGCAGGCGATAGCCGAGGACCCCACCGATCCTTCGAGCCGCACTCACTCGCAATACGGGCTTTATGTCCTGCTGCAGAAACTGGGCATCCTGCGTGACGATGTGGCTCCGATCGGTGCCCTCGATAACGATCTGGAAAAGCGCGCCGCGGTGTTTTCGGCAGCGCTTGCGCCGGCCAAATCCACCAGTGACTGGAACCGATGGCGTGAAGACCGGGATTCCGCAATTTTCTACGATGCCTTTGCAGCGGCCACGCTGATTGAAGCTGCCAACGAGCGCGAAGAGGCCACCGCCATCGCAGTGGCGCTCAGGCTTGCGCTCGAAGCACCAGCCTCGGAACGGCCTTCGCAGGCGGCCCTGATAACACCCGACCGTGGGCTGGCGCGGCGCGTGGCAACGGAGTTGCAACGCTTCGGCATCGAAGCCGACGATTCCGCCGGCACGCCGCTTTCGGCAACCGCCCAGGCCGGCCTCACGCAACTCGCGCTGGAGGCGATCCTGAGGCCCGGAGACCCGGTGCCGATCATTTCCCTTCTGAAACACCCGCTCGCCCGTTTCGGGCTCTCGAGCGAAGCTTTCACCAGAGCTTCGAAGGCGCTTGAGCTGATTGCGCTGCGAGGCGGCCGCGTCGAAACTGAAGTGGGCAATCTGGAAACGGTTCTTGACACCCAACTCCTTGCGCAACGCGAGGACAGACATCCGCCCGCCTGGCGGCTGGCCCTGCCTGACGGAAGCGTTGACGCCGCGCGTGATCTGGCGCGACGAATTGCAATGGCCACAGAGCCGCTGCGCTCCGCCTTCGTCCGCCGCGACCGATCTGGCCGGGCCTTTACCGACAGGTTGCCTCTTTCCGACTGGGCGGAACGGACCGGCCGCGTGATGGAAGCCATCTGTGGGGATGAAAATACAGATCTTGCCGCTCTCTGGTCTGGCGAGGCCGGAGACAAGCTTTCCAGCCTCTTTGCCGAACTGATGGAAAGCGGAGATATCCTCGACGCGGACGGTCCGCAATGGATCGATATATTCGCGGCGCTTGTGGCAGGGGAATCAATCAAGCCAAGATCGATGCGCCATCCGCGCATCTTCATCTTCGGCGCGCTGGAAGCGCGGCTGCAAAGTGTCGATACGGTCATCATCGGCGGTCTCAATGAAGGCCTCTGGCCGGGCCAAACGGCGAATAATCCGTTTCTTTCCCGCACCATGAAAACTGCGATCGGGCTGGAGCCGCCGGAACGGCGTATCGGCCAGCTCGCGCATGACTTTGAGATGGCCAACGGCACGCGACACATTTTCTACACCCGGGCGCTCAGGCAGGGCTCCACGCCTGCCGTCGCCTCACGCTGGCTGCAAAGGCTGCTGGCCTTGGGCGGCGAGGATTTTGCCAAGGTCCTTAAAAAACGTGGCGAGACATATCGCCATTGGACGGGTCTGATGGATGAGAGCATCGAGCAGGAGGCGGCAAAGCGCCCTTCCCCGAAACCGCCGGCTGAATTGCAGCCGACGCGTTACTCCTTCAGCGAAGTGGGCCGCCTGCGCCGCGACCCCTATTCGATCTATGCGCGGCGCATTCTGAAGCTCGACGCGCTTGACCCGTTCAACCGCGACCCGAACGCAGCCGATCGTGGCACGCTCTACCACACGATCATCGAGCGCTATTCCCGTGAGGGGCACATTCCCGGTACGTCGGCCTCGCTTTCGGCCATGCAGCGCATTCTCGACGAATGTTTCGATGCTGAAAACCTGCCTCCCCATGTAGATGTGATCTGGCGGCCACGTTTTGCAGCGGTGGCGCGCGCCTTCATCGACTGGGAAAAAGAACGTCATCCATCCATTCGTCACAGCTTTTTCGAGGCGCGCGCGGGCCAGGAAATCGTCGAAGCAGGCATAAGGCTCACCGGCGTCGCCGACCGCATCGACATCAAGACGAACGGTCAGGCGGATATTATCGACTACAAGACGGGGCTCGCGCCTTCCGTCAATCAGGCGCGCGCTCTGCTCGATCCGCAGCTTGCGCTGGAGGCGGCGGCCTTGATGCGCGGCGCCTTCCGCGAAGCCGGTTCGCCCACACCGGAAAACCTCATCTATGTTCGCCTGCGGCCGGGCGAGCGTTTTTTCGCCGATCAGGTCAATAACGAACATTCCAGCCGAAGCGGGAAAAGACCGCCAAAATCGGCGATTGAGCTCGCGACGGAATCGATAGAACAGCTCACCAAATTCGTTCATTCGCTGCGCAACGGGGAAAACGGCTTCGCCTCGCGCCTGGTGCCGGAAGAACAGCAATCCTACGGCGGGGAATATGATCACCTCGCCCGCGTTTCGGAATGGTCGACGGCAGAACCGGGAGACGGCGATGACGATTGATCCTTTCGACGCCGGCCCCGCCGCCGACACACCTGAAAGCTGGATCGACTGGACCAGCGCCCGGCAGCGGCTTGCTTCCGATCCCGCCAGTTCAGCCTGGGTGTCGGCCAATGCCGGTTCCGGCAAGACCCACGTACTGACCCAGCGCGTCATCCGCCTGCTTCTGGCTGGCTGCCGGCCTTCGGCGATCCTCTGCCTCACCTATACCAAGGCCGCAGCATCGGAAATGTCGAGCCGCGTCTTCGACCGTCTGGCGGAATGGGCTACTTCGCCGGATTCCGATCTCAAGGACCGCATCGCCGCCATCGAAGGCAAGGCGCCGGATCGCATCAAGCTCGCCGAGGCGCGCAGGCTCTTCGCCAAGGCGCTGGAAACACCGGGCGGTTTGAAGATCCAGACAATCCACGCCTTCTGCGAGGCGTTGCTGCACCAATTTCCGCTGGAAGCCAATGTCGCCGGCCATTTCTCCGTTCTCGACGACCGCGCCGCAACCACGCTGCTGGCTGAGGCGCGCCGTTCGCTCCTGACCGCTGTTTCGACGGAAAGCGATGCGGACCTGGCGCAGGCGCTGGCCTATGTTCTCGATCTCGCCGATGAAAGCGGGTTGGAAGCGCTGCTTTCCGCCATCATCGCCAATCGCAGTGCCCTGCGGGCCTTCCTTCTGGATGCCAAACAGTCAGGCGGCATCGATGCCCGGTTGCGGCAGGCGATGCAGATTGCAGATGGAGAGACCGAAGAAACTGCCGCGGCCGCTTTCTGGCCTCTGCCCGGCCTCTCCGGCCTCGCGCTCGATACGTACCTCACCCTTGCCGACGAGGTGGGTGGATCACGCGTCATCGATGTCGCCTATGCACTCAGGGAAGCAAAACGACAACCAGACCCCGTGCGGCGGATGGAATTCATCGAAGCCGCCCTGCTGACGGCCAAGGGTGAAAAGAAATCGGATGCCTATGTCATCAACAAGGGCATGCAGAAATCCGCCCCCGAACTTCTCGACGCGCTGACGCTGGCGCGGGACCATGTCGTTGCGTGCCGCAACCGTTATCGTCTGGTGAGGATGCTGGCGGCGACCAAATGCGCCCTTGTTCTGGCGGAAAGGCTGATCGGTGATTTCGAAGACCTGAAGAAACAGCGAAGCCAGCTCGATTTCGAAGACCTGATCGAGCGCGCGGCCAACCTCCTCAACCGCGACACGGCGGGTGCGTGGGTGCATTACAAGCTGGATCAGGGCATCGACCATATTCTGGTGGATGAGGCGCAGGACACGAGCCCGGTGCAATGGTCGATCATCCAGTCGCTTGCGGCGGATTTCTTCACCGGCGAGAGCGCCCGCATGGGGCGGCGTACGCTGTTTGCCGTGGGCGATGAAAAACAGTCGATCTATTCATTCCAGGGCGCGCGGCCGGAACGGTTTTCGCAGGAGCGCGAAGAGACCAAGAGACGGGTCGATTCGGTCGAACAGGCCTTTCACCGCATCCGCCTGCCGCTATCCTTCCGATCCACGGAGGATGTACTGGCGGCTGTCGACCAGGTGTTTTCGGACCCGAATAACGCAAGCGGCCTCAGTGCCGATAACGAGCCGGTGGAGCACCGGTCCAACCGCGCTGGCCATCCCGGCACCGTGGAAGTGTGGGATATGGTGGCACCTGAAACCACCGAGGACGAAGAGGATTGGACAGCCCCCTTCGATGCGCTGCGGGAAAGCGCGCCGGCCACCATAATTGCCCGCCGGATCGCCGCGCGCATCGCCGATATGATCGGACGCGAGACCATCATCGAAAAAGGCGTGGAGCGCGCCATCGAACCGGGCGACATTCTGGTGCTTGTCAGAAAACGTCATGCCTTCGTCAATGCACTGACCCGGGAGCTGAAACGGCGCAAGAACATACCCGTTGCCGGCGCTGACCGCCTTCGTTTGACCGACCACATTGCCGTGCAGGACCTTCTGGCGCTCGGTCATTTCGTTGTCCTGCCCGAAGACGACCTTTCCCTTGCCGCACTTTTGAAAAGTCCACTCTTCAACCTGACGGAAGACGACGTTTTCGACATTGCCGCCATGCGATCGGAAACGGAGAGCGTCTGGAAACGGCTGCAAATCCTTGCGCAGGAAGAGAATAGCCATCTTTCCAGCGTTACCGCCAAGCTGGAAGGTTTTATCGCGCTTTCTAAAACGGCCACCGTGCATGATTTCTTCGCAGCGGTGCTTACACTGCACGACGGACGCAAAAAATTTCTCGGCAGGCTTGGCAACGAGGCAAGCGACGTTCTGGATGAATTCCTGTCCTTCGCGCTGGATCACGAAAGGACCGGCCTGCCCGGCCTGCAGGCCTTTCTCTCCGTCCTGGAAACTGACTCACCGGAGGTGAAGCGGGAGCAGGACAAGGATCGCGGCGAAGTTCGCATCATGACCGTGCACGCCTCCAAGGGGTTGGAAGCACCGGTCGTTTTTGTCGTCGATGGCGGTTCGAAGGCCTTCAATCACAGCCATGTGCCTAAACTGCGTTTTGTCGAAGCGGGTGAAGACGCCTTCCCGGTCTGGTTGCCCAGCAGCGGATTTTCAAACCACCTTATCCGATCAGATGAAGAGCGGCTGAAGACCGCCGCAGAAGATGAATATCGGCGGCTGCTTTATGTGGCCATGACGCGCGCCGCCGATCACCTCGTCGTCTGCGGTTATCGCGGCCAGAAGGAAAATCCCGAATGCTGGCATGCCATCGTCAAAAAGGCGCTTGCCAACAACGAAGACCATTGCAAGCCCCAGCTTTTCACGGCGGATGGTGAGGAATGGCAGGGGCTTGTCTGGCGCAAATCCGAACCGCGCTCGACACCTGTCCCACAAAGGCCGTCGGATACGCCGCAGCAGGAAGACTATGCCCTTCCAGCGGGACTTCTTACCCCTTTGCCGGCCCTGCCCTCTCTACCGAGACCGCTCAGCCCTTCCGGCGCGGGCACCATCATCGATGACGGTGCGGATGATCTCGCCGTGCGCTCACCACTGTTCGGGGGGAAAGCCGAGGTCTCTTCATTGGCGCTGCAGCGCGGACGGTTGGTGCATCGCATGCTTCAGGCGCTGCCCGATTTTCCGGCGTTCGAACGGGAAGAGGCGGCGCGCCGTTATGCTGAACGCGCGGCGCGGTTCTGGCCTGTTACCGAGCGCGAGCAATTGGTACGGGCCGTTTTGCGTGTCATGTCCGAACCCGCGGTTCAGCCGGCCTTCTCTGCCAACAGTCGCGCGGAAGTGTCGATCATGGGCACGATGGCCCTTGGCCGGCAGCAATATGCCGTCTCCGGCCGCATCGACCGGCTGGCGGTCGAGGGAGATCGCGTCATCCTGATCGATTACAAGACCAACCGAGTGCCGCCCCGCGAAGCGCGTGAAATACCCTTCTCCCATACGGCGCAGCTTGCCATTTATCGGGAAATTCTGGCACCGCTTTATCCCGGCAAGGAATTTGTCTGTGCGCTGATTTATACGGAAAATGCTGCCTTTATAACGGTTGGCGACGATGCGATGAGAGAGGCCCTTGCCGCAATAAAGACAAAGTGAGATACCGGGGCATTGAAATTTCGACGCGCCCGCATCACATCGATAGTGGAAAAGATTTACTGAAAGGAGAGCCAGATATGGCTACCGTAAAAGTCGATGCCGCCAACTTCCAGTCCGAAGTCCTTGAATCCTCCGAACCCGTCGTGGTGGATTTCTGGGCCGAATGGTGCGGCCCGTGCAAGATGATCGCGCCGAGCCTCGAGGAAATTTCCTCCGAGCTGGCCGGCAAGGTCAAGGTCGCAAAGCTGAATATCGACGAAAACCCGGAACTGGCCGCTCAGTTCGGCGTTCGCTCCATCCCGACGCTCGCCATTTTCAAAAGCGGTGAAGTGGCTGACATCAAGGTTGGCGCTGCTCCCAAGACAGCGCTTTCGGCCTGGATTTCCGGCGCCGCATAAGCAATATCAACGGAATGAAAAAAGCCCGGCATCGCTGCCGGGCTTTTTTATTGCGGAACCGTGCCGTTGAGGGCAAGTGCATTGCCAGCAAGGTAAAGCGAACCGCCGATCAGGATGCGCGGCGCCGGTCCTTCAGGGTCGAAGCGGCGCGACAACTCTTCCAGGGCATGTGTCAGAGACGATGTTGGCGCTGCAACGAGGCCAGCATCGAAGGCGGCATGGGCGAGTACCACAGGGTCGATCGCCGCATCCGTGCCGCCGATCGGCACGGTAAAGACATATTCGGCGATATCGGCGAAGGCCTTGAAATAGCCCACCGGATCCTTGGTGTTGATGAGGCCGGCAATGATGAAGAGCGGCCGCGGCGTCTTTTCCTCAAAACCCGCCATTGCCTCGGCAATCACTTCACCCGCACCGGGGTTATGGCCACCGTCGATCCAGATTTCCGCATCTTTCGGCGCCATTTCAGCGATTTTTCCAGTCAGGATGCGCTGAAGACGACCGGGCCATTCCACCGTGGTCATGGCCTTTTCGATCATCCGCTCCGTCACCTCAAAACCGGCAGCCTTGACGGCGCGGATCGCGGCGGCGGCATTGGCAAGCTGGTGACGGCCCGGGAGCCGTGGCAGCGGCGCATCCGTCAGTCCGAACTCATCCTGATAGACCATGCGGCCGAATTCTTCATGGGCGGAAAAATCCTGGCCATAGACGGACACCGGGCAACCGAGCCGTTCCGCCGTGGCGACAAGTGTTTCGAGCGCCGCGTCATATTCCTGATGGCCAATGACGACAGGTGAGCCCTTTTTCATGATTCCCGCCTTTTCGGCGGCAATCAGTTCCACGCGATCGCCGAGATAAGCCTGGTGATCAAGCGAAATCGGCATGATGACGGAAACCGCCGGGTTATTGATGACATTGGTCGCATCGAAACGGCCGCCCAAGCCAACCTCAACGACCGCGGCATCGGCGGGCTGTTCCGCAAAAAGCACGAACATAGCCGCAGTCAGGATTTCGAAAACCGTGATTGTCTGACCTGCATTGGCAGTTTCAATGCGGCGCAGCGCGTCCGCAAATATCTCGTCTTTGACGTAACGGCCTTTATCGCCCGCCACGCCTATACGGTATCGTTCGTGCCAATTTACCAGATGCGGTGAGGTATGAACGTGGACGGAGAGTCCTGCAGCCTCGAGGAGGGCACGGCAAAAGGCAGTAACCGAACCCTTGCCATTGGTGCCGGCTACATGGATCACCGGTGGCATTCTGTTTTGTGGATTGCCGAGTTTTTCGAGAAGACGGGAAATTCTGTCGAGTGAAAGATCAAAGCCCTTGGGGTGGAGCTGCATCAGCTCTTCAATGATCTTTTCTGCCTCACCGATCGCGGGCTTCGTCATGTCTTCCGTTCGCCTTTCAGGCGTTTTGCTTGTCATTTGTCCGCCGCCCTAAAAATGAAATCAGGCAACGTATAGCATCATCCCGAAGGCAATTTATGCCTCCGGGCGACATATTTTTTTTCCTCAGGCCGAAGCGGCCAGCGGGACGACAGCGTTTGCATTGTCAGCGGGCGCTTTGATCATGATCTTGAGCAGATTAGCCAGCGTGTCCGGGATTTCGCGACGATCAATAACCATATCCACCATGCCGTGCTCCAGCAGGTATTCCGAGGTCTGGAAGCCTTCCGGCAGCTTTTCGCGAATGGTCTGCTCGATCACGCGCTTGCCGGCGAAGCAGATTTCAGCGCCCGGTTCGGCAATATGCACGTCGCCGAGCATGGCATAGGAGGCCGTGACACCGCCCGTGGTCGGGTTCGTCAGAACCACGATGTAAGGCATGCCAGCTTCCTTCAGCATGTTTACCGCAACAGTGGTGCGGGGCAGCTGCATCAGAGAAAGAATGCCTTCCTGCATGCGCGCGCCACCGGAGGCCGGGAACATGACGAGCGGGCAGCGCTCGGAAATGGCGCGCTCAAAGGCCTTGACGATAGCTTCACCGGCGGCGATGCCGAGCGAACCGCCCATGAACTGGAATTCATGCACGACGGCCACGATCTTCAGGCCCTTCAGCAGGCCAACGCCGGCAAGGATGGTATCCTCCTGCTCGGTCTTCGCGCGGCTATCACGCAGGCGATCGGTGTATTTCTTGGAATCGCGGAACTTCAATGGGTCCTGCGCCACCTTCGGCTGCGGCAGAGCCTCATAGACGCCGCCATCGAAAAGATCGGCAAGACGAGCTTTTGCCGGCATCTTCATGTGATAGCCGGACGCAGGGATGACCCACTTATTGTCCTCGAGATCCTTATGGAAGACCATTTCGCCCGTTTCCGGGCACTTGATCCAAAGGTTTTCCGGAACCTCCGGGCGGCGGCCGAGCATGGAATTGATCCGCGGCCGAACGTAATTGGTGATCCAGTTCAACTGTCTACTCCTGACTGGGCCGCGCGCTTATTCCGCAGCGGCGAGGCGCGATGCACGCACGCCCGTTGAAAGTCCTTTTACCAGCGTCGTAACCGCCGGCACGGTATCTGCGGTTGCCTGTCCATCCTTGGTCAGGCTGCCGGCAATCTGGTTGACGATGGCGGAACCCACTACCACACCGTCCGCCACGGCACCGATTGCCTTGGCATGATCAGCCGTCTTGACACCGAAACCGACACAGACCGGCAGTTCCGTATGCGCCTTGATACGACCGACAGCGCCCGAGATCAACGACGGATCGGGAAGCGCTGAACCGGTGATACCGTTCATCGAGACGTAATACACGAAACCTGAGGTATTTTTAAGGACGGTCGGCAGGCGTTTGCCATCGGTGGTCGGCGTTGCAAGACGGATGAAGTTGATGCCGCGCGCAAGCGCCGGAATGCAGAGCTCATCATCCATTTCCGGCGGCAGATCGACCACAATCAGGCCATCGATGCCTGCCGCCAGTGCGTCGTCCAGAAATTTTTCGACGCCATAGATATAGATCGGGTTGTAATAGCCCATCATCACAATCGGCGTTGAATCGTCTTCCTTGCGGAACTCCCGAGCAAGATCGAGCGTGGTTTTCAGCGTCTGTCCGCCCTTCAGCGCGCGCTGGCCAGCGAGCTGAATGGCCGGGCCGTCCGCCATTGGGTCGGAAAACGGCATACCGAGTTCGATAACGTCGGCACCGGCTTCCGGCAGCGCCTTCATGATGCCAAGCGAGGTCTGGAAATCCGGGTCGCCGCCCATGAAATAGGTAATCAGGGCCGGGCGATTTTCCGCGCGCAGATCGGCGAAGCGCTTGTCCATACGTGCAGTCATGATCTTATACATCCATTCCAAGGAACTTGCTGACAGTGTGGACATCCTTGTCGCCGCGGCCGGAGAGATTCATCAGGATGATCTCGTCCTTGCCCATTTTCGGCGCACGCTTGATGACCTCGGCCAAAGCGTGGCTCGGCTCCAGAGCCGGAATGATGCCTTCAAGGCGGGTTAGCATCTGGAAGGCATCCAGCGCCTCATGGTCCATGATCGGCACATATTCGACGCGGCCGATGTCGTTCAGCCAGGAATGTTCAGGGCCGATACCGGGATAATCGAGGCCTGCGGAGATCGAATGGCCTTCCTTGATCTGACCATCCGCATCCTGCAGCAGATAGGTGCGGTTGCCGTGCAGCACGCCCGGCGACCCGGCAGTGATAGAAGCGCAATGCTCTTCGCCCGAAAGGCCCTTTCCACCCGCCTCGACGCCAACGATGCGGACGCTCTTGTCATCAAGGAAAGGATGGAAGATGCCGATGGCGTTAGAGCCGCCGCCAACTGCCGCAATGACCATATCTGGCAGACGGCCTTCCGCTTCCAGCATCTGCGCCTTGGCTTCCTCGCCGATAACGGCCTGGAAATCGCGGACCATTTCCGGATAGGGGTGCGGGCCCGCGGCAGTACCAATCAGGTAATAAGTGTCGTCGACATTGGTGACCCAGTCACGCAGTGCCTCGTTCATGGCATCCTTCAGCGTGCCGTGGCCGGCCGTGACCGGCTTTACCTCGGCGCCGAGAAGCTTCATACGGAACACGTTCGGCGCCTGACGCGCGACGTCCGTCGCGCCCATGTAAACGACGCAGGGCAGACCGAAACGTGCCGCCACCGTGGCCGAAGCAACGCCGTGCTGGCCGGCACCGGTCTCCGCGATGATGCGGGTCTTTCCCATGCGCTTGGCAAGCAGGATCTGGCCGAGGCAATTGTTGATCTTGTGTGAACCCGTGTGGTTCAGTTCTTCGCGCTTGAAGTAAATCTTCGCGCCGCCGAGTTCCGCCGTCAGGCGCTCCGCGAAATAAAGCGGGCTTGGACGACCGGTATAGTGTGCGCCGAGATGCTTGAGCTCAGCCTGAAACTCGGGATCGGTCTTGGCCTTGTCCCATTCCGCCTGCAAATCCAGAATGAGTGGCATCAGCGTTTCAGCAACGAAGCGACCTCCGTAAATGCCGAAACGTCCGTCCTCATCAGGACCAGCGCGAAAAGAATTGGGTGTTGGCGCGTCGTTCACTTCAAGCTCCCTTTGGGCCTTTCGACCAATCATTCACCACATCGAAAAAAGCGTCGATCATGGACAGATCCTTGACGCCCGGCGCGCTTTCGACGCCAGATGACAAATCTATTCCGCTCGCCCGGGTTTCTGCCAGAGCCTCGGCGACATTGTCCTTGTTCAGCCCCCCGGAAAGCATGTAATCGATGCTTCCGTCAAGGGAGCGCAGGATGGTCCAGTCGAAGGAAACACCGTTCCCGCCCGGAAGCTCCGAACCAGCGGGCGCCTTGGCATCCAGCAGAAAACGATCGGCTACCCCGTTATAAGGACCAATTTTGGCAAGATCAGCGGCATCGCGAATGGAAATCGCCTTCATGACCGGCAGGCCGTAAAGCGCCTTGATGGTCAACAGCCGCTCCGGGCTTTCACTGCCGTGCAGCTGCAGAATGTCAGGTTTTACAAGATCGACGATTTCATCGAGGTAATCATTATCGGCATTGACGGTGACGGCGACCACCTTGGCTGCGCCACGGGCGGCTTCGGCCAGCTTACCGGCTAAATCGGGCTCGATGTTGCGTGGACTTTTTTCAAAGAAAATAAAACCGACATGCGACGCGCCGCGCCTGATGGCGCGCTCCAGCGCTTCCGGTGTCTTCAATCCGCAAATCTTGATATCCGGTTTCATATCCGCGACCTGACACGAAATGCGACGAGAGTCGAGCCAAATCGCATCCGTTATTGATGGAATGTTTCACGTGAATCCAGATGGCGATCGACGCCCTAAGTTTCAATCGAAATCGATGGCGTGGAGTTTGGAGCCATTATGTTTCAGCCAGTCCTTGGCTTCATCGGTGTGCGGGCAGAGTTTTTCGCACAAAGCCCAGAATTTCGGTCCGTGGTTCATTTCCCTCAAATGCGCGACCTCGTGGGCGGCGAGATAATCGATGACCTTTTCCGGAGCCATGACTATGCGCCAGGAAAAGCTCAGGTTTCCATCATGGGAACAGGAACCCCAGCGGCTGCGTGTATCCTTCATGCTGATCGATCGCACCGGCCGGCCGGCCGCTCTGGCATGAACGGCCACAAGCCGCTCCAGGTCGGCCTTCGCCTCCTTTTTCAGGAAGGCCGCTATCCGCCGTCTCAGATGCTCGGGCGCGCCGCTGACTTTCAGAACGGGCGCGCCATCAGCGTCTTTCGCGACATGCGTCAGGCCGCGCAGGCTGCCCGTATGGTCAATACGGTGGGCTATGCCCCTGATATCGATGGTCGTGCCGGAACGCAGACCGTCGTCAGGACTGAACTTCGGAAGTTTGCCTTCCAGCCAGCCCTGATGTCTCTCGAGAAAATCATCCACCTGGCGATGATGCAGACCCATCGGGATCGTCAGCTTCAGCGCCCGGCCGCCCGGCTCGATGCGCAAGGTAATGCGCGTCGCCCGCGGGTTCTCCCTGACCGTGATCGGCACCTGCCGGCCTGCCACCGAGACGGTGCGCTGGCTCGGCACGACCTTCTTTGGCGCCGGGGACTTCAGGGATTTTCTGAGGAGCGAAAACATGAAGCCTTCATAACCGATTCGTCCATCCCTTGGCCACGCAAATGCGCGGCGTCACCTACCGTTCTGCCGTTAGGTCGTCTTGTGTTTACCAATGAAATCCAGCATACGCGGTACGATCTCCTTGCGGAAGCGCGAACCGTTGAAGACACCGTAATGCCCTACATCCGGCTGCATGTAGTGCGCGCGTTTATCTTCAGGGATGTTGCGGCAGAGATCGTGCGCTGCCTTTGTCTGGCCGACGCCGGAAATATCGTCATTCTCCCCTTCGACAGTGAACAATGCGACCTTGCGGATGGCAGCGGGATCGACCGCCCTGCCCCGATGCAGCATGTTTCCCTTCGGCAGCGCATGGTCGATGAAGACGGTTTCCACCGTCTGCAGATAAAATTCCGCCGTCAGATCCATGACGGCCAGATATTCATCGTAAAATTCGCGGTGTTTTTCGGCGGAATCGCCGTCATTCTTGACCAGGTTGAGGTAAAAATCCTTGTGCGCCGTCATGTGCCTGTCGAGGTTCATGGACATGAAACCCGACAGCTGCAGGAAGCCCGGATAGACGTTGCGGCCGAAGGCTGGCTGCGGCCACGGCACCTGCATGACGACATTGTCGCGGAACCATTCGATCGGCTTGGCCTTGGCGAGACCGTTGACGGCGGTGGGGTTGATGCGCGTATCGATCGGCCCGCCCATCAGCGTCATGGAAGCGGGTGCAAACGCGTCACCATCCGCCTCCATCAGGGAAACGGCAGCCAAAACAGGCACGGATGGCTGGCAGACAGCAACCACATGGGTGCCGGGGCCGATCTGCCGCAGCATCTCGATGACATAGTCGATATAATCGTCGAGATCGAAGGTTCCCTCCGCTGCCGGCACCATCCGGGCATCGGCCCAATCGGTGATGTAAATATCGGTCGAGGGCAATAGTGCCTCCACGGTCCCGCGTAGCAGGGTTGCATAGTGGCCGGACATCGGGGCCACCAGTAGCACCTTCAGGTTGGACTGGGGGGCTGGATCGAGTTCTTTTTTGAAATGAAGCAGATTGCAGAACGGGCGCGACCAGACGGTCTCCTCCGTGACAACCACGGTTTGGCCATCAATGACCGTGGAGCCGAGACCGAATTCAGGCTTGACGTAGCGGCGCGTCAGCCGTTCGAAAACCTCGAAACCGGCATCGAGGCTTCTGCCGAAGGCCGTACTGGACAGCGGATTAAGAGGATTGTTGCAGGCCTGGCGCATCATATCGGCACCGGCACGCAGCGGTGCCATGGCCGCATGGTTCATTTCATAGAGGTGGTAGAACACTGATGACGCCTCCCTCGCGATCACGCTCTTTTTTTCAACCATAGCAGCTTTTCGCAGGTGCACAAAATCGAAGGCGCCGGCGGTTTCCCGCCAGCGCCTCACTTTCCGTCGAACGCCGTTTAATCAGATGTCGGCGACGAAGGTCTGCTTCTGAGAACCGAGACCCTCGATACCGAGTTCGACGACATCGCCAGCCTTCAGGTAACGCGGCGGCTTCAGGCCCATGCCGACGCCGGGAGGCGTGCCGGTGGAAATGACATCGCCGGGATGCAGCGACATGAACTGGCTGAGGTAGGAGACAACGTGGGCCACGCCGTAAACCATCGTCTTGCTGGAACCGTCCTGCATGGTCTGGCCGTTGACCTTCAGCCACATTCCGAGGTTCTGCGGATCGGTGATTTCGTCCTTCGTCACCAGCCACGGGCCGATGGGGCCGAAAGTGTCGCAGGACTTACCCTTGGTCCACTGGCCCGCGCGCTCCGTCTGGAAGGCGCGCTCGGAAACATCGTGCGAAACGCAATAACCGGCGACATAATCGAGAGCATCCGCCTCGGAGACATATTTGGCGGTCTTGCCGATGACGACGCCAAGCTCGACTTCCCAGTCGGTCTTTTCCGAACCGCGCGGGATGACGACATTGTCATTCGGACCAACGATGGCCGAGGTGGCCTTCATGAAAATGACCGGTTCCGGCGGTACGGTGGCACCCGTTTCAGCGGCATGGTCGGAGAAGTTAAGGCCGATGCAGATGAATTTCCCCGTTCCCGCAACGCAGGCGCCGATGCGCTCTTGGTTCAGCACCGGAAGTGTGCCGACATCGATCGCGGCGATCTTTTTGAGACCCTCGGGAGAAATGGCTTCGCCGCCGATATCTTTGACATGGGCGGACAGATCGCGGACTTTTCCTTCCGCGTCGAGGATTGCAGGTTTTTCCTGGCCGGGCTGGCCGACACGCATCAATTTCATGGAACTCTCTCCCGGTTGTCAGACAAGGTGATGCATATATGAACGATGCATTCATACTTGTCACCCCTTGACTGCGCCGAGTTTCGAAAAATACCTTTTCCTTCCCGTCAATCAAAAGGACATGGCCCGTGACGAACAGCAATAACCGGCAATCAGAATACCCCGTTGATCCCCTCTTCCTCGATCGCTGGTCTCCGCGCGCCTTCGATGGTCACGCCATGCCGGCGCAGCATCTGATGACCATTCTGGATGCGGCGCACTGGGCGCCCTCCGCCTCCAATCATCAGCCGTGGCGGTTTGTCTATGCACACAAGGACAGTAAAGACTGGCCGCTCTTCGTGGAACTGCTGATGGAGGGAAATCAGCGCTGGGCAAAAAACGCCTCCGTGCTGCTTTTCGTCATTTCCCGAGACTACAATATCTCGCACGACGGCGAGAAGAAACCGTCAGCAACCCATTCCTTCGATGCCGGCGCCGCCTGGTTTTCACTTGCCATGCAGGCGCACCTGCTCGGTTACCATGCGCACGGCATGGCCGGCATATTCAAGGACAAGATCGTCGAAAAACTGAATATACCGGAAGGCTACAAGGTGGAGGCAGGAGTCGCCATCGGCACGCTCACCGACAAGTCCGTTCTTCCTGATGATCTGGCGGAACGGGAGGTGCCAAGCAAACGCCTGCCCCTTTCCGATGTTGCCTTTGAAGGTCGCTTCACCGGCAAGGCTGACTGATCACCATTATCCGCATAAAATCAAAAGGCCCGGCGGAGATTACCGCCGGGCCTTTTGTTAAAGTTTCGTTTCACGTGAATCGTTACGCGAAACATTCCCCAAATTTAAATATCCAGGTTAGCGACGCTGAGTGCATTTTCCTGGATAAAGTCGCGGCGTGGTTCGACTTCGTCACCCATGAGGCGGGCAAACAGGCCGTCGGCATCAGTCGCGTCACTTACTCTTACCTGCAGCAGCGAGCGAACGTTGGCATCGAGTGTGGTTTCCCAAAGCTGCTCGGCATTCATTTCGCCAAGACCCTTGTAGCGCTGCATGGAGAGACCCTTGCGTCCGGCAGCGAAAATCGCATCCAGAAGCGCGCGCGGGCCGGCCAGCTCCATCGTGCCATCCTTGCGTTGCAGAACCGGCGGCGTGGCGTAGATATCACGCGTGCGGGCCGCAAGCTGGTCGATGTGCCGGGCATCGGCAGAACCGAGCAGGCCCATATCCAGCGTCGAGACTTCCTTGACGCCGCGCACCATGCGTTCGAAGCGCAGACCGCCGTCTTGCAGCACAGTGCCGGACCAGCCGCGTTCGGTCTCTTCAGCAATCATATCGAGACGCCGGGCCACTTCGGCAACAGTTTCCTCCGCACGCGCCGCGTCGGCGGAAAGCTCGGGGTTGAGTGCGCCGGCAATGGCCGCCTGCTCCACGATGGAGCGGCTGTAACGGGAATGCAGCCCGTCGATCAGCGAGCGCATGCGCAGCGCATCCAGAATGACTTCACGAAGATCGGCGCCAACACGCACTTCGCCAGAGCCGAGCGTCAAAGATGCTTCCTCGATACCCATGGAAATCAGATACTCTTCCAGCGCTTTTTCGTCCTTCAGGTACTGAACGGATTTACCGCGCGTCACCTTATAAAGCGGCGGCTGGGCGATATAGAGATGGCCGCGTTCGATCAGTTCCGGCATCTGGCGGAAGAAGAAGGTCAACAGCAGTGTACGGATGTGGGCGCCATCGACGTCAGCATCCGTCATGATGATGATCTTGTGGTAACGCAGCTTATCGGCGTTGAACTCGTCCTTGCCGATGGAGGTGCCGAGCGCCGTAATCAGCGTGCCGATTTCCTGGCTGGACAACATCTTGTCGAAACGGGCGCGTTCGACATTGAGGATCTTGCCGCGTAGCGGCAGGATTGCCTGCGTCTCGCGCGAGCGGCCTTGCTTGGCCGAACCGCCGGCGGAGTCACCCTCGACGAGGAACAGTTCTGATTTTGCCGGATCGCGCTCGGAGCAGTCGGCGAGCTTGCCGGGCAGAGAGGCAATATCGAGCGCTCCTTTGCGGCGTGTCAATTCGCGCGCCTTGCGGGCGGCTTCTCGGGCGACAGCGGCTTCAACCACCTTGCCAACGAGGATTCTCGCGTCGGATGGATGTTCTTCGAGCCAAGTGGAGAGTGCTTCGTTGACGAGGCTTTCGACAACCGGACGCACTTCAGACGACACAAGCTTGTCTTTCGTCTGCGAGGAAAACTTGGGGTCTGGCACCTTGACGGAAAGGATGGCCGTCAGACCTTCACGGCAGTCCTCACCCTGAAGGCTTACCTTTTCCTTTTTCAGGATGCCGGAGGTTTCGGCATAGGAGGTGACCTGGCGGGTCAGCGCGGCGCGGAAACCTGCCATATGGGTGCCACCATCGCGCTGCGGAATGTTGTTGGTGAAGCAAAGCACGTTCTCGTGGTAGCTGTCGTTCCACCAGAGTGCGACCTCAACCGTAATGCCATCCTTTTCACCCTTGATGGCGACCGGCTTATCAACCAGCGGCTTCTTGGCGCGGTCGAGATAACGGACGAAGGCCTCGAGGCCGCCATCATACAGCAGTTCTTCCTGCTTGACGTCGGAATGGCGCTTGTCGGTGAGCAGGATGCGCACGCCGGAGTTCAGGAATGCGAGTTCGCGCAGGCGATGCTCCAGCGTTCCATAATCATAGTCGGTCATGGTGAAGGTTTCAGGGCTTGCCAGGAAGGTGACTTCCGTGCCCGAACGGCCTTCATATTCGCCGATAACGGAAAGCGGCGCGTCGGCGACACCATGGGTAAAGCCAATCTCGTGCACCTTGCCATTGCGGCGGATGCGGAGCTTCAGCCAGACGGAGAGCGCGTTGACCACCGAAACGCCGACACCGTGCAGACCGCCCGACACCTTGTAAGAATTCTGGTCGAACTTCCCGCCCGCATGCAGCTGGGTCATGATGACCTCGGCGGCAGAAACGCCCTCGGAGGAATGGATGTCAGTCGGAATGCCGCGTCCGTTATCGGTCACCGTGACGGAGCCGTCGGCATTCAGGGTCACCGTCACCAGGTCGGCGTGGCCCGCAAGCGCCTCATCGATGGCGTTGTCGACGACTTCGTAGACCATGTGATGCAGGCCGGAACCGTCATCGGTATCGCCGATATACATGCCGGGCCGTTTGCGCACGGCATCAAGGCCCTTGAGGACCTTGATCGAATCGGCTCCATATTCCGCGTTCGCGCCGACTTCGCTTGACGATGTTTCGGTCATAAGTACTCTTTCCAAAGTTTTCCTGGCCAGGTTTCCAGTGAGAGGGCCTGAAGCCAGCGAATCACTCAAATCCGACATGCGACTATAGAAATTCTATACCCAATCCCAAAGGCCGCATGCTTCAGGATGCTGCATAAAGCAGGGGATAGAGGGGTTTCAATCGCAAGAACGGCTTTTTTGCAGCACGGCTGACAGTTCCTCTACCACACTCGGCGGCAGCTTGCGAATATCCCGTGCCAGCCGGTTGGCGAAAGCCGTATATTGCGGCGGCAGGCCGACTGTGTCGATCACCACCTTCGGGTCGGATGAGCCGGCAAGGAAGAACAGTTCCTCGGCCTCGTCCCAGATGATGTTGAAATATCCGGCAATGCGCTGGAGGAGATCGAAGCTCGGCTTGCCGCGCTTGCCATGCTCAAGCGCTGAAAGGTAGGCCGGAGAGACGCCGATGGCGGCGGCCATTTGCTTCTGCGTCACACCCTTGCGCTCACGAAGCTGCCGCACGGCCAGCGCAAAGGGCGTCATGACTTTTCACCTCGCCGACGCGAAAGCCGCACATAAAGCGCGCCATCGCCGCCGTGATTGGCCGACGCATCCTCATAGGAGGAAATCAGGTGGCGATATTCGGGTTTGGAAAACCACATGGGCACCGCCCTTTTCAAAGCCCCGTCACTGCCAATCGATCGACCTTTGCCGGTAATGACCAGCACATGTCTTAGACCCCGCTCATGTGCGCGCAACAGAAAATCGAGCAGTACGGCGTGGGCCTCACTCTGGAACATGCCGTGCAGATCGATCCGTCCTTCCAATGGCAGGCGGCCGCGGGTCAGCTTACGCTTGACCGGTTTTTCCATCGGCTGGTGGATTTTCGGCTTTTTATCCGGAGCTGGAGGGGGCGGCTCAGCCGGCTCCGCAAGCATGCGCGGAAAGGTGCTTTTACCGGTCAGAGAAACATCTGGTTCCCCCGCAGGGTCCTCCACGTCATCGAAAGCCAGCAAGTCTTCGAGCCTGCCGGAGATCGGCCGTGTGGTTTTTGCGACCTTTCCCCACAGAACGCGTTCTTCCTTGCCGAGCTTGCGACTGTTCTTCATCGCCGATACCTCTGCGCAGCAACCCGCGGTACCAGTATATAAAAATCTGCCTCATTGCGCACCGTGCCGGCAAGTTCTCCGGCTTCGAAACCCGAACCGGTAAAGATATCGCCGCGGGCGGGGCCAATGATGGCCGACCCGGTATCGAGCGCCAGCATCAGCCGCGCAAAAGGCTTTCCATCATCGAGATGGGTAAGCGACGGCGAATGGATGAAGAAGGGAAGCCCGAACGTGTGGATGAGCCTGTCCACAGCAAGCGAGCGCCCAGCGACGAGCGGTACTTTTGCGGCGGCGACCGGTCCCATATCCTCGTCGGCAACATCCGCCTCCCGGAAAAAAATGTAGGAGCGGTTATGCCATAGTACTCCATCCACCTGATCGGGATGGTCAGCGAGCCACTTGCGGATCGTCTGCATCGACACGGTTTTCGGATCGAGTTCTCCGCGATCGAGAAGCAGACGTCCGATCGGTGAAAAAGCATGGCCTGCCTTGGCCGCATAGGTAATGCGCTTTATCGCACCATCGGGAAAAACCAGACGTGCCGCGCCCTGCACATGGACAAAAAACAGATCGACCTTCGATTTCGCCCAGGCGATCTCAAGCCCCCTGCCCTCCAGATAGCCTTCATCGATCGCGCGGCGATCGGGGAAACAGGAAATCCCGTCTTCATCCTGCCTGCCGAAAGCATAGGATGTATCGAAGCCGACGGGCCGATTGGTATCGTCGATATCCACTAATTCGGGTGGTCGGCGGTAAATGGGATAACGCCAGATGTCGTCAGGTTCAGACGAGACTTCCAGTTCAGGCTCGTAGAAGGCGGTCACAAAACCGCTTTTTCCCTGCGACGGAAAAATCCTGAAAGGAACACAGTTGGTTTCAAAGAACCGGCGCGCCTGTTCGGGACTGTCTGCCTCGCATTTCTCAGCGACCTCCAGCAGCGACACCAGTTCCGCCGCCGTCACACCGAGTGCGCCAGTGCGATAGGGTTTTGCGCTCCGAAGATGCGACAGAATTGCGGTCATCGCCGGAAAAAGGCTAGCGGGATCGTCTTGCCGCCACCCGGGCATGTCGCTGAAAGAAACTTCTTCGATCGAAAAGGGCGCGGTCATTGCTCGGATTCGGTGGCGATCAGCTTCCAGTTCGGATCGCGTGAGCGGATATCGCGCGAGAAGGTCCAGATGTCATCCACCTCCGCAACCGCATCCGGATCACCATCGACCAGCTTGCCATCCTTGTCATAGGTCGCCGAGATGAGCTGGCTGACGATCCGGAGCGTTATCTGCACCTCGGAATCGCGAATACCCGCCTGGGTGATATCGGCTTTCTCTATGCCAACAAAAGTCGATTTCACGACCTCGCCGCGGCCTTCCCTTTCGGAAATCGCTGCGTCGAAACCTTCAAACACCTCTTTGGATAGCAGGTTCTTGAGCGTCTTGCGGTCGCCATCGGCAAAACCCATCACGATCATCTCGTAGGCCATGCGGGCGCCGTTCAGGAATTCCTTCGGGCGGAAGGACGGATCCTTCGTCATCACCTCACGCAGGGAGGCATTGAGTGCGCTGTCTGCAGGCGCCAGTGCATCCACCTCGGCGAAGCGGTTTTCATCTTCCGCCTCGGCGCGCTTCGGCAGTGTCACGACCTTGTTATCATCCGTGACGGGACCCTTCGCGACATCGCGCGGGCTATAAGGATCAAAAGGCGGCTTTTCATTGCCCGTGCGACGACCAAGGACGCTGCGCAGCTGAAAGAAGATCAGCACCGCTGCAACGAGAAAAAACAATGTGATAAAGTCGCTGAAGCCCATCTTTTACCAAAACCGCCATTTAAATTCGAAAACCACACCATCATATAGTCTGCATCTTACCATCATTCAAATATGCAGATTCAATCATCGGTGTCCCGCGAACCGGCAATCTGCCAGAGATGCACACGCAAGGCTAGAAGATGCGTTTTTCCTTTCTCCCAATCATCGTCCTGATGATGCCCATCCTTGAAATTGCCGGTTTCATTATTGTCGGCAAGGCAATAGGCCTGTGGCTGACACTGGCTCTCGTCCTGTTCACGTCTTTCCTGGGATTGCTCATATTGCGCCTGGGCGGCCTTGGTATGGTGAGAAATCTTCAGGATGCGGGCCGCACGGGCGCACAGCCTGCGGACGAACTCGTCAATGGCGCGATGCGCGTCGTGGCGGGCATCCTGTTGTTCATTCCGGGTTTCATCACCGACATTCTCGGCCTCCTGCTTCTGTCGCCGGCCATTCGCCGGTTTTTCTGGAAAGCCTTCGGACCGCGCGTCGTCGTGGCTGGTTCATTCAGACAGCCCGGCGCCCGGCCGGGCGATTATTCCGGTTTCAGCAATGGCCCGGGATCTCATGGCAATTCGAAGGTGGTGGATCTGGACGAAGAGGATTTTCGCCGCGACGGGCCGAAAGACTCTCCCTGGTCGAACAGGCCCGGTAATCGCGACCTGCCCAAGCCCTGACACCGCGTCGATCGCATGGCGACGACCCGATCACGAAGGGTTGTAAGCCCGGAGTCGAAATGATAGACCGCCTTCCACGAATTCACGCCGCGAGGAACCGTAATGACCGCTGAAAATGGCGCACAGGGCGCAGCTAGCCCTTCTCTCAACATTCTTGCCCAGTACATCAAGGACCTTTCCTTTGAAAATCCGGGTGCTCCTCGTTCGCTGCAGGCCCGTGAGAATGCGCCGTCGATCAACATCAATGTCAACGTCAATGCAAATCCGATTTCCGGTTCGGATTTTGATGTCGTGCTGACACTGAATGCCGAAGCCAAGGATGGCGATAAGGTTTTGTTTGCGGCCGAGCTGGTCTATGGCGGTGTCTTCCGCATTGCCGGCTTCCCGCAGGAACACATGCTGCCGGTGCTGTTCATCGAGTGCCCGCGCCTGCTCTTCCCCTTCGCCCGCCAGATCATTGCCGACGTTACCCGCAACGGCGGTTTCCCGCCGCTCATGATCGATCCGATCGATTTTGCGCAGATGTTTGCGCAGCGCGTTGCCGAGGAACAGGCAAAGGCTCAGGTTCAGGCTGTCCCGAACTAAGCAGCGGCCATCTTCCATTACAGACAAACAAAACCCGGGTTCTTGGCCCGGGTTTTTCTTTACGCAGATTTGCGATTTAAGTATCTGAGCAGGCTTCAGTTCTGGTACCGGTTCCAGATCGCCTTGTCCCCCATGCCGAGAACGAGTTTGCCGTGGGCGGCAACCGTCTCTGCATCCAGCCGCGATGGCAGGGGGCGGGGCCGTCGCAGGGGCTCCAGCGGAATGTCTTCCTCAATGACAATGGTCTCCTGCCTGGCGGCAGAGCCGAAGCCGAGCGCGGTCTGGCGGCCGCCGATCATTTCGATATAGACTTCGGCCAGAAGCTCGGAGTCAAGAAGCGCGCCATGCTTGGTGCGATGGGAATTGTCTATTCCATAACGGCGGCAAAGCGCGTCCAGCGAATTCGGTCCCATGGGGTGCTTGCGGCGGGCAAGCGACAGCGTATCCGTCACCAGATCAGCGGCGACCGGTTCGATCCCGAGACGGGCGAATTCCGCGTTGATGAACCCCATATCGAATGTCGCATTGTGCGCCACCCAGCGCGCACCTTCGAAGAAATCCCGAATCTTGTCGACAACTTCAGCGAATTTGGGCTTATCCTGCAGGAACTCGTCGGTAATGCCGTGAACGGCAAGCGCATCGGGATGAACCTTGCGATCTTCGGGATTGATATAAAGATGCAGGGTGCGGCCAGTCGGGAAGTGGTTGATCAGTTCCACGCCGCCGATTTCGATGATCCGGTCCAGCTTCGACTCCAGACCTGTGGTTTCCGTATCGAAAATGATCTCACGCATGCATCTCTCCACGGCGCGACTCAGCGGTCAGCTTCTGCAAAATGTCTCTTACCTGATCCCGGGCCGCTTCGACACCATTTCCGGAATCGATGATAAAATCGGCACGTCTACGCTTCTCCGCATCGGGCATCTGCCGGGCAAGGATCATTTCGAATTTTTCTTCGGTCATTCCTGGTCGTGACAGGACTCTTTCGCGCTGGATCTCTGGTGCACAACTCACCACCACGACTTTATCGACACGGCTTTCCGCACCCGTTTCGAACAGCAGCGGAATATCCAGAAGCGCAAATTTCCGGCTGTTTTTCCTTGCTTCGGACAGAAAGGTTTCCTGTTTTTTCCGAACCAGTGGATGGACGATTTCTTCAAGCCTTCTGAAATTAGCCGGATTCTTTCTCAAGATGCCACCGAGTTTTTCCCGGTCCACGACACCGGAAACCGTAGTGCCCGGAAAAGCTGCCTCGATCTGAGCTACGGCCTCCGCCCGATAAAGACCATGAACGACCTCATCCGAGTCCAGAACCGGAACACCTTCTTCGGCAAACAATTTCGCGGTTGTCGTTTTTCCCATTCCAATCGAGCCGGTGAGACCGATGACAATCATCAATGTTTCTCCATGTCCCCGATGATCAGAGCACGCAGGGTCTCATCCACCTCCGGCATCTTGCCGAACCATCGCATGAAGCCCGGCTTTGCCTGATGAAGCAACATGCCGAGACCATCGACGGTCGTGATACCCTGCTCTTCCGCCATCTGAAGGATCGGTGTTCGCAATGGCACGTAGACGATATCGGTCACCACCGCCCTGGCAGCGAGTTGCGAAAAATCGAGATGCGGCGCCTCAGCACCATCCATACCGAGCGATGTCGTATTCACGAACAGCCCGGCGCCCTGCATGACCTCCTGCAGCGCTGCCTGGGGATGGGAAAAGACGCGTGGGCCAAAACGATCAGCCAGTTCGCGAGCACGTTCGAGGGTCCTGTTCAGGACATGAATTTCCGCGATGCCCCGGTCGCGCAGCGACTGAATGACGGCACGGCTTGCGCCGCCGGCGCCAAAAACGACCGCCCGGTCCGTTTTGTCCCAACCGGGATGCCGCTCATCCAGGTTAGACACGAACCCGTAACCATCGGTATTGGTGGCATGGAGTTTACCCTCCTCCATCCAGATGGTGTTGGCGGCACCCAGTTCTTCCGCCAGAGCATCAGGACGATCCGCCAACCGGTAAGCGGCCTCCTTGTGAGGGATGGTGACGTTGCCGCCCACGGCCGTACCGGGCTTACCTTCCTTCACGGTTGCAATGAAATTCGCAAAATCGTCCGATGCGACCTCGACTGCCTCATAGTTACCGGTGATACCGAATTTCTTGAGCCAGTATGAATGAATGATCGGCGACCGGGAATGCTTGATCGGGTAACCAACAACGAAAGCGTTTATGGTTAATGTTTCACGTGAATCAGCCATCGATGACACCCAGGTCGCGCAGTTTCGATAAAAGCGGCAGAAGCGGCAGGCCGAGGATCGTGAAATAATCGCCTTCAATCGAAGTGAATAGCTGGATTCCCTCTCCCTCGAGCTGATAGGCGCCCACGCTGCTTAGAGCTTTTTCACCCACTCTCTGGAGGTGACGGGAGACAAATTCGGGGCTCAATGTTCGCACGGCAAGTTCAGCACTGGAAACCACCTTCCATATCACCTCCCCGCCGCGAACGAGGACAGCCGCGCTGTTCAAGCGGTGAACCTTACCGGACAATGACAGCAGATGTGCTTCGGCCTCGGACATGGTCTTCGGCTTGTGATAGACCCGCGCACCGAGTGCCATGGTCTGATCGCAGCCCAGAACCAGTGCGTCCGGATGAAGCGAACCGACGGCGAGAGCCTTGGCAGTCGCGAGTTGTTGTGCAACTTCCTCCGGGCTGGCGCCCGTACGTTCCAGTCGCTCATCGAGCGCGCGCTCATCAATATCCGCTGGTATCGCCGAAAATGTCAGCCCCGCATTGCGCATCAGCATCTGGCGGGATGCGCTGGACGAGGCGAGGATCAACTCTTGTTTCATCGACTGTCTGCTCCTGATGGTGCGATCCGGATTATCGCGTCCTCGGGCGAAGGGCAAGGATGGCAGCAGCCGTTTCCTCAATGGAACGGCGTGTGACGTCAATCAGAGGCCAATTGTTGCGGGCGCAGAGCGCACGCGCATATTTCAGCTCTTCCATGATCGTGGTGCGATCCGTGTAACGGCGGCTGTCAAATCCGCCGGTTGCGCCCAGTTCGCGGTTCTCGCGAACCTGCGATATGCGATCCGACGTCGCCACGAGACCGACGATCAGAGGCCGGGTGGCGGCATAGAGGCTTTCGGGCAAAGGCACGTTGGGTACAACCGGAATGTTTGCGGTCTTTATACCCCTGTTGGCGAGATAGATGCTGGTCGGAGTTTTCGACGTGCGGCTGATGCCGATGATAACGACATCCGCCTCGTCATAGGTCTCCGGCATCTGACCGTCATCGTGATCCATTGCAAAATTGAGCGCTTCGATCCGCGCGAAATAATCCGCATTGAGGGCGTGTTGCGCACCGACCCGCCGTCTTGATGGCGCGCCTAGATAAGTCTGAAAGATGCCGATAATGGGTTCAAGCACGTTGACACAGGGCACGCCGATCGCGTGACAGCGCAAATCCAGGAATTCTGCCAGTTGCTGATCGACGATGGTGTAGAGGACAATGCCCGGTTCCTTGTCGATGAGGTCAATGACCTGCGCGAGCTGCTTCTGGTTGCGGATCATCGGATAGACGTGTTCCACCGGCATGGATGCGTGAAACTGTGCCGAGACCGCGCGGCCGGCAGACATGAGAGTCTCACCTGTTGAGTCCGAAATCAGGTGCAGATGGAAGAAGCTTTTTTTGTTCTCCACGCTGTTTTTCTCCCGCTGTTGATAACCCGGGACAAATGTCCGAACGAGCCTGCGGGTCGAACCGCGCCGTGAATAAAGTGGTGTTTTTCCACAATCCGCAAGTGGCTTTCACCATGCTCCGGGCAGCCTGTGAATTGCTGGAAGAGTTGACACTTGTCCAACCCGATTCACAGCCTGTCCACAGGTCAAGAACTTTCCAATAAGAACATAATCCATTGAAAATTCGAGATAAATTACGATTTTTCCAGGTTGTTCAAGATCGCTGCCGAAATTTATCCGACCACCGTGCTGAAAAGATGCGGCTGCGGCATTTCGACTGGAATGATTTTAATCCTTGCTACCCACAGACTCTAAGAAATAGAAAATCTTTTAAATCTCTTTGATTTTATTTTTTTAGAAGTTGGGTGTGATGAGCGAACGCAAGGTTATGACTGTTTTGAACGGGAAGACGGTCACGCCGCCGCCCATATGGCTGATGCGTCAGGCTGGACGCTATCTTCCGGAGTACCGGGAAACGCGGAAGAGCGCCGGAAGTTTCCTGGATCTCTGTTATAATCCCGAGTTGGCAACCGAGGTGACGCTTCAGCCCATTCGCAGGTTCGGGCTGGATGCAGCGATTCTTTTTTCCGACATTCTGGTGATACCCGACGCGCTTCACCGCAATGTGTCCTTCACCGAAGGCAGGGGCCCCGCCATGGACCCGATCGATGTCAGCGGTATTGAAGAACTCGATGCGTCTGATGTCATGGCGCATCTTTCGCCTGTCTTCGAAACGGTGTCGCGCCTTCGCAGTTCATTGCCGGATGAAACGACGCTTCTTGGCTTTTGTGGCGCACCGTGGACGGTCGCGACCTATATGATTGCCGGTCATGGAACGCCCGACCAGGCGCCGGCGCGGCTATTCGGTTATCGGGAGCCCGCCGCGATGGAAAAGCTTTTGGCTTTTCTCGCTGAGGTTTCTGCGGATTATCTCGTGGCGCAGATCGATGCAGGGGCAGATGCCGTGCAGATTTTCGATTCCTGGGCGGGCGTGCTCGGCGAAAAGGAGTTCGAGAATTACGCGATAAAACCGGTTGCCCGTATCATTGCTTCGGTGCGCGCGCGGCGTCCCTCCGCGAAAATAATCGCTTTCGCGAAGGGGGCGGGTTATCTTCTCAAGGACTATCGTCGTAAGACCGGTGCAGACGCGATCGGGCTGGATTGGTCCGTGCCGTTCAGCTTCGCCAAGGATTTGCAGAAGGAAGGGCCCGTGCAGGGCAATCTCGACCCAATGCTGATGGTGGCGGGCGGGAGGGCTCTGCAGGATGGTATCGACGCCGTGCTGCAGGCCCTTGGGCAGGGTCCGTTGATCTTCAATCTCGGTCACGGCATCACGCCGCAGGCTGATCCGGACAATGTGACCCGGCTGGTCGAGCGGGTGCGTGCGGGTGTGACCGTGCCATGAATGACGAAAAACAGACTTCTGCGCGATCAGGAAACAGGGCCGCCCTGCGGGCTGGCGTCGGGCTGGGCGTTTTCATCGCAGTCGTCGCCCTGTTCTTTTACGTGGATCCTGCCGATCTCTATCTCTGGATCAAGGCGTTTCACATTATTGCTGTGATCTCATGGATGGCGGCGATCTTTTATCTGCCAAGGCTCTTCATCTATCATACCGATGCGCAGGCAGGTTCGCAGCAATCCGAAACCTTCAAGGTAATG
The DNA here is from genome assembly GCF_026191755.1 of Agrobacterium sp. InxBP2. Classification (NCBI taxonomy): domain Bacteria; kingdom Pseudomonadati; phylum Pseudomonadota; class Alphaproteobacteria; order Hyphomicrobiales; family Rhizobiaceae; genus Agrobacterium; species Agrobacterium sp. InxBP2. The sequence continues at coordinate 58,340 of NZ_JAINDY010000027.1, forward strand.
GAGCAGCGGCTGATCAAGGTCATCATGAACCCGGCGATGATGATAAGCTGGGTGCTCGGACTTTATCTCGCCTGGTCGGCCTACGGTTTTTCTGGTGGCTGGCTGCACGCAAAAATCGCTATGGTCGTGCTTCTGACTGCGACCCATGTTTATTTCACGCGTAGTGCGAAACGGTTCGCCCGGGATGAAAATACCAGGCCTGCCCGTCACTGGCGGTTGATGAATGAGGTTCCAACGTTACTGATGATCTTCATCGTCATACTTGTGGTTGTGAAACCCTTCGGTTAGAGCGGTGTAACGATAAATTTCGCGGAATTCGTGCTTTCCTCTTGCAGCAGCGATGTTCAATCGCTATTTTCGGGCCACTCATCTTCGTGGCATGTGAATTATTCAGTCATCTGCGGTCTTTCCCACAGCATCTGATTCGCGAACACGCCCTCCCCCGACATTACATTATTAAACGGTCTTCTCTTCATGGCTGAAATGAAGCTTCAGGAACTTAAGAGCAAATCGCCTACCGACTTGCTGACTTTTGCCGAATCCCTGGAAGTTGAAAATGCGAGCACCATGCGCAAGCAAGAGCTCATGTTCGCAATCCTCAAGGTTCTCGCGAGCCAGGACATCGAAATCATCGGCGAAGGCGTCGTTGAAGTCCTGCAGGACGGTTTCGGGTTCCTGCGATCCGCAAACGCAAACTATTTGCCGGGTCCGGACGATATTTACATCTCTCCCTCGCAGATCCGTCGGTTTTCGCTGAAGACCGGCGATACGGTTGAAGGACCGATCCGCGGTCCCAAGGAAGGTGAGCGCTACTTCGCTCTTCTGAAGGTCAACACGATCAATTTCGACGATCCCGAAAAGATCCGCCACAAGGTCCATTTCGATAATCTGACGCCGCTCTATCCGAACGAGCGGTTCAAGATGGAGCTTGATGTTCCGACATCCAAGGATCTGTCGTCGCGGGTTATCGATCTCGTCGCACCGCTCGGCAAGGGCCAGCGTGGCTTGATCGTTGCACCGCCACGTACCGGTAAAACGGTTCTGCTGCAGAACATTGCCCATTCGATCACGGCAAATCACCCGGAATGTTACCTCATCGTTCTTTTGATCGACGAGCGTCCGGAAGAAGTCACCGACATGCAGCGTTCGGTCAAGGGAGAGGTTGTATCCTCCACCTTCGATGAACCAGCGGTACGCCACGTACAGGTCGCTGAAATGGTCATCGAAAAGGCGAAGCGTCTCGTTGAACATGGCCGCGACGTCGTCATTCTGCTCGATTCCATAACCCGTCTTGGTCGCGCCTATAACACCGTCGTTCCCTCTTCCGGCAAGGTTCTGACCGGTGGTGTGGACGCCAACGCCCTGCAGCGGCCGAAGCGCTTCTTTGGCGCCGCCCGTAATATCGAAGAAGGCGGCTCGCTGACGATCATTGCGACCGCGCTGATCGACACTGGCAGCCGTATGGATGAAGTCATCTTCGAAGAGTTCAAGGGTACGGGTAACTCGGAAATCGTGCTTGACCGGAAGGTAGCAGACAAGCGTATCTTCCCGGCGCTGGATATTCTGAAATCTGGTACCCGTAAGGAAGACCTTCTGGTGCCGCGCCAGGATTTGCAGAAGATTTTTGTTCTTCGCCGTATTCTCGCGCCGATGGGAACGATGGACGCCATCGAGTTCCTCATCGATAAGCTGAAGCAGACTAAAAACAATTCGGATTTCTTCGAATCGATGAACACCTGAACCGGAAATTAGCCGGATTCATCTGAGGTCGTTAAAGCCGCATTCGTTTATTCGAATGCGGCTTGACTGTTTTGATCGAGGTGCGCCATGCCTTCCCCTGATACGATATATGCACTTTCGAGCGGCGCCCTCCCGGCGGGGGTGGCCGTCGTGAGGATCAGCGGACCCATGTCTTTCGCCATGCTGACAGCATTGACCGGACGAGAGCTTCCAGCGCCACGAAAAGCCAGGCTGAGTTTGGTTCGGAATCGAAACAATGAGACCATCGACCAGGCACTCGTTATGTCGTTCCCGGCACCACATTCCTTCACAGGTGAGGACTGCGTTGAAATCCAATGCCATGGAAGCCGCGCAGTCATTGCCTCGATTTTTGCTGAGTTCGAGCGGTTCCCGGATGTACGTCCCGCGGAGGCTGGGGAGTTTTCGCGCAGAGCCTTCGAGAATGGCAAGATGGACCTGCTTGAAGTCGAAGGTTTGGCTGACCTGCTTCAGGCTGAAACGGAGATGCAGCGTCGTCTGGCGGTTGAACAGAGTACAGGCAATCTTTCGGCTCTTTATGATGGCTGGGCTCAGCGCCTGACCCGTGCGCGTGCGTTGATCGAGGCGGAGCTCGACTTCGCCGACGAGGAGGACATCCCGGATTCCGTATCTGGACAGGTATGGGAGGCGATGAGACAGCTGAAAGCGGAAATTGCCTCCCATCTGGAGGCCGGCGGAAACGGCGAGATTATTCGGGATGGTTTCAAGGTGGCGCTCATCGGAGAACCCAATGCCGGGAAATCCACCCTGCTGAATTCGTTAGCTGGCCGGGATATCGCCATCGTCACCGACATTGCCGGTACGACCAGGGACGTATTGAGCGTGGACATTAACCTTGAGGGCTATCTGGTACGAGTATTCGATACGGCGGGCCTGAGGGAAACGTATGATGTGGTGGAACAGGAGGGTGTGCGGCGAGCTGTTTTGACAGCGGAGACTGCGGATCTCATTCTGGTGCTGCAGGATAACGATTCGTTTCCGAAACAGACCATCGCTTCACTGTCTGCAAAGCCGCATCTGCGCGTCAGGACCAAGGCGGCGTTGTCGTCTTCGACGACTAGAGCTGAGTTCGATCTGGCGATCTCGGCGAAAGAAGGGATTGGTCTCGATGAATTGCGGTTCTTGATAAAGCGGGAGATTGAATCGCGATTGCAAGGGGTCCAGACTTTGATGCCCGCCCGGGCGCGCCATAAAAAACGACTTGAAGAGACGCTTAACTATGTTAGTGATGCGCTCGATTCTGAAGCCATGGACCTTGCTATAAGGTCGGAATATTTGCGGCTCGCAGCGACATCGCTTGGTCGTATTACAGGACGCGTCGATGTTGAAGATTTGCTGGGCGTCATCTTTTCAGAATTCTGCATAGGAAAATGATTCACGTGAAACATGGGCCGCGGACGCGCGGTTAGATCAGAACAGGGCGCAGATAGATGCACCAGTCATTTGATGTCGTTATTATAGGTGGTGGACATGCCGGCAGTGAAGCGGCCGCGGCTGCGGCTCGCCATGGTGCAAAAACCGCGCTCGTGACCCATAAACGCGACACCATCGGTGTCATGTCCTGCAATCCAGCAATTGGCGGGCTTGGAAAGGGCCATCTCGTTCGCGAGATCGACGCCCTGGATGGTCTGATGGGGCGGGTGGCTGACGCTGCCGGTATTCAGTTTCGCATGCTCAATCGCAAAAAGGGTCCGGCAGTGCGCGGTCCCCGCACCCAGGCGGATCGCCGTCTTTACCGTGAAGCGATGCAGGGTGAAATTGCAAATATCGAGAATCTTACCATTATTGAGGGCGACGCTTTTGATATTGAGATGACGAATGAGCGAGTGGCTGCGGTCGTCATGGCGAATGGTAGCCGGATTCCCTGCGGTGCCGTGGTACTGACAAGTGGTACCTTCTTGCGTGGCCTTATTCATATCGGCTCCGAAAAGGTACCGGCCGGCCGTGTGGGTGAAGAACCGTCAATCGGCCTTTCCAACACTCTATCGCGGCTTGGTCTTCGCATGGGGAGACTTAAGACCGGCACGCCTGCCCGTCTGGACGGGCGAACAATTGACTGGAGCGGTGTTGATCGACAAGGCGCAGACGAAGATCCTGTGCCCTTCTCCTTCATGACCGACAATATCGTGAATCCGCAAATCGAATGTGGAGTTACCAGAACCACATCAGCCGGGCACAGGGTCATTCAAGAGAATATCCATCTTTCAGCAATGTATTCGGGTCAGATCGAAGGCGTCGGTCCGCGTTATTGTCCGTCGATTGAAGACAAGATCACCCGGTTTGGCGAGCGTGATGGTCATCAGATATTTCTGGAGCCCGAGGGACTGGATGATCATACGATCTACCCTAACGGAATTTCCACGTCACTTCCGGCGTCTGTTCAGGAACAGTTCATCCACACCGTACCCGGTCTCGAGCGGGTTGCCATCTTGCAGCCGGGTTACGCGATCGAATATGACTATGTCGACCCGCGAGAACTCAAGCCCTCCCTCGAGTGTCGCAAGATTGCGGGACTATTCCTTGCGGGGCAGATCAACGGCACAACCGGTTATGAAGAAGCAGCTGCTCAGGGGCTCGTCGCCGGCCTCAATGCCTCTCTTTATGCAGGCAACAGCGATCCGCATTATTTCAGCCGGACGGAATCCTACATCGGCGTCATGATCGATGATCTGACATCCAAGGGTGTCAGCGAACCCTACCGAATGTTTACGTCACGAGCGGAATATAGGCTGTCGTTACGGGTCGATAATGCCGATCTGCGGCTAACGCCAGTGGGTCAGCGGGCGGGAATCATCGGTTATCACCGTCAAAAGCGATTCGAGAATTTTATAGAAGAACTCGGTCGGGGTCGTGACTTGCTGAAGACCCTCACGATCAGCCCTTCGCAGGCAGCAAAGCAGGGATTAAAGCTCAATCAGGACGGACAACGCCGCTCCGTTTATGAATTGCTTGCCTATCCTGATATGTCGCTTGATGTCCTCAAACAGCACTGGCCCGAGTTGGGTGGGCTTCCCGAGAAAATTGCGGATGTGCTGCAAATCGAGGCTGGTTACGCTGTGTATATGCAGCGCCAGAGCGCCGATATCGTGGACATCAAACGCGACGAAGAGCGAAAGATTCCTGACGATTTCGATTTTCAAAGCCTGTCCGGCCTTTCCAATGAATTGAAACAAAAGTTGGAAAAGGCCCGTCCAGAAAACATCGCCCAGGCCGCACGTGTTGACGGTATGACGCCGGCTGCGATATCGCTGCTTCTCGCCCTTCTGCGGAAAAACTCTTCTACGCAGAATGAAAAATTGCGTCTGCACCAATAGCGAGTCGGATTATGAAGATAAACGGCCAGAGTGTTTCACGTGAAACACAGGAGAAGCTCGAGCATTTTGTTGAGCTCTTCAAGAAGTGGAATAAGACCACCAATCTGGTGGCCCCCTCCACTCTTACAGAACTCTGGAGCCGCCACATTGCCGACAGCGCCCAGATATTTCATCTCTCTCCTCATCCGCAAAGATGGGTGGATCTGGGCAGCGGTGGGGGTTTTCCCGGTGTAGTCACTGCCATATTTCTCTCTGAAATTGGCGGCGGCTGGGTCGATCTGGTGGAAAGTAACAATAAGAAGGCCGCATTTCTCCGGATAGCGCTAAAGGAAACCGGCGCGCGTGGAGCGGTGCATCCCGTGCGAATTGAGAAAGCACCTGCCATTCTCGAGACGTGCGATTCTGTGTCGGCCCGCGCACTGGCGGAGCTGGATTTGCTTTTCGACTATATCCATCCCTGGGCCACAAAAAATCCCGATCTCAAGGCATATTTCAATAAAGGCCGGGATTATGAATCCGAAGTGCAGAAAGCACATGGTCGCTGGCAGTTTGATCTGGTAAAACATCGGAGTGCCATTGAGGCAGATTCTGTTGTTCTTGAAATCAGCAACCTCGCTCCGAGGCGCTGACAAGCTGGCCAGGTGCGGCATGACTTTGGAAAAAAACCGGATTATCGCAGTAGCAAATCAGAAGGGTGGTGTCGGTAAAACAACGACTGCTATCAATCTGGCCACAGCGCTGGCAGCCATTGGTGAGCGGGTATTGATAGTTGATCTGGACCCGCAGGGTAACGCCAGTACCGGGCTGGGGATTGACCGGCGAGAGCGGAAGCTCTCCTCTTATGATCTCCTGGTCGGTGATCACAATATTGCGGAAGTCGCTGTCCCAACCGCCGTTCCAAATCTCGATATCGTGCCATCGACGATGGATCTGCTTGGTTTCGAGATGCAGGTTGCTACCGTTGCCAATCGAGTCTTTCTTCTGCGTGAAGCGATGGAGACGACAGAGGCTAGAGGCTATTCTTATATTCTTGTCGACTGCCCCCCGTCCTTCAACCTCCTGACGATGAACGCAATGACGGCCGCGCACTCCGTGCTGGTGCCATTGCAATGCGAGTTTTTTGCGCTGGAAGGCCTTAGCCAGTTGCTCGATACGGTCAGCCAGATAAGAGGGTCGGTCAATCCGCAGCTCGATATCCAAGGGATTGTTCTGACGATGTTCGATGCGCGCAATAATCTGGCGCAACAGGTTGTCTCGGATGTCAGGACGCATCTCGGAGAAAAGGTTTACCATACGCTCATTCCGCGCAATGTTCGCGTTTCCGAGGCCCCATCTTATGGTAAGCCGGCAATTCTTTATGATTTGAAATGTGCTGGTAGTCAGGCCTATCTGCAACTCGCATCGGAAGTGATCCAGAGAGAGCGTTTGCGTAAAGCCGCCTGACGTCTGCCGCAATCTACGGAGTGATATCTTATGAGTGATGATCTTTCCAAGCGCCGGCTGGGACGTGGTCTCGCGGCCTTGATCGGTGAAATGGACCAGCCTGTGCCCGTGGGTGAACCCCAGCGTACTGTCAGCGCTGATCGCACCATTCCGATAGAGTTCATTGCTCGTAGCCAACGGAACCCACGTCGTCACTTCGATGAAAATGAGCTGCAGGATCTGGCCGCGTCCATCCGGCAGCATGGCATTGTTCAGCCTGTGGTAGTGCGGACGGTCGGGGTGAATCGATACGAGATTATTGCCGGTGAAAGGCGCTGGCGCGCTGCGCAGCTGGCCGGTTTTACCGACGTGCCTGTTATCGTTCGTGATGTGGATGACCGGACGGCGCTCGAGTTGGCCATCGTTGAGAACGTCCAGCGCTCAGACCTCAATCCGCTGGAAGAGGCGATGGGTTATGAGCAGCTGATCGCGGAACACGGTTACACTCAGAACGATCTCGGTGAGATTATCGGCAAGAGCCGAAGCCACGTCGCCAACAGCCTTCGGCTATTGAAACTTCCGGACCCGGTACGCGACATGCTCGCGGATGGGTCGCTTTCCGCAGGTCATGCGCGGGCGCTTGTTTCCACTTCCGATCCGGCGAATCTCGCACGCATGATTGTTTCCAAGGGCTTGTCGGTCCGTGATGCCGAGAGGTTGGCTCAGAACGACATCAAATCGCAGGGCGAAGCTACGGAAAAGCGCCCTGCCGCGGAAAAAGATTCAGATACAGTCGCACTGGAGCGCAGTCTTTCTGATGCCCTCGGTCTTGACGTAAAGATTAACCACAAGGGCGGATCGGGGCAAATCCGTATCGCTTACCGCACGCTCGAGCAACTTGAGGCAGTGTGTCGCTTGTTGGAAAATAAACAATAAGTACTTGTTTTAATTGAAAAATACCCGCCTTTGGCGGGTATTATCGTTATGGCGACCGCCTAAAAATCTATTGCGCGGCCCTTTATTTCGTAGTCGCCGAAACGAACCGGTTCGGCGCCGCCGCGGCCACCGGTTTCCGGCGGTAACTGTAGATCTGCCTGTTGTTTGCGCCGTTCTTCTGCTTCTTTCAGGGCCCGCTCAGCCGCAGGCGATAGCCGCCTCCGCTGCTCCGCGCCGTTGTCGTTATCCGCATCCTGCATGAGAAATCCTCCCTATAACGGGATATTGAAATATGTTTGCCGTTTCCCAGATTATATACCCATAGGGATTTTTTACACCCCGGAATTATCCGGCGATGAGAATTCCGGCCACGACAGGGAGATTTCAGCGGATGAACATGATGCGCACGGCAATGCTTCTGGCCTTCATGACGGCATTGTTCATGGGCGTCGGTTTTCTGATAGGGGGCAAGGGCGGCATGATGATTGCTCTCGTCATAGCGGCCGGCATGAATCTTTTTTCCTACTGGAATTCAGATAAGATGGTTCTCTCGGCCTATCATGCCCGGGAAATCGATGAGGCGAATGCGCCTGAGTTCTTCCACATGATCCGCGATCTCTCACATAATGCCGGCCTGCCCATGCCGAAGGTCTATATTTATGACAGCCCGCAGCCAAACGCCTTTGCGACGGGAAGGAACCCGCAAAACGCCGCTGTTGCTGCTTCAACGGGTCTGCTGGAGCGTTTGACGCCCGAGGAAGTGGCCGGTGTGATGGCGCATGAACTGGCGCATGTGCAAAACCGGGATACGCTGACAATGACAATTACCGCTACGCTGGCGGGTGCGATTTCCATGCTCGGCAATTTTGCGTTCTTCTTCGGCGGCAATCGGGAAAACAATAATAACCCTCTCGGATTCATCGGCGTCCTGGTTGCGATGATCGTCGCACCGCTTGCCGCAATGCTGGTCCAGATGGCGATCAGCCGAACTCGCGAATATTCCGCCGACCGGCGTGGCGCTGAAATCTGTGGCAATCCTCTCTGGCTTGCATCGGCGTTGCAAAAGATTTCCGGCATGGCGCAGCGTATCCACAATGACGACGCGGAGCGCAATCCTGCAACAGCGCATATGTTCATCATCAACCCGCTCTCGGGTGAACGTATGGACAATCTCTTCTCCACGCACCCGAATACGGAAAACCGGGTGGCGGCGTTGCATGCGATGGCACAGGAGTTTTCCCCGCGAGGATCGACGCCGCCGCCATCGGGTGATAGACCTCAGCGCAAATCGGGTTCGGTTCCCAAGACAGGCTGGGGACGGGGCAATGAGAATGAGCGCAAGGGACCTTGGTCTTGACATCAGATATTCAAAATAGGCCGTCACGGTCCAAAAAACCGAGGTTGGCGCAAGGCAGGGGCCGTGAAGACGGCCCTTCGTCTTTCCAGGACAAACCCGGACTTCCTGCGCGCATAGCTGCCGCCCGCATATTGGCCGCCGTTCTGGAAAAGAAAACCTCGCTGGACGGTATGCTGGACAGCGAAAATGGCAATCCCGTTTATCGCGCGCTGTCGCCCGCGGACAGAGCGCTGGTGAGAGCCATCGTCAATAGCGCGCTTCGTCACCTCCCTCGGATCGAAACGGCGCTGTCAATGCTGCTGGATGGCCCGTTGCCGCAGGGTGCGCGGTCATTGCACCACATTCTCGTCGTTGGCGCGGCTCAGATGCTCTACCTTGATGTCCCTGATCACTCGGCCGTCGATCTCGCTGTCGAGCAGGCGCATCGTGATCCACGCAACAGGCGCTTCGTAAAGCTGGTCAACGCGGTTCTGCGACGGCTGGGTCGTGAGAAGGCCGAAATCGAAAAGGCCGTCGCCGTTGTGTCGGTCCTGCCGGACTGGTTCTACGCAAGGCTGGTCTCGGCCTATGGGCATGAGGTGGCGCAACGCATCTCTCACGCGCAGCTCACACCTTCTTCCATCGACCTCACCGTCAAGGCCGATCCTGCCCTCTGGGCTGAGAAGCTGGGCGGAACCGTCATGCCGAATGGCAGCGTGCGCCTGGGTGAATTTGAAGGCCAGATACCTTCTCTTGAAGGTTTTGCGGAAGGTGCTTGGTGGGTGCAGGATCTTGCAGCCAGCATGCCCGTGCGATTAATGGGGGATATCTCAGGCAAGCGTGTTGCCGATCTCTGCGCCGCTCCGGGCGGCAAGACGGCCCAGCTTGCACTTGCGGGTGCGAAAGTGACGGCGCTGGATCAGTCTGGCAATCGTCTTCGTCGCCTGAGGGAAAATCTCGACCGGCTTGGCCTTCAGGCTGAAACGGTTGAGGTCAATATGTTGAAGTATCAGCCGGAGCAGCTTTTTGACGCCGTTCTACTCGACGCACCCTGCTCTTCAACCGGGACATTGCGCAAACATCCCGATGTTTGCTGGACGAAGGACGAGGCCGATATTGCCAAGCTGGCTGCTTTGCAGGGCCAGATGTTGCGGCACGCGCTGACGCTGGTTGCACCAGGCGGTATCGTGGTGTTTTCCAATTGCTCGCTCGATCCTTCCGAAGGTGAGGCGATGATTGCCGAAGTCCTGGCGGAAAATCCTGATGTAGAACGTGTCGCCGTCCACAGTGAGGATTGGCCGGGAATGGAAGCGGCGATCAACGCCCAGGGTGACCTTCGCACCACGCCCGACATGTTCGGGGGTGTCGATGGGTTTTTTAGCAGTGTCTTGCGTAAGAAGTAGAAAAAAGCCAAGCTTTCGCGAATCATTGGATAATTGTCGATAACGTTCCGGTCATCACGGTTCACTGATAAAAACAAAACATGTGAAACGGGAAACACAGCTTGTTAGGGTCCTTTGCAGGCAGCATGAATGCCGCCGGTCTTCTTTCGCGGATGGCGTATCGCCATCTGTGTGTCGGCCTCACGCCGCTACGTCTGCATGTTTCACGTTTTGCCAATCGTGCGCCGGAGGGGCTTGTTGCGGCACCGACGGATCTTCGGGCAATCGATCCCTATTTTGCCGAGGAGTTGCTGCGCGGCCGTATCGCGCTTGCCGGCCGTGTCATGGAAACCGGTGGCCACTCGCCTTTTCAGGTGGAATATCCTTCGCTTGTTTTTGAAGAGCGGCTGCACGCGTTTAGCTGGCTGCGCCACATCCGTTCCGACAGATCGAGCGAGGCATGCAGGAAGGCCCGCCGTATCGTCGCCGAATGGATGGCCATCCATGGCAAAAAGCTTGCGGGGGTTGCGTGGGCTCCGGAAATCGCGGCGCAGAGATTGATCGCCTGGCTTTCCCACTCGCCCGTGGTCCTATACGAAGCAGATGCGGGGTTTTATCGCCGGTTTCTGAAAAGCCTGGTCTTTCACGTGCGTTACCTCGAGAAAATCGTCAGGCACGCGCCGGATGGGGAGGTGAGACTGCGGATCAGGATCGCGCTTGCCATGGCTTCTATCGCCATGCCCACCCGGATGTCGCGGATCGCGCGGCACGGAATGAAGCTGGCTCAGGAAATGGAGCGGCAAATCCTGCCCGATGGCGGGCATGTGTCCCGCAATCCGCGCGTGATGCTGGATCTGCTGCTCGACCTTTTGCCCCTTCGACAAAGCTATATCAATCTCGGCCATGACCTGCCCTCCGGGCTGGTTCCTGCGATAGACCGCATGTTTCCGGCGATACGGTTTTTTCGGCACCAGGGCGGCGATCTCGCCTTGTTCAACGGCGCGACGGCCACGCTCGCCAATGAGCTTGTTTCGGTGCTCCGTTATGATGAGACAGCGGGCCGGCCTTCCAAGGTGTTGCCGGATGTGAATTATCACCGCCTTGCCGCGGGCGAGACGGTGGTTATCGTAGATACGGGCTATCCTGGCTCGGCCGAGCTTTCACGTAACGCGCATTCGGGCTGCCTCTCTTTCGAGATGTCATGCGGAAAAAACCGCTTCATCGTCAATTCCGGGTTTCCGCGAAACGCGGCGCCTGAATATCAACGGGCTAGCCGGTCGACCGCTGCTCATTCCACCGTCACGCTCGCCGACACGTCTTCATGCAGACTGTCGCGGTCCAGATTGCTCGGACCGATCATGGTTTCCGGTGTCAGCCAGGTCGATAGCCGGCGCGAAACGGGCGCAAACGGCAATGATGTCCTGTGGGCGGCGCATGACGGATATCTTCACAACTTCGGCTGTTATCACGAACGGGAGATAGAGCTGAATGCCGCTGGCACCAAGATAAAGGGTCGTGACCTGCTGAGGGCCGATCACAATGCCGCAAACGCGCAGACCCAGTCGGTCTCGGCGGTTTCGCGTTTCCACATCCACCCCCATATCCAGCTGCACCAGCGGGATGATGAGTCAATTTATCTTGAGGCCGCGGACGGAACCACTTGGTTGCTGACGGCACCGGGGTTGGAGCTTTTCGTGACCGAGGACGTGTTCATGGCCGATGCGTCCGGCATGCGGCCATCGCAGCAGATCGAGCTACCGTTCAATCTCGCCAATACGCGGGAGATTCGTTGGCTTATTGAGCGTCAGGCCTGAGCCTTTCCCCCTGGAATTCGGCAAAAATACCCTAGTTTTTATCCTTCGACGTCCCCGCTGTTTATTCTTGCGGTAAGCTGTGTTAACGCGGCGGCAATTGCTGGAAAACCCGTTCCAGCCTGTCCTCCCCGTTTAACGGAGTATATTCGATGGCCGTCGTATCCAAAAAAATTCCCGCTCCCGACAAGGTCAAAATTCGCACGGCGCTGCTCTCCGTGTCCGACAAGACCGACATTATCGAGCTGGCGACAGTTCTGTCCAAACTCGGCGTCAAGCTGCTCTCGACGGGCGGAACGGCAAAGGCTATTGCCGATGCGGGTCTGCCGGTGACGGATGTCTCCGAGGTCACCAATTTTCCCGAGATCATGGATGGCCGCGTCAAGACCCTGCATCCCAACGTCCATGGTGGGCTTCTGGCAATCCGGGATGATGCCGAACATGTGGATGCGATGAAGGCTCACGGTATTGAGGCCATCGATCTTTCTGTCATCAATCTTTATCCGTTCGAGGACGTTCGCGCCAAGGGCGGCGATTATCCGACCACGGTGGAAAACATTGATATTGGTGGTCCGGCCATGATCCGGGCATCGGCGAAGAATCATGCCTATGTGACCGTGGTGACCGATCCGTCCGATTATCCTGATCTGGTTGAAGCCCTGCAGGCCGATGACGGACAGACAAGCTATGCGCTGCGCCAGCGCTTCGCCGCCAAGGCCTATGCCCGCACGGCTGCTTATGACGCAATGATTTCCAACTGGTTTGCCGAGGCGCTCGCTATCGAAACCCCTGACTACCGCGCCATTGGCGGCGTGCTGAAGGAAAAGATGCGTTATGGCGAAAACCCGCACCAGAGCGCCGGTTTTTATCTGACCGGAGAAAAGCGGCCTGGCGTGGCAACAGCGACGCTTCTTCAGGGCAAGCAACTGTCCTACAATAATATCAACGACACCGACGCCGCCTACGAACTGGTTGCGGAGTTCCTGCCGGAAAATGCGCCGGCCGTTGCAATCATCAAGCACGCCAATCCCTGTGGCGTCGCGACCGGTCCGACGCTTGCAGAAGCCTACCGGCGAGCGCTGGCATGCGATTCCGTCTCGGCCTTCGGTGGCGTCATCGCTCTCAACCGCACGCTTGATGCGGAAACGGCGGAGGAGATCGTCAAGCTTTTCACTGAAGTCATCATCGCACCTGATGTTACAGAAGAAGCAAAATCGATCATTGCCCGCAAACCTAACCTGCGACTTCTGGCAGCCGGCGGCCTGCCTGACCCGCGCGCGGCCGGCATTACCGCAAAGACGGTTTCGGGCGGCCTTCTGGTCCAAAGTCGCGATAATGGCATGGTCGAAGATCTGGATCTCAAGGTCGTCACCAAGCGCGCGCCGACGGCGCAGGAACTTGAAGACATGAAGTTTGCCTTCAAGATCGCCAAGCACGTGAAATCCAACGCCGTCATCTACGCCAAGGACGGCCAGACAGCGGGTATCGGCGCCGGCCAGATGAGCCGTGTCGACTCAGCCCGTATCGCGGCTCAGAAGGCCGAAGATGCCGCCAGGGCTCTCGGTCTGGCTGAACCGCTGACCCGTGGCTCTGCCGTCGCTTCGGAAGCCTTTTACCCCTTTGCCGATGGCCTGCTTGCGGCGATTGCCGCTGGCGCGACTGCCGTTATTCAGCCCGGCGGTTCCATGCGCGATCAGGAAGTGATCGACGCTGCCAATGAGCACGATGTTGCGATGGTCTTTACTGGCATGCGTCACTTCCGCCATTAAGCGCAATATGATCAGAAATGAACAAGGCCCGAAGAATCGCTCTTCGGGCCTTTTTTGTTTCACGTGGGACAGTGGCGTGAGGGCTCAGGTCACTGCGCCGACCTGCCAGGGCACGAATTCATTATCGCCATAGTCGTAGATCTCGCTGACAGTCTTGTTGCCGGAGGCCACCGCTATGATGTGTTCGAAAATTCTTTCGCCGGATTCTTCGATTGTTTCGTTCCCGGTAACGATCTCGCCGCAGTTCAAATCCATATCTTCCTTCATGTGTTCATACATTTCGGAATTTGTGGCGATCTTGATGCATGGCGCAGGCTTGAAGCCGGAAACCGAGCCGCGGCCGGTGGTGAAACAGATGACGTTACAGCCGCCGGCAACCTGCCCTGTCACGGCGACAGGGTCGTAACCGGGTGTGTCCATGAAGACGAAACCCTGCTCCGTTACTGTCTCCGCAAATTCGTACACCGCCTTCAACGGCATGGATCCGCCCTTGGCGACCGCGCCCAGCGATTTCTCCAGAATGGTTGTCAGGCCGCCAAGCTTGTTGCCGTGAGAGGGGTTGTTGTTGAGTTCATCGCCGTTACGAGCCGTATAATCCCGCCACCAGTCGATACGCTGCAAAAGCTTTTCGGCGACGGCAGGGGTGATGGCGCGCTTGGTCAAAAGATGTTCGGCGCCGTAAATCTCCGGCGTTTCGGAGAGAACTGTGGTGCCGCCATTGCGGACGATGAGGTCGGAGGCATATCCGAGGGCCGGGTTGGCGGAAATGCCGGAGTATCCGTCGGAACCGCCGCATTCCAGCGCCACTTTCAGCTTTGAAAGAGGCTGTTCAGTACGGCGTGCGGCATTGACCATCGGCAGCATGGCCTTAATCTCGGCAATTGCCGCGTCGATCGTTTTGCGGGTGCCGCCATGCTGCTGGATTGTCATGGTGCGCAGCCGGTCGCCCTCCTCCATCTTGTAATGTTCGAGGATAGGCGCGATCTGGTTGGTCTCACAGCCCAAGCCGATCAACAGGATGCCACCAAAATTAGGATGGCGGGCATAGCCCTGGATGGTGCGGATCAGCAGACGGTAGCCTTCCGATTTTGTATTCAGCGCGCAGCCCCCGCCGTGGGTCAGCGCCACGACGCCATCGACGTTGTCGAAACCATCAAGGCCGCCCTGCTTGTTGAAATAATCGGCGATATAGCGCGACACGGTGGCGGAACAGTTCACAGAAGCGATGACGCCGATATAGTTTCTCGTTCCGACACCGCCGAGGCCACGGTCATATCCCATGAAGGTACGGCGCTCGGCTTGCGGCACCATGCCCTTCTCCTCAATGTCGACGCTGAACTGATGCGCGTGTTCGGAAGGCACCATGGCAAGATTGTGCAGGTGCACGTGCCGACCAGGTTCGATGTCCTGGGTGGCAATGCCAATCACCTGCCCGTATTTCAGCACCTCATCTCCGGATCTGATGAATTTAAGGGCCACTTTGTGCCCGCGCCCAATCAATTCGAGCGCCGCCAGATCGCCCCTGCCCGTCGCGCCGCCCGCCGGGATGGACCGACGCGCCACCGCAACGTTGTCGTTGGCGTTCAGCAAAATGGTTGCCTCGGAATTCTCACTCACGGATGTTCCTCCTCCCGGTATATTGTCTGCTATGTTCCTGAATCAGTTTTCGACCCAGCGTCTCTTAGAACCTTCCAGATGGGTATGCATGGCGGCCTGCGCCAACAGCGGGTCTTTCAGTTCAAGCGCGGCGAGAATGGCCTCATGTTCCTGAAGAGCATGGGTCCAGGTATCGCGGTCTTCAAACTTCACGCGGAGCTGGGCCGAAATGGGGCTATGGCGCTCATCGAAAAGGTTGGCCACCATTCGGGCTAAAACGCTGTTACCGGATTGCTCGGCTATTGTGACGTGAAACAGCCGGTCCTGATCCAGCGGCTTGCGACCGGCCTCTATTTCCCTCTGCATGGTATTGAGTATCTGGCGCAGGGTCGCGATCGCTTCATCGGTCATCCGGCTTGCCGCCAGCACGATGGTGGCACCCTCCAATGCGGCGCGCGCCTGCATCAGTTCGGAGGGGCTGTCGCCAAGCGATTTGGTGTGGTGGGTCGTCTGCAGCGCTTCCGCCGAAACATAGACGCCGGAACCCATACGAATTTCCACTGTGTTGTCGATCTCAAGCGCAATCAGGGCCTCGCGCAACGAAGGCCTCGATACACCGAGCTTCTGAGCCAGTTCCCGCTCAGCGGGAAGCCGCGTACCGGGCAGGAATTCACCCAGATCGATGAGTTCGCGTATCTGGTCCGCAATCTGCTGATAAAGCCTGCGCGGCTCCGCTATTTTGGCCTGACCACTCATGAGTTTTACGACAAGTCCTGTCTGAAGTTCATATTTGGCCTTACCGTAGCGCCAAGCGTATCAATACGCAAGAAATTACTTAAATACTTGAAATTAAACGTTTTTTACCGAAGAAGTTTAGATATGAAATTTTCGCTATGAGTCCGGATTCGCAAATTGTCAGCTAATTGGCTTGACCATTTAAAAAAACCGGCCTAACCATTTGACCTGTTCATGACCCCGGTGGAGCGGGGATACGGGTGGGAGGTTTCCAGATGTCGCAGGGCGCATCGACAATTCGGGGCGAGTACTCGCCTGAGGAGATGGCGCGCGCGGAGCGTTCGGCCCTTCTGCGTCTCGAAAATATCAGCAAGGAATTCCCGGGCGTCAAAGCCTTGTCGAATGTGCATTTCGATCTGCGCGGCGGCGAGGTGCATGCTGTCTGTGGTGAGAACGGGGCGGGAAAATCGACGCTGATGAAAATCATCAGCGGTGTGTACCAGCCAAGTGATGGCACCATCCTGCACAAGGGCGTGAAGGTGCAATACGCCTCCCCGCTCGAGTCCGAAGCTGCCGGCATCGCCATCATCCACCAGGAACTTAATCTCGTTCCGCATCTTTCTGTCGCCGAAAACATCTATCTTGCGCGAGAACCGCGTCGCGGTTTCCTGGTTGACCGCAAGAAGCTGCGCCTCGATGCCAAGCGCTGTCTCGACCGGCTGGGTGTCGATATCGATCCGGATCAGATCGTCCGTGGTCTCTCTGTCGCCCAATGCCAGATGGTGGAAATCGCCAAGGCGCTCTCTCTTGATGCTGAAGTGCTCATCATGGATGAGCCGACCTCTTCTCTGACGGAGCAGGAAACCCGCCTTCTCTTCAAGGTCATCAGAGACCTCAAGGCTTCCGGCGTCGGTATCGTCTATATTTCTCACCGTCTCGACGAAATGGCCGAGATCGTCGATCGTGTGACGGTCTTGCGCGACGGACGTTATATTTCGACCGACGACTTCGCCTCCATCACCGTTGATGACATCGTCACGCGTATGGTCGGGCGTTCGCTGGAGGATAAATTCCCCGAGCGCACGTCGCGCCCGACGGACGATATCATCTTCTCCGTCGATGGGCTGACCCGCAACGGCGTGTTCAGCGATGTCAGTTTTTCGCTTCGGCGTGGCGAAATCCTGGGTTTTGCCGGCCTTATGGGCGCAGGTCGAACGGAAGTCGCGCGGGCGATTTTTGGGGCGGACCCGCTCGATGCCGGCAAGATCACCTTCAATGGGCGCGAGCTTTCGATCAGCTCACCGCAGGATGCGATTGAAGAAGGCATCGCCTATCTCTCGGAAGACCGGAAAAGCGACGGCCTCGCCATCAAGATGTCGGTAGCGGCCAATACGACGCTCGCCAATCTCGGCGAACTTTCCAACCGTTTTGGGCTGATCGACTTCAGGAAACACGACGAGGTCACCAAGCGATACGTCGACCTCTTGAATATCCGCACGCCTTCCATCGAGCAGACCGTGCGCCTGCTATCGGGGGGGAATCAGCAAAAGATCATCATCGGCAAGTGGTTGTTCCGCCAATCCCGTATCCTGTTCTTCGATGAGCCTACACGTGGCATCGATGTCGGTGCGAAATTCGCGATCTACAAGATCATGGATGAGCTGGCCGCTCAGGGCATCGGCGTCATTCTCATCAGTTCGGAGCTGCCGGAAATTCTGGGGCTGACGGACCGCATCGCGGTTTTCCACCAGGGCCGGATTACGGGCGTGCTCGAAACCGTCAAGACCAATCAGGAAGAAATCATGCGGTATGCGTCCGGTTACGGCCGGGCCGCGCAGTGAGGAACGACATGGCCAATATTGCAGAACCCAAAAAGGGCTTCGCTGTCAGCGATCGCCAGAAGGACATCATCCAGAAATTTGCCGCGCTCGGCAGCCTGTTCGCCCTTGTCGCGGTGTTCTCCGCCACCAGCAGCGCCTTTTTTACCGTCAATAACGGCATGACGATCGCGTTGCAGGTCACGTCCATCGCTCTGCTCGGCATTGGCGCCACCTGTGTCATCATCACCGGCGGCATCGACCTTTCCGTCGGTTCGGTGCTGGCTCTTGCAGGGGTTGTTGCCGCTCTTGCGGTGAAGGAACTCGGCATGCCGGTGCCGGTCGGCATGTTGCTCGGCATTCTGACGGGTGCGCTCTGCGGGCTGATCAACGGGCTGCTGGTCACGCGCTTCAAGCTGCCGCCCTTCATCGCCACGCTCGGCATGATGCTGATTGCCCGCGGTGTGGCATTGCAGATCACCGGTGCGCGCGCCGTGTCCGGCCTCGGCGAATCCTTCGGCGAACTTGGCAACGGCGCCCTTTTCCGCATCGTCAATATCGGTGATGACGGCTTTCCGAATGTCGTATTTCCAGGCATCCCCTACCCTGTCATCCTGATGGTGGTGATTGCGCTTGCGGTGTCCTTCATGCTCAACCGCTCGATCCTCGGCCGCCACATATACGCCGTGGGCTCCAATGCAGACGCCGCACGTCTTTCCGGCGTCAACGTCGCCCGCGTCACTAACTTCACATACATCCTCTCCGGTACGCTTGCTGGGTTGACGGGGTGCGTTTTGATGTCGCGCCTCGTTACCGCCCAGCCTAACGAAGGTGTGATGTATGAGCTGGATGCCATTGCCAGCGCGGTTATCGGCGGCACATCGCTGATCGGCGGCGTGGGCACGATTTCAGGCACGGCCATCGGCGCCTTCGTCATCGGTATCCTGCGCAACGGTCTTAATATGAATGGCGTCTCTGCCTTCACGCAACAGATCATCATCGGCCTCGTCATTCTGGTCACCGTCTGGATCGACCAGTTGCGCAACCGCCGCTGATCAAAGGGCTGCGGACCCTTTCCGCAAAAAAGATCGGCAGGGGAGGCCCGGTATGCCGACATCACGGAGGAAGAAATGAAGAAAATTGCGACTGCCCTTCTGACATCCGCAATCGCGCTGTGGAGCGTTTCCACCGTGCAGGCCGGTGAAATCGCCGTCATCGTCAAGACCGTCAATTCGACCTTCTGGCAGAACGTCCAGAAGGGCGCCGATGCGGCCATGAAGAATTCTTCAGGCAACACCATGACCTTCCAGGGTCCGGCTGCGGAATCGGCCATTGCCGACCAGGTTAACATGGTTGAGAACGCCATCAACCGTAAGGTCGCCGGCATCGTGCTTGCACCTTCCGATCCGGACGCGCTGGTGCCTGCTGTCAAGAAGGCCTGGGAAGCCCGTATCCCCGTCGTTCTCATCGACTCGCAGCTCGCCAAGGGCTCTGAGCAATATTACCAGTCGTTCCTCGCGACCGATAACAAGAAAGCCGGCGAACTGGCAGCGCAGGCGCTGATCGACAAGGTGGGCAAGGAAGGCAAGATCGCCGTCATGTCCTATGTCGCCGGGGCTGGTTCTGAAATCGGCCGCGTCGGCGGTTTCACCGATTACATCCAGATGAACTCAAACCTGAAGATCGTCGGCCCGTTCTACTCGCAGTCGCAGATGGCGACCGCGCTGAACCAGACGACCGACGTTCTGGCCGCCAATTCGGACCTGAAGGGCATTTTCGGCGCCAATGAGCCGACGGCCATCGGCGTTGGCCGTGCGCTCGCCCAGTCCGGCAAGGCCGGCAAGGTCGTCGCCATCGGCTTCGACGGCAACCAGGATCTGCAGAACTTCGTGAAGGACGGCACGCTCGCCGGAATCGTGGTTCAGGGCTCCTATCAGATGGGTGAAAAGGGCGTCGAAACCGTCACCAAGCTCATCAACAAGGAAAAGGTCGAGAAGTTCGTCGACACCGGCGTCGTTGTTGTCACCAAGGACAATATCGAAAAGCCGGAAGCAAAGAACGTTCTTTACTGATCAAGCGATGACGCGCCGCTTCACCGGCGGCGCGTCTTTCCAAAGGCAAGCTGGAAAGTCTCCGCAATGAAAGTCTCCGATACACGTAAATTGCCGCGCCGCGCCGTCGACGTTACCGTCATGGGTCTCGGTTGCGCCCAGATGGGCAATCTCTACCGCGTTACGCCCTATGAAGAGTCCAAGGGTGCGTTTGACAAGGCATGGGAAAGCGGCATGCGTTATTTCGATACCGCGCCGTTTTATGGATATACGCGGTCGGAGCGTCGCCTGGGGACCATGGTGACGGAGCATGACCGGAGCGAATATTCGCTGAGCACCAAGGTCGGTCGCGTTATGGTTCCCGATGAGACCGTTGGCCCCGAAGAGGATGCCTATATTGCGCCGCTACCCTTCCGCCCGTTCTATGATTATTCCTATGATGGCATTCTACGCTCTTTCGAGGCCAGCCAGCAGAGGCTCGGCGTTCTGAAGCCGGATATTCTTTATGTGCACGATATCGGCTCCTACACCCATGGCGAAAAGCACCAGCATTACTGGGAGCAGCTGACCGCTGGCGGCGGCTTCCGGGCGCTTGGCAAGCTGCGCGAGGAAGGTTCAACTGGCGCTATCGGCCTTGGCGTCAACGAGTGGGAAATTGTCAACGACGCCATGGATGTCTTTGACATCGACGTCGCCATGCTTGCCGGCCGCTATACGCTGCTGGAGCAGCAGAGCCTTGCTTTCATGAACCGCTGCGCCGAAAGCGGTGTCGGCATCGTTGTCGCCGGTGCTTTCAATTCCGGCATTCTCGCGGGCAACCGCAAATTCAATTATGCCGATGCGCCTGCCGATATCCTTACGCGGGTTGATGCGCTGCAGGGTGTCTGCGAAGAAGTCGGTGTGTCGCTGCAGGCGGCTGCATTGCAATTTCCGCTGGCCCATCCGGCTTCGGTCACCGTCGTCTCGGGCGCGCGGAATGCGCAGCAGCTCGCTTCCAATATCGAATGGTTCGAACAATCTATTCCGGATGAGTTCTGGGCGGAACTGCACAGACGCGGTCTGATCGCCGAAGGTGCGCCGGTGCCGGGCGGAAAGGCCTGAGGCAATGCTTATCGACGCCCACCAGCATTTCTGGTTAATGAAGGACCGTGCCGGCCAGTGGCCGCCGCCGTCGCTCGCCGCCATCTACCGGGATTTTCTTCCAGCGGATCTATCGCCATTGCTGGCCGCGGCCGGAATTTCCGGCACCGTGCTGGTTCAGACGATGGAGACGGCTGCCGATACGGATTTCATGCTGGCGCTGGCGGAAGAAACAGATTTCATCAAAGGTGTGGTCGGCTGGGTGGACATGAAGTCTCCCGATGCTGCAACGGAAATCGCCCGCCGGGCAAAACATCGGGCGTTCAAAGCCGTGCGCCCGATGCTGCAGGGCATGGAAGACGTGGCATGGATCGATGATCCGCTGCTCGATCCCGCCGTGGCGGCGTTGGTGAACCACGGCCTGGCGTTCGATGCGCTGGTCCTGCCACCCAATCTGCCGCATCTCCTCGCCTTTGCCCGGCGTCACCCGCAATTGCCTGTCGTCATCGACCATGGTGCCAAGCCGCTGATTGCGACCGGCCACTACAGCGCCTGGCGCAAGGATATGGGCGCTTTGGCGGCACTTCCCAATGTCCATTGCAAGCTCTCCGGCCTCCTGACCGAGCGCGGCGATCAGCGACCGGAAGCAGTGCGGCCCTATGCCGAGACGATTCTGGAGTTGTTCGGCGCAGACCGGGTGATTTTCGGCAGCGACTGGCCGGTTTTGCGACTGGCGGGCGATTATCAGGAATGGCTGGGCTTCTGTCGCGATATCGTGCCGGCAGCGGACCATGCGGCAGTCTTCGGCGGTAACGCCATTCGTTTTTACTCCCTTTCCCACAGGTGATCCATGCTGGCGATTTTCTGCGACACTCCCGGTCAACTCAGCGCCAAGGATCTGCCTAAACCTGTGCGTGGCGAAGGTGAGGTGCTGGTGCGCGTCCGTCGCATCGGGGTTTGCGGTACGGATCTCCACATCTTCACCGGCAATCAGCCTTACCTCTCTTATCCGCGGATCATGGGCCATGAGCTCTCCGGTACGGTTGAAGAGGCGCCGCAGGGCAGCCATCTGTCCGCCGGCGACGTTGTTACCATCATTCCGTATATTTCTTGCGGAAAATGCAGCGCCTGCCTGAAGGGCAAGAGCAATTGCTGCCGCAATATCGGCGTGCTCGGCGTTCATCGTGATGGCGGCATGGTGGAATATCTGAACGTGCCGCAGCAATTCGTGTTGAAGGCTGAAGGGCTGAGCCTCGACCAGGCGGCGATGACCGAATTTCTGGCTATCGGCGCGCATGCGGTGCGCCGTGGCAATGTCGAGAAAGGACAGAAGGTTCTGATCGTCGGCGCCGGACCGATCGGCATGGCGGTAGCGGTTTTCGCGGTTCTCGATGGCGGCGAAGTCACGATGATCGATGGCCGCACCGACCGGCTGGATTTCTGCAAGGAGCATCTCGGCGTCGCCCATACAGTGACGCTTGGGGACGGCGACAAAGATCGTCTTTCCGAGATTACCAACGGTGATTTCTTCGATGCGGTCTTCGATGCCACCGGTAATCCTAAAGCCATGGAGCGCGGCTTTTCCTTCGTCGGCCATGGCGGTTCGTATGTGCTTGTTTCCATCGTCGCGAGCGATATCAGCTTCAACGATCCGGAGTTCCACAAACGTGAAACGACACTGCTCGGCAGCCGAAATGCGACGCCGGAGGATTTCGAACGCGTGTTGCAGGCATTGCGGGAAGGGAAAGTACCTGAGGCGCTGATTACGCACCGTATGACGCTTGCCGACGTGCCATCGCAGTTCGCAGGGCTGACCGATCCGAAAGCCGGAGTCATCAAAGGCATGGTGGAGGTCGCATGACGCCCGAGACGCCCATCCTGCAATTCGGTACCAGCCGCTTTCTTCTGGCGCATGCGGACCTCTTTGTCTCGCAAGCGCTGGAAAAGGACGAGGCTATCGGTCGCATCGCGATTGTCCAGACAACCGGCAATGCGGAAAGCCTGAAGCGTGTCGCGGCGCTGAATAGTGGCGCGCCCTACCCCGTGCGCATTCGCGGCATCCGTGACGGCCGGAACGTGGATGAGGAAATTGAGGGCAAGGCTGTCGCGCGGGCCCTGACCTCGGCAACTGAATGGGCCGAAGTACGCCGCCTCGCCTGCGAAGCTGCTGTCATCTTGTCCAATACCGGAGACCGCGGTTATGAGCTTGATTCTGCGGATGGCGCAGATCTCGCGGCGGATTTTACGGCCGTCCCGAGGAGCTTTCCGGCGAAACTCTGCATTTTGCTGCTCGAACGTTTTCAGCGCAATCCGGAAGCGCCCGTGTCCATCTTTCCTTGTGAACTTGTGCCGCGTAATGGCGAAAAGCTGAAAGAGGTCATTCGCCGGCTTGCCGATGAATGGCAATTGCCGGCGGGTTTTGCCTTTTACCTGAACGAAAAGTGCCGTTTCGCTAATAGCCTGGTCGATCGCATCGTTTCCGAGCCTATCGATCCGGTAGGTGCAGTGGCGGAGCCTTACGCGCTCTGGGCGATCGAAAAGCAGGAAGGGCTTGTCCTGCCCTGCACTCACCCTGCCGTGGTGCTGACGGACGATCTCGATCACTATGAAAAGCTGAAGCTTTTCCTGCTCAATCTCGGCCATTCCTATCTGGCGGAACGCTGGCTGCAGGATGCGCGGGCGAAGGACGAGACGGTGCGCCAGGCAATGGACGACAGTGCACTCGTCGCGGATCTGGAAACGTTATGGCGCGACGAGGTTCTGCCGCTCTTTATTGCTGAAGGCATGGGAAATGATGCGCAGGCCTATATCGGCGTGCTGCGGGAGCGTTTGCGCAATCCCTTCCTTGCCCATCGACTGGCCGATATCGCCGGTAATCACGATGAGAAGAAGCGCCGACGCTTTGCTCCGGTCATTGCCGCAGCGGACCGGCTGGGATTGAGCCTGCCGCAATCAAAGCTGCGCGCGGCGCTTGCCACCATCAGAAAGTAACGGAGTTTTTTATGCAGCGTATGGGAATGGTCATAGGCGTCAAGCCGGAGATGATCGCGGAGTATAAAAGGCTGCATGCCGCCGTCTGGCCGGAAGTTCTGGCGCTGATCAGCGATTGCAATATCCGTAACTACACGATTTTCCTGCGGGAGCCGGAAAACCTGCTGTTTGGCTATTGGGAGTATCATGGCACCGATTTCAGCGCCGATATGGCGAAGATGGCGGCAAGCCCCAAGAACCAGGAATGGTGGTCTTTTACCATTCCCTGCCAGAAACCGCTCGAAACCCGCAGGGACGGCGAGTGGTGGGCTATGATGGAAGAAACCTTCCACCACGACTGAACGATTTCCATAGGCACTGACCGCGAGTAAACGGCCATGACAAAAATTACTGATCTGCGTGTTTTCGACCTGCGCTTCCCCACATCCCAGAGCCTGGACGGCTCCGATGCGATGAACCCCGATCCGGATTATTCGGCGGCTTATGTCATTCTCGACACGGATGAGCCGGGGCTTAAAGGCCACGGCCTGACCTTCACCATCGGCCGGGGCAACGATATTTGCTGCATGGCCATCGAAGCGATGCGTCACCTCGTCGTCGGCACCGATCTTGCCACGGTCACCGAGAACCCCGGCAAATATTGGCGGCATCTGACCAGCGACAGCCAGCTGCGCTGGATCGGCCCCGACAAGGGTGCGATGCATCTCGCCACCGGCGCCGTTGTCAACGCAGTGTGGGATTTGCTGGCCAAGAAAGCCGGTAAGCCGGTGTGGCAGCTGGTGGCTGATATGAGCGCCGAAGAAATCGCCGATATCGTTGATTACCGTTATCTCACTGACGTGCTGACCCGGGACGAGGCGCTCGCAATTCTCAAGAAAGCCGAAAGCGGCAAAAAGGAACGCATCGAGACGCTGAAGAGCGAAGGTTACGCCTGCTATACGACCTCTGCAGGCTGGCTCGGTTATGACGACGACAAGCTGCGCCGTCTTTGCCAGGAAGCCATCGATGCCGGTTTCAACCATGTGAAGATGAAGGTTGGACGTGATCTGGAGGATGACATTCGCCGTCTCACCATTGCCCGCGAGGTGATCGGCCCCGATCGTTATCTGATGATCGATGCCAATCAGGTGTGGGAAGTGGACCAGGCAATCGAGTGGGTGAATAAGCTCGCCTTTTCCAAGCCCTTCTTCATCGAAGAACCGACCAGCCCGGATGATGTCGCCGGCCATCGCAAGATTCGCGCAGCCATTGGTTCCGTGAAGGTGGCGACGGGCGAAATGTGCCAGAACCGCATCATGTTCAAGCAGTTCATCGCTGAAGGCGCGATCGATGTGGTGCAGATCGACAGCTGCCGTATGGGTGGCCTCAACGAAGTGCTGGCGGTGCTGCTGATTGCCGCCAAATACAATCTGCCGGTCTGGCCGCATGCTGGCGGCGTCGGGCTTTGCGAATATGTGCAGCACCTGTCGATGATCGACTATCTGGTGGTTTCAGGCACCAAGGAAGGTCGCGTCATCGAATATGTGGATCACCTACACGAGCATTTCATCGAGCCCTGCGATATCAGAAACGCCGCTTATATGCCGCCGAAACTGCCGGGTTTCTCCATCGAAATGAAGCCGGAGTCGATTGAAACCTACACTTTCGAGGGATGATCGAAAGAGAGCAGCGCCGCTTGAAGGCGCTGCCACTCAGCGTCGTTACCCGGAAGGCCGAAACGGATGTCGTCCGGCCTTTCATCGAAAATGCGCACGAGTATTCCGAGACGGCCGAGATGGTCGAACAGGGCCTTGGCACGCTCGTCCCGCACCAGTGTGAACAGAGGCGTGCCGCCAACCCCGTTCAGACCCGCTTTTTCCAAAAGGCAATTCATGCGCCGTGCTTCATCCGCGAGACGCAGCCGCATCGCAGATTGCCACGTTCCATCCGCCAAGGCTTCCGTTGCAATGTGCAGCGCCGGGCCGGAAACCGCCCATGGGCCGAGCCTCGCCTCCAACCCCGCAGCGATATCAGGGTGCGCAATTGCAAAACCAAGCCGGATTCCCGCCAGGCCATAAAATTTGCCGAAGGAACGAAGGACGACCAGAGCATGCCGATCAACGCTATCCGCAAGGCTCTCGGCGCCTCCTGTTTCGATGAAGGCTTCATCCACCACCAGCAGGCCGCCGTTTCGATGCATTGAATCGGCGAGCCGCAAAAGAGTTTCGCGATCGATGATACGTCCGTCGGGGTTGTTGGGATTGACCACCACCACGTAGTCGTGAGCGATCAGGTCGCTGACATGCTCCACTTCCCTCATGGTCAGCCCGGCCATGCGTGCGGTGCGGGCATGTTCCGCGTAGGCAGGTGACAGCACCGCGCCGCTCTTGGCGCCCCGGGCAAGTGCGGTTTGAGCCAGCAGCGGCATGAGCATCTGGGTGCCGGGCGATAGCGTGACATGTCGGGCGGAGGGTGCGCCAAAATGGAGTGCGGCCAGCCGTTTCAGATAGTCGGCCGTCTCGGGCTCCGGCAGGCGAGCGAATGCGCTGGCGGGAATGGCAGAATACGGATAGGGATGCGGGTTGATTCCGGTCGAAAGGTCGATCCACGGTTCAGACGCGTCTGGAAACATCAGGCGCGCTCTGCCGAGATTGCCGCCGTGGCGGATCGCAGCCTGTGCCATTTCTGATATTGTCTCGCCCATGTTCCTCGCTCTCGCTTTCCTGTCGCTCGTGATCGAACGCCTGACCGGTTATCCGGACTGGCTGTTCAAACATATCGGCCATCCTGTCACCTGGGTCGGTTCGCTTATCGCGCTGCTGGACCAAAAATGGAACCGGGGCAGCGCGTCATTTTCACGGCGCAAGGCCGCGGGTGTTGTGGCGCTGGTTGTTTTTGTCGGGCTGACGGTGATCCTTGCATGGTTTGCGCAATCTGTTCTGCTTTTCCTGCCCTTCGGACTTCTGGCGGTCGCCATCCTCGGTGCTTCGCTTCCGGCACAGAAAAGTCTGGAGCAGCATGTGGAGGCGGTTGCGACTGCGCTGGAGCGTGAAGGAGTTGAGGGTGGCCGCAAGGCTGTCTCGATGATCGTCGGCCGCGACCCGCAAAAGCTGGATGAGGCGGCGATCTGCCGGGCGGCGATCGAAAGTCTCGCCGAGAACTTTTCCGATGGCATCGTCGCCCCTGCCGTCTGGATGGGGCTTCTGGGCCTGCCAGGTGGCGCGGCTTATAAGGCGGTCAATACGGCCGACAGCATGATCGGTCATCGTTCGCCTCGCCATGAAGCGTTCGGCTGGGCTTCGGCCCGGCTTGACGATCTCATCAATCTGCCCGCTTCGAGATTGAGCGGCAGCCTGTTTGTCGTCGCCGCATTTTTTGTCGAGGGCGCGTCGCCAAAAGCGGCCATTGCCGCGATCCGTCGCGATGCGCGCCACCACCGCTCTCCCAATGCAGGCTGGCCGGAGGCGGCGCTGGCCGGCGCGCTGGGTTTTGCGCTTGCCGGACCGCGTTCTTACGGCGGACAGATGATCGAAGCGCGTTTCATGGGGGACGGCGGAAGGTCTGCGCTGGTCGCCGGCGATATTCGCACGGCGTTGCGGCTGGCACGGATTGCGGACCTGTTGCTGATCGGCCTATTCGGGCTTCTGGCGATCCTTATCGCGCTATAGCCAGCAGACCGTCGAGATCGAGGTGCTGTTCCATATGCGCAGCCAGACGGTCGAGAACCGCATCCACCTGCGCATCATAGTTCAGGTCGGTGCCGCACCCGCCGAGACGCTCCAACCATGCGCCGCGCTGGCTATCATGAGCAAAAAGGCCATGAATATAGGTGCCGAAGACACGGCCGTCGGGTGAGATGCTTCCATCGTAATGGCCGTCGATCGTCGAAAACGCCAGATTGCCTGCTGCTCCCGTGGTTTCCCCGACATGCATTTCGTAGCCGGATAAACCAACACCATCAAAGCTCACGCCTTGAACGGAAACGAGTCGCTTGTCACCCGTCAAAACCGTGTCGACATCAAGCAGACCGAGCCCGTCGACAGTCGCAGGTGGTCCCTCGATACCGTCAGGATCCGCAACGGTTTTTCCGAGCATCTGGTAGCCACCGCAAAGGCCGAGAACGTAGCCGCCGCGGCGCACATGCGCCTTTATGTCGATGTCCAGACCCGCATCTTTCAGCACGGCGAGATCGGCAATGGTGGATTTCGAACCGCACAGCAAAACCAGCCGGCAATCGGCGGGAATGGTCTCGCCCGGCCGCACGCGGATCAGTTCCACGTCCGGCTCCATGTCCAGAGGGTCGAGATCATCGAAATTGGAAATGTGCGGCAGGATCGGCACGGCGATGCGGATCTTTGCGCCGGGTTTTCGCTCAGCCGGGCCGGAAAGACCGAGCGCGTCTTCAGCCGGCAGTTTCGTGGCATCGGAGAAATGTGGCAGAAGGCCTATCGAGGCCCAGCCTGTCCTTTTCTGAATCATCCGCATGCCGTCCGAAAACAACGCGGGATCACCGCGAAAGCGGTTGACGATGAAACCTTCGATCATCGCCGCATCGTCAGGTTCGAGGACGGCTTTGGTACCGACAAGGCTGGCGATGACGCCGCCGCGGTCAATATCGCCGATGAGGATCACAGGCGCGTCAGCAGCTCTCGCAAACCCCATATTGGCGATATCATTGGCACGCAGATTGATTTCGGATGCGCTGCCCGCCCCCTCCACCAGCACCAGATCGGCCTGTTGTTTCAGGCGGTTGAAGCTATCCAGCACGCGCGGCATCAACCCGGCTTTCAGGTGCTGGTAATCGGCTGCCCTGGCATTGCCGGCGATTTTGCCCTGAACCACCACCTGTGCCCCGGTCTCGCTCTGCGGTTTCAGAAGAACCGGATTCATGTGGACAGAGAGGGGTACGCCAGCGGCCCGCGCCTGCAGCGCCTGTGCTCGGCCGATCTCGCCGCCGTCGGCGGTAACGGCCGCATTATTCGACATGTTCTGTGGTTTGAACGGCATGACGGACAGGCCGCGCCTGACGAAGGCGCGGGCTAGACCGGCCACCATCAGCGATTTGCCGACATCCGAGCCGGTTCCCTGAAACATCAGAACCCGTGCGGCCATGTCAGAATTCTATCCCTGGCTGTGCTTTCACGCCCGCCTTGAAATGATGTTTTACCAGCGTCATCTCCGTCACCATGTCGGCGGCGTCTATCAGCGGTTGCTTGGCATTGCGGCCGGTGACGATGATGTGCAGATCGGGCCGGCGGCTGGCCAGCGCCGTCACGACCTCATCAAGCGGCAGGTAATCATAACGCAATGCGATATTCAGTTCGTCGAGTATCAGCAGGCCGATCGTCTGGTCAGCCATCAGTGTCACGGCTTCTTCCCACGCCTTCGCGGCAGCGGCAACATCGCGCTTCAGATCCTGCGTATCCCAGGTGAAGCCTTCACCCATGGTACGCCACACCACCTTGTCACCGAACAGAGCCAGCGCCTGCTGTTCGCCGGTCGACCATGCACCCTTGATGAATTGCACGACGCCGACCCTGCGCCCGATGCCGAGCATACGCAACGCAAGGCCGAAGGCGGCCGTGGACTTGCCCTTGCCGGGGCCGGTATTGATCATCAGTAGACCTTTTTCGATGGTCTTTGCCGCGACTTCGGCATCCTGCACCGTCTTGCGGTTGACCATTTTCTGCCGATGGCGCTCGGCTTCGTTGTCGCTGATGTCGCGTGTCATCGCATATTCCTTCTTCACTCCAGCAGCCGGGAACTTATCCCTGCCCTTCGGAGCGGCGACTATACCCAATTTGCCGCACCCGGCAATGCGCGAGCCACGGGGGGCGGCATTGACCCCAAAGCCCGTTCGGCCTAAGGGTAAGGAACTGACGGTCTTTCCCCGGCAACGGGAAAAGCTAAGAGGGAACACGGTTCCACCCTGAAACGGGTCATTCCGTGGCTGCCCCCGCAACTGTAAGCGGCAAGCCCGCACCGTAAAGCCACTGGACCAGAGAGACGGTTCGGGAAGGCGGTGTCCGGGCGCTCATCGAGCCGCAAGCCAGGAGACCTGCCGCTTCAGGAAAAACGTCTACCGGGCGGGGTGCTCCGGTCAGTCGATAACGTCGAACAGCCGGTCTGTGCCTGTGCGCATACCGTTTTCGATATCCGCACCCCGAAGAATTTGACTTGGCGCGGGAACGATACGGTTTGGATATTTCAGCGACATCTTCATTTGCTGGTGGAAACGCGCAGGATGAAACGGCGTCCGGTGTGGTCGTTTTCGTTTGCCGAAGCTGTCGCGACGAAGCTGATCCCAGCGCCGAGCCACGTGCCGGTTCACGTCTTGCCGAGGCCGTCACCGCAGAGGCGGAAGCGTCCGGCATCGCGGTCCGTTCCGTCAATTGTCTCGCCAACTGCAAACGTGGCCTCAGTGCCGTGCTGCGCAGCGCCAATGGCTGGTCCTATGTGTTTGGTGGGCTGACACCCGACGATGCAGGGGACCTGCTGACCGGCGCGCGGCTTCTTTCTGCGTCTTCAGATGGCCTGATGCCCTGGCGCGGCCGCCCCGAACCATTAAAGCGCGGCATGGTGGCGCGCATTCCCCCATTCGATTTTACCGAGGAGAGATCATGAGCAACCATCTGGACCGCGTTCCCTGCACCATCGTCACCGGTTTTCTAGGGGCGGGAAAAACGACGCTGTTGCGGGGTCTTCTGGAAAAGCTGGACGGCAAGCGGCTCGCAATCATCGTCAATGAATTCGGCGATATCGGTATCGACGGCGAAATCCTGAAAGGCTGCGGCATTGAAAGCTGCCCCGAAGAAAACATCGTCGAACTGGCCAACGGCTGTATCTGCTGCACGGTGGCTGACGATTTCCAGCCCGCGATCGAACAAATTCTCAGCCGCCAGCCGAAGGTGGAGCATATCCTGATCGAGACCTCTGGTCTTGCCCTGCCTAAGCCGCTGGTCCAGGCTTTCCAATGGCCGGCCATCAAGAGCCGCGTGACCGTGGACGCCGTCGTGGCCGTGGTGGATGGCGCCGCCCTTGCTGAAGGAAAGGTCGCGCACGACATGGAGGCGCTCGCTGCTCAGCGGGCCAATGACGAGGCGCTTGATCACGATGATCCGGTTGAGGAAGTTTTCGAGGACCAGGTCGCCTGCGCCGATCTCATCGTTCTCACCAAGGCCGATCTCCTTGATGAAGCCGGCCTCGACAAGGCGAGGGCGCATGTGCTCGAACATCTGCCGAAGGCGGCGAAGATCGTTGTGGCCGCCAATGGCGCCATCGACCCCGCCGTGCTGATCGGTCTTGGTCTTGCCGTTGAAGAGGATATCGAAAACCGCCGCACCCACCATGACGGTGAACTCGACCATGAACACGACGATTTCGACAGCTTCGTCATCGACCTGCCGGCCGTGGCCGATCCGGAAGCACTGGCGGCGCGCATTGCCGAAACGGCTGCGGCTGAAAACGTCCTGCGCATCAAGGGCTTTGTCGAAGTTTCCGCCAAGCCCATGCGTCTGCAGGTGCAGGCGGTCGGAAGCCGGGTCAATCATTATTACGACCGCCCCTGGGCAGCGGGCGAGCAGCGCCGCAGCCGACTGGTCATTATCGGCGAAAAGGGCATCAATCGCGAAAAGATCGAACAGATGCTGGCCGCCTGACGATGCATATTCTTGCCACCACATCCTCGTCTCTTGACGATCTGATCGAGCCGGTTGACCTCAACCAGCCTCGATCGGATGTGGTGATGCTGTCGTTTTCGACGAGCGATCTTGCCGGGCTTGAGCAGGCGTGGCGACAGGCGGACAGTGTGCTCCCCAGCCTGTCCGCCGCAAACCTCGCCGAGCTTCGCCATCCCATGTCGGTTGACCTGTGGATCGAAAAGACAGCGGAGCATGCCACGGTCATCCTGGTCCGAATCCTCGGTGGAGCGGAACGCTGGCGTTATGGAGTTGATCAGCTTTCCAGCATGGCGCGCCGACGTGGCATAAAGCTTCTGCTTCTGCCCGGCGAATGCAGTGAAAGGGACGAAAAGCTCGAAGCGGCGTCGACCGTGGACACACACATCCTGGCATCCGTCCTTTCCTTTTTCCGCGAAGGTGGAAGAGAGAATATGGGTCGCCTTGCCGGTGGCCTCGCCGTTCTGGCAAGAGATGACGCATGGCCGATGATAGAAGCTGAGCCATTGCCGAAAGCCGGCTTTTATCGGCCGGGGTTGGGGGTGTTGGGGCAAATGGAGGCCTGCTCTGGCTTCCCGGCTGCCGCGCCCGTTCTGCCTATTGTCTTTTATCGCTCCATGTTGCTGGCTGCGGATGCAGCGCCGGTGGATGCGCTCTTTCACGCGCTTTGCGAGCGCGGTTTCTCTCCGGTGCCGATTTTTGTCAGCGGCCTGAAGGATGGCGACGCCCTTCGCTTTCTCGAAAAGGCGCTGAGAGATATTCAGCCCGCTGCCATCCTTGCTGCGACGGCCTTTGCCAGTCAGAGCGATGCCGATGGCCATACGCTGTTCGATCGGCTTGGCGTTCCTGTTTTCCAGGTCGCCATGGCGACGACCCGCCGCGACGGCTGGGCGGCGAATGCGCGTGGACTGAACCCGTCCGATCTAGCCATGCATATTGTGCTGCCTGAACTGGATGGCCGGATTTTCGCAGGCGTGATTTCATTCAAACAGCCTCGGACCGATGGCGGTATCAGTCTCGTAAACATGCCGGAGGCGGATCGTGTCGAACAGGTGGCAAGCCGCATCGCGGCCTTCCTGCGTCTGAAAAATACCTCGCCGGAGGAGCGGCGCATTGTCGTTCTGATGCCGGATTATCCGGGTGCAGCTCCGGGGCGAACCGGTTATGCCGTTGGTCTGGATGTGCCGCAAAGCGTGCTCGAAATGCTGCGAGATCTTGCTGATGCCGGCTATTGCGTCGAAGATATTCCCGAAACGGCAAGGGCGCTGCTCGATCGCCTTGAGCAGCAGGAAGCGGCGATCGATCTTGCGGACTATCGAGGTTTTCTTTCGGGTTTGCCTGACGATGCCGCGGCCTCCTTGAGTGCGACATGGGGAGCTGCGGAAAGTGATGAAGCTTTCGCCGATGGCGGGTTTCGTTTTCGCGTCGCGCGTTTCGGCCAGGTCTTCGTGGCGCTTGCGCCGGACAGGGGGCGCAATGAGGACCGCCGGGTTGACTATCACGATCCCGCCCTGCCTCCGCGCCACGCGCTTGTTGCCTTCGGCGCATGGATGCAGCGCGTGGCATCCGCCCATGCCATCGTGCATGTGGGCGCGCACGGTACGCTGGAATGGCTGCCCGGCAAGACAGTGGCGCTTTCCCGCAAGTGCTTTCCGGAAATTGTCACTGGTCCGCTGCCGGTGATTTATCCGTTTATCGTTTCCAATCCCGGTGAGGCGGCGGTGGCGAAACGGCGTATTGCAGCCGTCACCATCGGCCATATTCCGCCGGTGCTGGTTAATGCCGGGCTTTCGCCGGAACAACTGGCGCTTGAACAGCTGGTCGACGAATATGCGCAGGCCGATGGGCTCGATCGGCGCCGGCGCGACCGGCTGGCGAAGCTGATCATTGAAAAAGCGCAGGAAACCGGGCTTGCAACCGAGGCCGGCGTGAATACGAAAGACGATGCCGACGCCGCCCTCTCACGCATCGACGCCTTTCTCTGTGATCTCAAGGATTTTGCGATCAAGGACGGCCAACACATTTTCGGCCGCTGCGCCGAAGGTGAGGCTGATCCTCTGAGACTTCAAAGCGCCCGGGCCGAGAAGGCGGCCTTGCTTGCCGCACTCGATGGCCGGCACGTTCCTCCCGGTCCTTCCGGCGCACCGGCACGGGGCCGGGTCGATGTACTTCCCACGGGCCGCAATCTTTATGCAGCGGATCCGCGCACGATGCCGACGCCCACCGCTTTTGAACTAGGGCGCATGGCCGGCGAAGAGGTGCTCCGTCATCATCTGCAGAGCCACGGGGATTGGCCGAAACATCTGGTGTTCGATCTCTGGGGAAGTGCCAGTCTTCGCAACGGCGGCGAGGATGTGGCGCAGGCGCTGCACCTGATGGGAGCGCGGCCGATTTACGACGCCGGCACCGGCCGCGTGACCGGCATCGAGGTGCTGCCGCCGGCCAGCCTCGGCCGTCCACGCGTTGATGTCACGTTCCGCATTTCCGGTCTGTTCCGGGATATGTTTCCTGCGCTGATCGCGCTTCTCGATGCTGCCGCCAAGGCCGTGGCGCGGCGTGAAGAAGCGCCGGGCGACAATCCGCTTGCGGAAGAGGCGGCTCTGCTCGGTCATATACCACCGCGGATTTTCGGCTCTGCGCCCGGCACCTATGGTGCCGGTATTGAGGAGAAGCTCGCCAGCGGCAAATGGGACGAACGCGAGGAGCTGGGTAAAGCCTACTTAGATGCGGCAAGTCACGCATTCGGGGGTGCGGACGGGCTGGAGATTTTCGAGGATGCCGGATTTGCGCAGGCGGTGCGCCGGGCTGATCTTCTGGTTCACACCGGCGATGATCCCGGCCGCGATCTTCT
Organism: Agrobacterium sp. InxBP2; assembly: GCF_026191755.1. Taxonomy (NCBI): domain Bacteria; kingdom Pseudomonadati; phylum Pseudomonadota; class Alphaproteobacteria; order Hyphomicrobiales; family Rhizobiaceae; genus Agrobacterium; species Agrobacterium sp. InxBP2. The sequence continues at coordinate 92,865 of NZ_JAINDY010000027.1, forward strand.
GGACGGTTCTTCCGATGTCGCTTTCATTGGCGGCTTTTCCGCTGCCAAGGCTGCACTTGGAGGCGTTGCCGATATCGTGGCGCTGGATACGACCGATCCGGCGCGCCCACGGGCAAGATCGATGACACAGGCCCTGACGCGGGTGGTGCGGGCCCGTGCCGTCAATCCGCGCTTCATCGAAGGCCAGATGCGACACGGCCCACGCGGTGCGGCGGAGTTTGCCGAGACGGTGGACCGGCTGGTCGGCTTTGCCGAAACCACCAATGCGGTGTCGTCATCGTTGATCGAAGCCCTTTACGATGCCTATTTCGGCAATGAAGCGGTGCGCGATTTCATCCTGCGCGAAAACCCGAAGGCAGCGCGGGTGATGGCGGAACGTTTCTTGTCCGCCCGCCGCCGCGGCCTGTGGCACAGTCGCCGAAACGCGGTGGATGCGGAGCTTGAAATGCTGCTTTTGCCCCGTCCGGAAAGGGTCGGCGCGTGATGACGGCCTTATTCAATCCCGTTCAGCCAGTCAGCCGCCGCGGCGCATGCCCGGCTCTCTCTGCACCCATGCCCACCGGCGATGGTCTCCTGTCACGGATCGCATTCGAAGAGGATATCACGCCCCTTGAGATGAAGAGGCTTTGCGATCTTTCGGATTTCCATGGCAATGGCTTGATGGACATTACCGCCCGGGGCAGCCTGCAATTTCGCGGTCTGTCGCCCGAGAGCGCGCGCTTTCTGGAAAAAGAGGTTCTGGCGCTTGGTCTACCGCTTCGCGATGGGCTGGCGGTTGAGGTGTCGCCCTTATCCGGTCGTGACGAGACGGAAATTGCCGATGGCCGTTCTCTTGCAGACGAGATTCGCCGGGAGGCAAAAGCGCCGGGACTTGCTGAAAAACTCGCCGCCAAAATGTCTGTGGTGATCGACGGTGGCGGATATGTTTCCATGGGAGATTTGCTCGCTGACATCCGCCTGAAAGCACAGCGTCTGGAAGGGCAGGTCTTCTGGCGCCTGTTTGTGGGCGGTCCGGAAAGCAGCTCAGTGGATGCGGGGCTGGTTGGCGCCGGCGCCGCAGCTGGTGTCGTCCTTGAATTGCTCGCGCTTCTGGCAAAAAAAGGTCCGCTCGCCCGCGGTCGCGATCTGGATCGGAAGATGATTGAAGCGATCTGTGGTGATCATCTGGTGGATCTGGCCGGAAGCGAGGCATCCCGGTCCCTCGTGCCTTTGGGTTTGATGGCCGCAGGCGGGGCCGGTTTTGCTGCAGGCGTCGCGCCTGCCTTCAGTCAGATCAAAGCCGCTGATATAGCGCGTCTCTGCGAAGCGGCCGCCGTGCTCGGTATTCAGTCTCTTCGGCCAGCGATAAATCATAGCCTGCTGTTTTTCGGTTCCCAGCGCGCGTGCGGCGCACTGCTTGCGAGTGCCGGAACATCGGGTTTCGTCACGGCTGCCGGCGACGGGCGATCTTCCATAGCAGTCTGTCCCGGCGCTCCCGGTTGCGCGTCGGCCTTTTATCCTACTCACGAACTGGCTTCCTTTGCGGCAGGCGCTTGCGCCCCGCTGCTCGACGGTTCCGTGAACCTGCATATTTCCGGATGTGGCAAAGGCTGCGCCCATCCCGCGCCGTCGCTTCTGACCTTTTCAGGTTCCGATAATGGCATGGCTTTTTCGATTTTTGGCCGCGCCGGTGATTCGCCGGACGGCATTTTACCCTTTGCACAACAAAGAGCGGCGCTTTCGCGGCTTGCCCGTCTTTATGAAAAAGAACATAAGCCCGGGGAAAACGCCGCTGGCCTGTTTGCCCGTCTGGGCAGGCAGGCAATTGTCGCGGCGCTTCGACAGGATGACCGATGACCGACTATGACTATATTCGCGATGGCAATGCGATCTATGAGCGCTCCTTCGCCATAATACGCGAGGAAGCGGATTTGTCCGCTTTTGCCGAGGATCAGGCGGACATCGCCATTCGCATGATTCATGCCTGCGGGCTGGTTGAGGCCGCCGCCCATTTCCGTTTCTCCCCGGATTTTGTCTCTGCCGCGCGTGGCGCACTCCTTGCGGGCAAGCCTATCCTTTGCGATGCGGAAATGGTCGCCCATGGTGTGACGCGCGCGCGCCTGCCAGCCGCCAATGCGGTCATCTGCACACTTCGTGATCCGCGCACGCCCGACATTGCGAGGTCCATCGGCAATACACGTTCGGCCGCCGCGCTTGATCTCTGGGCGGAGCACATGGACGGTGCTCTGGTGGCGATCGGCAACGCGCCAACAGCCCTGTTCTATCTTCTGGAGATGCTCGAAAAGGGCGCGCCTCGCCCCGCCGCCATCATCGGCATGCCGGTCGGTTTCGTCGGCGCAGCGGAATCGAAGGATGCGTTGGAAGTCAGTACGCTCGGCATTCCCTATGCCATCGTCAAGGGACGCATGGGCGGCTCGGCCATGACGGCTGCCGCCGTCAACGCGGTTGCGAGGGCGGGCCTGTGAGCGCGGCTCTTTTTGAACATCGTAAGGGGAAACTCGTCGGCGTCGGCACCGGTCCCGGCGATCCTGAACTGCTGACGCTGAAAGCGGTGCGTGCCATCGAGGCAGCCGACGTTCTGGCTTTCTTCTGCAAAAAGGGCAGTAGCGGCAACGGCCGTGGTATCGTCGAGGCCTTTATCCGTCCGGGCACGCTTGAAATGCCGTTGGTTTACCCCGTCACGGTTGAAAGCGACAAGAACGGTGAGGATTATCGCGATGCGATCGCCCGATTTTTCGATCAGTCGGCGAAGGACATTGCAGCACATCTCGAAGCCGGCAGGAATGTTGCCGTGCTCTCGGAAGGCGATCCGCTGTTCTATGGCTCCTATATGCATCTGCATCTGCGGCTTGCGCCGTCCTATCAGGCGGAAGTCGTAGCCGGCATCACCGCCATGTCCGGCTGTTGGTCCATGGCTGGGCTGCCGCTGGTGCAGGGAGACGATATTCTGAGCGTGCTTCCTGGAACGCTTGCAGAAGATGTTCTTTCTGACCGTCTTTCCGGCACGGACGGGGCGGTCATCATGAAAGTCGGGCGCAACCTGCCCAAAATCCGCCGTGCACTGGAAAAGGCCGGCAGGCTCGAACAGGCGCTTTATGTCGAGCGCGGCACCATGGCCAACAGCCATGCAGTGCGGCTCATCGAGCGGGATGCTTCGCCTGCACCCTACTTTTCGCTGGTTCTTGTACCTGGCTGGAAAACGAGGCCCGGCCCGGGTGAAGCACCATGACCGGCAAGCTCGTCGTCGTCGGACTGGGACCCGGTAATGCTGCACAGGTGACGCCGGAGGCGCTCGCCGCTGTCGCGGCATCCGACGATTTTTTCGGCTATATTCCTTATCTCGACCGGCTGTCGCTTGGTCCCCATCAGCGCCGTCATGCCTCCGATAATCGTGAGGAGATCTCCCGCGCTGAACAGGCTCTTCGGCTTGCGGCCGAAGGTGGCAGGGTCTGCGTGGTTTCCGGTGGTGATCCCGGTGTTTTCGCCATGGCGGCGGCCATCTGCGAGGCAATCGAAAATGGTCCATCCGAATGGCGCGATATCGATGTTTCCGTCGTGCCGGGCGTGACGGCGATGCTGGCGGTGGCGGCAAGAGCTGGTGCGCCGCTTGGGCATGATTTTTGCGCCATTTCACTGTCGGACAATCTCAAACCATGGGGAATCATCGAGAAACGACTGATCGCAGCGGCGCAGGCGGGTTTCGTGATGGCCTTCTATAATCCTGTCAGCAAGGCGCGGCCGCATCAGCTCGGCACGGCGTTTGACCTGTTGCGGGTGCATCTGCCCGGATCGGTGCCGGTGATCTTCGGCAGGGCGGCAGGCCGCCTGGATGAGCGCATACGGGTCGTGCCGCTATCGGAGGCGTCGAGCGACATGGCAGACATGGCGACCTGTGTCATTGTCGGTTCGGAAGAAACGCGTTTGATCGAACGTCCCGGAAAAGAACCGATCGTTTATTCGCCTCGTTTTTCGAAAAGAGAAAACTGATGGTGGATGGCGGTGAGCGCAGTCGCTATATCCGGCACCGTTACGCTTGTGGCGGCCGTGTCGTGCGACTGCCTCGGCCGCTCGATCATGATAACCGGCAGATGGAGTTGTCTGGCCGCTTCGATCTTGCCGTAACTTGCTGCGCCACCCGAGTTCTTCGATATCACGACCTCAATGCGGTTTTCTTCCAGCATACGGATTTCGTCCTCCGTTGCGAAAGGACCGCGTGCAGTGATGTAACGCGCATCCGGCAACTTCAGCGGCGGTTCCACGGGATCGACGCTGCGGATGAGATAGTTGTGCTGGGGCGCGGCCTCAAAAGGAAGAAGCTCCTGTCGACCGAGCGCCAGAAAAACGCATCTGCCTTGGCCGCCAAGCGCGACGACCGCCTGATCGATGCTCTCGACACTTTGCCAGTTATCGCCCGGCTGACGCTGCCAGGCGGGACGCGAAAGCCTGATGAGCGGAACGCCGGCGCGCTTCGACGCCTCCACGGCATTGGCGGAAATTCTGGCGGCATAGGGATGGGTCGCATCCACCAGAATATCGAAATTCCCGGCGCGGATGAAATCCGCCAGCCCCGCCGCACCGCCGAAGCCGCCACTGCGCATGGGTACGGGCTGTTCCACCGGGGAGATCGTGCGCCCCGCCATGGAGAGCAGGATACGATAGCTGGAATCTTCGCCCAGCCGGCCGGCCAGGAGGCGGGCATCGGTCGTGCCGCCAAGAATGAGTATGGAGCGTGTCATGACCTCTGAATATTCCGGAACGGGCAAGGCTTCCACCGAAAAGGAAGCAACGCGCTGGCTTTCCATCGTCGGCATCGGCGAGGACGGGCTTGACGGGCTCGGTAAAAATGCGCTGCGGGCAATCGAGGCCGCCGAAATTGTCTTTGGCGGCAAACGTCATCTGGACCTGGCAGCTGCGGCCATTCAGGGCGAGGCGCGGGCCTGGCCCGTGCCATTCGACGTGGAGATGAGGGACGTTCTGGCGCTGCGCGGCAGGAGGGTTTGCGTGCTGGCATCCGGTGATCCATTCTTCTACGGTGTGGGCGTCACGCTTCTGAGAAACGTCCCTGTCCGAGAGGTTGCATCGTATCCTTCGCCTTCGGCCTTTTCTCTCGCGGCTTCCCGGCTCGGCTGGCCGCTGCAATCGGTCGAGTGCGTTTCGCTGCACGGCCGACCCATCGACCTTTTGCGGCCGCATCTCCATCCCGGCACCCGCATCATAGCGCTGACGTCGGACGAGCGTGACCCGGCTTTGATCGCAAAATTGCTGTCTGCCTCCGGTTTCGGCCGATCGGAATTCACTCTGCTCGAGGCTTTGGGAGGAGAACGGGAAAGATCGCACCGCGTCCCGGCGAGCGATTTCGCCGTTGAGGACGTCAATGCGCTGAATGTCGTGGCAATTGACGTTGTTGCGGATCAAGGCGCACGTATCCTGCCCTTTGCGCACGGACTTGACGATGGCCTGTTCGAACATGACGGGCAGATCACCAAACGCGAAATCCGGGCTGTGACCCTGTCCTCGCTGGCGCCACGCCGCGGCGAACTGCTGTGGGATATCGGTGCGGGTTCCGGCTCGATCGGCATTGAATGGATGCTGTCGCACCCTTCGCTCCGCGCCATTGCCATAGAGCAGCACCCGGCAAGGGCGGAACGCATAACGTTTAATGCCGACGTCTGCGGTGTTCCCGGGCTTGAGGTCATGATCGGTTCCGCTCCCGACGCTTTTGAAGGGTTACCCCGTCCGGACGCAATCTTCATTGGCGGCGGCGGCAGTGAAGCGGGTGTATTCGATGGGGCCGTGGGGGCATTGAAATCCGGGGGGCGTCTGGTCGCCAATGCCGTGACGTTGGAAATGGAGGCAGTTCTGCTGGCCGCGCATGCGAGGCTCGGCGGTTCGATCGTAAGGCTGGATGTGTCGCGGGCGGCGGCTGTCGGTTCAATGTCGGGGTGGCGTCCGGCCATGCCGGTGACCCAGTGGAGCTGGGTGAAGCCATGGTGATCGTGGCTGGCATAGGCTGCCGCAAGGGAGCGACGGCGGGGATGATCATCGCTGCCTTGCGGGCTGCCGAGCAGGATTTTGGCGTCAAGGCCGACCGCCTGGCAACTGCGCCACTTAAATCGCGGGAAGCCGGCCTTGCGGAAGCGGCGAAAACTCTTTCCCTGTCGCTCGAAATCGTCGCGCAGCATCGGCTTGATGCCGTTATCTCGAAAACGCTGACGTTTTCACGCGCAAGTTTCGAGCGGTCCGGTTTGCCGAGCGTGAGCGAAACCGCGGCGCTTGCGGCAGCGGGAGAGAATGCAAGGCTGGTCGCGCCGCGGCTCGTACACGGCGATGTGACGGTGGCCATCGCAACCGCTGACGGTGCCGCCCCAGAGGATGGCGGCTGCGCGATCGAACATGGAGAACACGAATGACGGTTCATTTCATCGGTGCCGGTCCGGGCGCCGCCGATCTCATTACGGTGCGCGGGCGCGATCTTATCGCGGCGTGCCCGGTCTGCCTTTATGCCGGCTCGCTGGTTCCGAAGGCGCTGATCGACTATTGCCCGCCGGGCGCGCGTATTGTCGATACGGCCGCACTTTCGCTGGATGAGATCGAGGCGGAATTCATCGCGGCAGCAAGGGAAGGCAAGGACGTTGCACGGTTGCACTCCGGCGACCTTTCCGTCTGGAGCGCAATGGGCGAACAGATCCGCCGTCTGGAGCAGCTGGGGCTCGATTACAGCGTGACGCCCGGGGTTCCTTCCTTCGCCGCCGCCGCGGCAGCCTTGCAACGCGAACTGACGGTGCCGGAAGTGGCGCAGAGCCTTGTGCTGACGCGGATTTCCGGGCGTGCATCGAAGATGCCCGATGGTGAGACGCTGCAGGCTTTCGGCGCGACGGGCGCGACGCTTGCCATCCATCTTGCCATTCATGCCATCGGCAGGGTCGTGGAAGAATTGACGCCGCTTTATGGTTCCGATTGCCCCGTCGCCATTGTCGTGCGGGCGTCCTGGCCGGATGAGCGGGTCATTCGCGGTAGCCTGTTCGATATCGAAGGCAAGCTTGCGGCCGAGCCTGTCGAGCGCACGGCGCTGATCTTCATCGGTCGTGGTTTGGCCTCGACGGATTTTCGTGAAAGCGCACTCTACAGTGCAGACTATGTACGCCGCTTCCGGTCTCCAAAGGAGGATGCGGCGGGCTGATGCGACGGGGTGGAGGCGGTGCGTCCCTTCAACGCGCCCTGACGATCGAAAACAAGGATATCCAGTGCTATGGCCGGCGTCCTCAGCGCCGCCGCCGCGGTCACCCAGGCTTTTTCCGCAACGATCGCGCCAAGATCGATAGCGTTGCGATCGGCCAGCTGGAAAGCATGGGCGACGGTGTTGGCGCTGCGAATGGCGTCAGCGAGTTCCCCATCGCCACCTGCCTCCCCTGCCAGCGCCGCCAGCGCATCGAGATCGGCAAGACCTTTTTTGGAGTGCACGTCGAGCATCCCCTGGGCGAGCTTCGTCATCTTGGCGACGCCACCAGCAATCGTTACCCGCTCGACCGGGTGGCTGCGCAGATATTTCAACATGCCGCCGATGAAATCCCCCATGTCGATCAACGCGGTCTCGGGCAGTTCATACAGCGCCTGTCCCGCTTTTTCAGAGGTGTTCCCGGTAGCGCCGAGCACGTGAGTGCAGCCGGTCGCACGCGCCACGTCAATGCCTCGCCAGATGGAGTGGATCCAGGCCGAGCAGGAAAAAGGGATAACGACGCCCGTGGTGCCGAGAATGGAGATACCCCCGAGGATGCCGAGTCTGCCGTTGAGGGTTTTTTCCGCAAGTTTCTCGCCGTCCCGAACGGAAATTTCGACTTCGAAATCAGCCTCCGCACCAGCCACCTCGTGAATGGCGGTTTCGATCATCTTGCGTGGCACGGGATTGATGGCGGGTTCTCCTGGCGGCAGGGGCAGTCCGGGCCGCGTGACGGTGCCGACGCCCGTGCCGGCCTTGAAGGTGATACCGCTTCCCGGCTGACCGCGCCGCACCGTGCTTTCGATCAGTGCGCCGTGGGTAACATCAGGGTCATCGCCCGCATCCTTGATGACACCTGCGCGGGCGAAGTTTTCACCCTTTTCCTCGGTCGCGAGGGAAAATGCGGGCCTCGCGCCGCTTGGAAGTTCGACCTCGACAGGGTAAGGAAACTCGCCGGTCAGAAGGGCGGCGCAGGCCGCCTTCGTGGCGGCTGCCGCGCAGGTGCCCGTGGTCCAGCCGCGGCGAAGGGTCTTTCCATCCGTTTCCATATGAATTCCTATAGCCGGGACGGCTTTTTCCGTCATCGTTAAAAAGCAGCCAAGAGAATGTCGATACCGCAGATTTTGAACAGTATTGCCGCAAAAAGTCCGGCCTTCGAAGCGGGGCACGTCTGGCTCGCGGGCGCAGGGCCGGGCGATGTGCGTTATCTGACGCTCGAAGTGGCGCTGGCACTCTCCCAGGCCGAGATCATCGTGCGTGATGCGCTGGTGAGTGACGATGTCGTGGCGCTCGGTCCCCAGGCGGAGATCGTCTTTGCCGGCAAGCGCGGTGGCAAGCCCTCTGCGACGCAGGACGATATTACCGCCTCGCTGATCGATTTCGCCCGGCAGGGAAAAAAGGTGCTGCGGCTGAAGGGCGGCGATCCCTTCATTTTTGGCCGTGGCGGCGAAGAAGCGGAGGCGCTGGTCCGTGCCGGCGTTCCGTTTCGCATATTGCCGGGCATGACATCTTCGCTGGCGGCGCTGGCTTCTGCGCGTATTCCAGCCACGATGCGTGGGATCAGTCGCGCCGTGACGCTCGCCACCGGTCATGCGGCTGGCACGGAGGAGGACCTGGACTGGCTGGCGCTGGCAAAAACACAGGAGCCCATCGTCGTTTATATGGGTCTGAAGAATATCGGCGCGATTGCAAAGCTTCTGATGCAGGGCGGACGTGCGGCGACGACGCCGGTCGCTGTCATCATGTCGGCGACAACTGAACAAGAGCGCATCTTTATTAGCAAGCTGGAAAGTATAGCTGGCGATGCAATGCGGGAAAATTTCGAAGCGCCGGCCTTAATCGTCATCGGAGAGATTGTGTCGATGCGCGAGCGGCTGGGAGTTTCGCAGGCATGACGGCGCGGGCGATCATCATCGGCGCAGCGCGCTCGGGATCCGGCAAGACCAGCGTGACTATCGGCCTGCTGCGGGCTTTCGCCAGACGCGGTATCAAGGTACGCGGCATCAAGACGGGACCCGATTACATAGACCCGGGTTTCCATGCCTTCGCCACCGGCTCATCAGGTCTTAATCTGGATAGCTGGGCAATGAGGCCAGAGCTGCTGCGGCACCTGTTTTCACAGCACACGCAGGACGCCGATCTCATTCTGATCGAGAGCGCGATGGGCCTGTTCGACGGCATTTCGGTGGCGGAAAACCGTACCGGTTCGGCTGCGGATCTGGCACGGCTATTCGGCATTCCCGTGCTGCTGGTCCTCGATGTGTCCGGTCAGTCGCAGACCGCCGCCGCGGTTGCTCACGGTTTTGCCCATTACGATCCCGCCGTAACCATGGCGGCGGTGGTGCTGAACCGGGCCGGCAGCGAAAGGCACAGGCTCCTGTGTACGGAAGCCATCGAAAAAATCGGATTGCCGGTTGCCGGATGCGTGCTGCGCGATCCCTCCCTCATCCTGCCGGAACGTCACCTGGGTCTCGTGCAGGCGAGCGAACATCCGGAAATCGATGCACATATCGAAAAGCTCGCGGACGCGATGGAAAAATCCATCGATCTCGATGCCGTGTTGTCACTTGCTGCACCGGTCGAGCTGCCTCCGGGTTCGAAAGCAGCAGCCATCGCGCCGCCCGGCCAGCGCATTGCGCTGGCGGAAGATGCAGCTTTCACCTTCCTTTACCCGCATCTCAAGAAGCACTGGCATGCATCCGGCGCCGAAATCGTGCCTTTTTCTCCGCTCGCCGATGAGGCTCCGGATGGGAGCTGTGATATCTGCTGGCTGCCCGGCGGGTATCCCGAGCTTTTTGCCGGAAAACTCGCGAATGCCGCTGTTTTCAAGGCCGGCATTACCCGCTTTGCCGCGACAAAGCCCGTGCATGGCGAGTGCGGTGGTTACATGGTGATGGGGGCGGCGCTGGAGGATGCCGATGGGGTGACCCATGCCATGACAGGTCTGTTGTCGCATGCCACCAGCTTTGCCACGCGCAAGATGAGTCTCGGCTACCGGCAGGCAACAATTGCGGTGAATGGTCCGCTCGGATCGGCAGGGGAAGTTCTGCGCGGCCATGAATTCCATTATGCCCGGGTCATCGACCCCGGCCAAGACGCGCCTTTTGCTGAGATAGCCGACGGGCAGGGTCGCCCGCTCGGGCCATCGGGCGGCAGGCGAGGCCTCGTTTCGGGCACGTTTTTCCACGCCATTGCCCGGGGCGGTTGATCCCCGTGCGGCAAAGTGGAGCAAGCTGTGAAAGTTTGTAGGCTCCGACCGTGAGAAAGTGTTATAGGGTCCTCTCAGAGGGCATGGAAAGACGGAAATACTTCCGGCGCTCCATGTTCCGTGAAGTCCGGGCCGGAAGCCGTTCTGTCTGCCGCGGCCCGGATCTGCTATCGCGCATTTATCTCGAGCGTGCCTACCGATGACGAAACCCGGATTTTTTCTCTCCGCCGCTCTGGCTGCATCCGTTCTGCTCGCTCCTTTCGGTGTCGGGTTCGATGGCGTGGCTGCTCATGGCGGCGAAGATTATGCGACGCTGGAAAAGCTCGGTGCGGCGCTCTTTGACGATCCCAATCTTTCCATGAACCGGACGATGGCCTGTTCCACCTGCCATATGCAGGCGGCCGGTTTTTCCGATGGACGGGAAAACGATAAGGTTGGGCGCGATGTTTCGCTCGGCGATGACGGTTTCTCACTGGGCGACCGCAACGCGCCGACCGCGGCCTACGCCCGGTTCTCACCGCCTTTCGGCAGGAATGCGGCGGGAGAGTATGTGGGTGGCCAGTTCTGGGACGGCCGCGCCTCGCTGCTGGAGGATCAGGCAGGTGGACCGCCGCTCAACCCCGTCGAAATGGGTATGCCGGACAAGCCCTCGGTCGTGAAGCGACTCAAGGAGAATCCGGATTATGTCGCGGCGTTCGGCACGCAGTTCGGCAAGGATGTTTTTGAGAACGACGACACCGCCTATGCCGCAATGACGAAGGCGCTGGCGAGCTTTGAGCGATCGGACGAGTTCTCGACCTTCGATTCCAGATATGACCGCTTCCTGCGTGGCGAGGAAAAGCTGACTGATCAGGAAGAGCTGGGGCGGGTTCTTATCTCCTCGACGCAATTCACCAATTGCAATACCTGCCACGAAATCCGGGGCGCCAAGGGTCTGGAAGACGGCCTCTTCACCAACCACAAATATTTCAACATCGGTGTGCCCGCCAATACACCTGTCCGGGCCGTAAATGGCTCGAAGCCGGGCGCAGTCGATCTCGGTCTTGCGCAGAATCCGATCGTCGCCGGTGATCCGGCTGAGCGCGGCAAATTCAAGGTGCCGACGTTGCGCAACGTCGCCGTGACCGGCCCTTACATGCACAATGGCGTGTTCAAGGATCTGCGCACGGTCGTGCTGTTTTACGTGAAATATAAGAGCAAGAAGCCGAGCCGTCAGATCAATCCTGAAACCGGCAGAGCCTGGGACGCGCCTGAGGTGCCTGAGAATATCGCCATGGCGGAACTGACATCAGCGCCGGCGCTGGACGACAAGCGGGTCGACGCCATTGTCGCGTTTCTGATGACACTGACCGACAGGCGCTACGAGCATCTTCTTACGAAGGAAAACGGGCAGACGGCTATGCCGCCTGCCCAGCCTGTATCAAGCCTTACGCCGAAAGCGCCTTGAATTCGGCAAGAACCGCATCACCCATTTCGGACGTGCCGACTTGGCGGCTGCCTTCTGCCATGATGTCGGCGGTGCGGATGCCCTTGTCGAGCACATTTGCAATCGCTGTCTCGAGTTTCGTTGCCTCATCCACCATGTTGAACGAGTAGCGAAGGCACATGGCGAAGGACGCGATCATGGCGATGGGGTTGGCGATGCCCTTGCCGGCAATGTCAGGCGCCGAGCCGTGGACCGGCTCGTACATCGCCTTGCGTTTGCCGGTCTTGGCGTCCGGTGCGCCAAGCGAGGCAGAAGGCAGCATGCCAAGCGAGCCAGTGAGCATGGCGGCGACGTCGGAAAGCATGTCGCCGAAGAGATTGTCGGTGACAATAACGTCGAACTGCTTGGGTTTGCGCACCAGCTGCATGCCGCCGGCATCCGCCAGCATATGCTCCAGCTGAACATCCCTGTACTTTGCAGCATGGGTTTCGGTAACCACCTGGTTCCACAGCACGCCCGACTTCATCACGTTGCGTTTTTCCATCGAGCAGACGCGGTTGTCGCGGGTGCGGGCCAGCTCGAAAGCGACACTGGCAATGCGCTCGATCTCGAAGGTGTCATAGATCTGAGTGTCGATACCGCGCTTCTGGCCGTTGCCGAGGTCGATGATCTGCTTTGGTTCACCGAAATAAACGCCGCCCGTCAGCTCGCGAACGATGAGGATATCGAGACCTTCGACAAGTTCCGGCTTCAGGGAGGAAGCGGCGGCGAGTGCCGGGTAGCAGATGGCGGGGCGCAGATTGGCGAAAAGTTCAAGATCCTTGCGCAGGCGAAGAAGGCCGGCTTCCGGGCGATGCTCATAGGGAACGCCATCCCATTTCGGGCCGCCTACGGCGCCGAACAGTATAGCATCGGCAGCGAGCGCCTTTTCCATGTCCGCATCGGAAATCGCAACGCCATGGGCGTCATAGGCGGAACCCCCGACCAAGCCTTCGGAGACTGTGAAACCGGCACCTTCAGCGCTGTTCATATAGTCGATCAGCTTGCGGACTTCGGCCATGGCCTCAGGGCCGATACCATCACCGGGCAGAAGGAAAAGCGAACGAACTGTCATAGGAACCCTCCTTGGGCGGCGCGCCGGAAAACATCCAGAAGGGTTTTCGATGGCGGCGAGCACGGCGTCAAACTCGTTCCGTCCTGCATCTGCAAAGTCTTATTGCAGCCGGACGGGATCGGGGGCTTCTTATCTCTGCCTCAGGGGCTTTTCAAGCAAAGCAAAAGCCGATCCGGTACGGTTTTGTACGGGATCGGCTTTTTAGTCTTTTACCTTGACGCATTTTCCTGACGGGCCCGCTTGTGCGAATGCCCGACGTAGAAAGTGGGATCAGGCCCAGGGCCGCGCGGAGGCGTTGGTCTTTTCGAAGGTATCGATTGCGCCGCGATGTTCCAGCGTCAGGCCAATATCGTCGAGGCCATTCAGCATGCAGTGACGCTTGAACTCATCGATTTCAAAACTGATCGTACCGCCGTCGGGACCGCTGATCTCCTGACGTTCAAGATCGATGGAAAGAACGGCGTTTGATCCGCGCGACGCGTCGTCCAGCAGTTTTTCCAGGTTCTCGGGGCTGACGACAACCGGAAGAATGCCGTTCTTGAAACAGTTATTGTAAAAAATATCCGCAAAGCTGGTGGAGATCACGCAGCGGATGCCAAAATCGAGCAGCGCCCAGGGTGCGTGTTCGCGCGATGAGCCGCAGCCAAAATTATCGCCGGCGACGAGGATCTGGGCGTTCTGATAGGCGGGCTTGTTCAGCACGAAATCGGGATTGGGCGAACCGTCTTCGAGATACCGGGATTCAGCAAAAAGGCCCTTGCCAAGACCGGTGCGCTTGATGGTCTTCAGATAATCTTTCGGAATGATCATATCGGTGTCGATATTGACGACCGGCATGGGCGCGGCAACGCCTGTCAGCTTGGTGAATTTTTCCATCTGTCGCTTCCCGTGTTTCCCTGAACAAAATCTGGCGCTGGCTAAAGCCGGCCGGAGTTAACTGGGGAAATACTGCAAAAAGGGTCGCTTTAGAAGCGCAAACCCGCATTCATCGGTACGCCTTGCGCGCACCGCCGGTGCTTTTTCCGAATTCATCGACCTCAGAGATCGATAATCGTACCCTTGCCGTCGTTCCAGACGCGCATGTCGCGCTGGCTGCGGGGCTTCACAGGGATCGGAGCCGGCTTCAGACGCGCGGACAGAAGGCGGGCTGCGCTGAGAACCGCGAGCACGCCAATGAAAGCGACCGTAAGCGACGCCGTGAAAAGAGCGGCCATGGCCAGAATTGCAATGCCGGATGCGGCGATGAAAAACGAACGTATGCCTTGCATGATCCAAACCTTTCTTTCCAGACGAATGTGGGCCTTCTTCTTCCGGCTTGCAAGAGGATTCAGTGGATTGTCGGCTTGCAGATGTCACAAAAGCTTGACACAAGTGCGGCATGGTCAGTTTTTCCGAAAATATTCCTGTCCAACCGCGCCGTTCGCTGCTGTCTGTCCCCGCGATCAACGTCCGGGCACTGGAAAAAATTCGCGATCTCGATTGTGACGGGGTGATCCTCGATCTGGAAGATTCGGTAGCGCCCGACATGAAGGGCAAGGCGCGGGAGAATCTGAAAACCTTGTTTTCGGAAGCCCCTTTTTTCGGCGGCGAGACCATTATTCGCATCAATCCCCTCTCCACATCTGAGGGGAAGGCGGATCTGCAGCTTGTTCTTTCCTGTCGGCCGAACGCAGTCCTGCTGCCGAAGGTGGAACAGCCGGCGGATATCAATGACGTGGCTGATCTTCTGGCCGAAGCAGATGCGCCCGAAGCCCTGAAAATCTGGGCGATGATCGAGACGCCGCTCGGTGTCCTGAACGCCGCCTCGATTGCAGACGCGGCCCACACGCCGGATGCACGGCTGGCGGCTTTTGTCATCGGGCTGAACGACCTCCGCAAGGAAACGCGCGTTCCAGCGCTGACAGACCGCATGTATCTCGTACCCTGGATGATGCAGGTTGTGCTTGCCGCCCGTGCGTACCGTCTGGAAGTCATCGACAGCGTTTCAAACGACTTTCGTAACATCGAGGCCTTCGAAGCTGAATGCGAACAGGGGCGCGCCATGGGGTTCGATGGCAAGATGTTGATCCATCCTGCTCAGATCGAGCCGGCTAACCGGCGTTTCGCCCCGGACGAGACTGCGGTCGCGGAAGCGCGTGAGATCATTGCGGCTTTCGCAAAACCGGAATATGCGAAATTGAATGTCATCAACATGAATGGTCGGATGATAGAACGGCTGCATGTAAACCAGGCCGAAAGGCTGGTCGCCATGGCCGATATCATCGCGCAAAGAAAGGTAAAAACGACGTGAAGGTCTATCGTTTCATCACCGGACCGGACGACGCGAAATTCTGTCACCGGGTTACCGAGGCGCTGAACAAAGGCTGGGAACTCGCGGGTTCGCCAAGCTATGCCTTTAATGCGGCAAGTGGCGTCATGCATTGCGGCCAGGCCGTGACCAAGGTGGTCGAGGGCAAGGAATACCATCCCGACATGAAGCTCGGCGAGCAGTAAGCAGTCATGGCCGCCCCGATCAGCGATCGGCGGCGGCCTCGTCGGCGCTTTCTTCAATCCGCTCCATGTCGTCATCAGACAGGCCGAAATGATGGCCAATCTCGTGGATGAGGACATGAGTGATGATATCACCCAGCGTTTCCTCGTTCTCGGCCCAGTAGTCTAGAATGGGACGTCGATAAAGCGTGATACGGTTTACCATCTCGCCCGTTTCCATGGTGAAACGTTCGGAGATGCCCCGGCCCTCGAAAAGCCCCAGGAGATCGAAAGGCGTTTCGAGCGCCATGTCTTCGAAGACATCGTCGGTCGGGAAATCGGCGATCTCGATGATGAGATCTTTCGTCAGTGCGCGAAATTCTTCCGGCAGGTGGCCATAGGCCTCGATCGCAAGCGATTCGAAGGCGGAAAGTGTCGGCGCATGGCGGTCCCGCCAATCGTCGGTCTGGTCTATGCGGGCCATTTCTGCTCCTTGTTGGAAGGCCCATATAAACACTTGCTGGGCAAATTTCGAGACCTGACTGCCGCGCCTGCCGAAAAAGCATGAAATTCTTGGCGTTACAGTTATTTTTCGAGCCGTCTTCATCTTGACATAAACCGGCGTCTCGCGTAATCGGCACCCAAATTGATGGCGTAGTGCGCCTTCTTTTAAATACCGCCTTCAGAAAGGCGGCTTCACCGGCAGACATTCAAAGGGACATCCTGTCCCGACGGGTTTCTACCAAATTCCGACTGATAAAAAGACGGCCAGCTTGCTTAGGCGGGCAGAGCCGGAACGAACATGAAAGGATAAAAAATGTTCGCAGTCATCAAGACCGGCGGTAAGCAGTACCGCGTAGCGGCCGACGCCGTGCTGACCATCGAAAAGCTGGAAGCAGAGGCAGGCGCAACTGTAGAATTCACCGAAGTTCTCGTTGTTGGCGAAGGTGCCGACGCCAAGTTCGGTGCTCCCTTCGTCAAGGGTGCCATCGTCAAGGCGGAAGTTGTCGAGCACAACCGCGGCAAGAAGGTCATCGCCTTCAAGAAGCGTCGTCGTCAGAACTCCAAGCGTTCGCGCGGCCATCGTCAGCATCACACTGTCGTCCGCATCACGGACATCGTTGCTGCCTGATCGGCGCGACACGGGAAACAAGGTTTAAAGGAGAACTCCAATGGCACACAAAAAAGCTGGCGGTTCCTCGCGTAACGGTCGCGATTCCGAATCCAAGCGCCTTGGCGTAAAGAAGTTCGGCGGCGAAGCTGTCATTCCAGGCAACATTATTCTGCGTCAGCGCGGCACGCAGTGGCATCCCGGCGCCAATGTTGGCATGGGCAAGGACCACACGATTTTCGCACTGACCGCAGGTAACGTGAACTTCCGTACGAAGGCCAATGGCCGCGTATTCGTATCCGTGGCACCGAAAGCGGAAGCCGCAGAATAAGCCGGTAAGCGTCATATGCAGCCGGTGTCCCATCGACCCGGCTGAGGCGTATCAGGTTCAGTCAAGAAAACAGGGGAGATGGGGCACCACCCAACTCCCCTTTTTCTTTAACCCCAAGGAGGGACTGAACCATGCAAGCTGAATTGTTGAGGGTTGACCAATCACGGTCACCCGAGGAACGGCCGAGGCCCGATCGGTCGAGGAGCGATTGCCCCGTTTTACTGTCGCAGAGGCTGGTTTTGCGCAAGCCTCACGAAGAAGACATCGACGCCCTTGCCCATCTTGCCAACAATGCCAATATCGCGACCATGGTATCGCGTATGCCGCACCCCTACACGGCCAAAGACGCCGCGGATTTTGTGCGACGCTCCAAAGCTGGCGAGATTGGCAAGTGCGTCTATGCGATTACCCGCATGGACAATGGCGAGTTTCTGGGCTGCTGCGCGCTCGAACCCCAGGAAGACGAAAAGACGCTGGAGATCGGTTACTGGCTGGGGGAACCCTACTGGAACCGGGGATACATGACCGAAGCGGCGCATGCGCTGATCGACATGGCCTTTCGTACGCGTGAAATCGACCAGATCGATGCCCGTTGCCGGGTCACCAACATCCCGTCGCGCCGTGTCATCCAGAAGTGCGGTTTCCAGTTCCAGGGCTCCGGCATGGTCGGTTCGCTGGCGCTCGGTGGCATGGTGCCGGTCGAATGGTACAGGCTGGACCGCAAGACCTGGGTTTCGCTGAAGAGCTGGGGGGACATGGGATGAGCACGCTCGAACTGAGCCGCCGCCGGGCGGCCCCTGTGATAGCGCCGCCAGGCCCCTGCCCCGTCATCGAGACATCGCGTCTGGTGCTGCGCCCGCAGCGCCTTTCCGATGCCGGCAGCATTGCGGAATCGCTTGGCGATTTCGCCGTGACGAAGATGCTGGCCCGCGTTCCCACGCCCTACCACAAGCAGGATGCGCTGGAGTGGCTGGTGTTGCGCACCTCCGGCACCCTGCCTGACTGGGATTTCGCCATTACCAGCGGCGACGATACGCTGATCGGCGTCGTCTCGGTGGAATTGCGGCATGGCGAGTGGCATCTCGGCTATTGGCTCAACCGCTTCTACTGGGGCAAGGGTTACATGACCGAGGCGGTGGCCGCCGTCGTCGAGCGGTTCTTTCGCCGCATGCCGGGAGTGACCCTTCACTCCGGCGTGTTTGCGGATAACCCCGCCTCGCTGCGTGTGCAGGAGAAGCTCGGCTTCCGGGTGACCGGTTGTCATCAGATCTACGCCACGGCGCGTGCCGCCATGGTGGCGCATATCGACACGATGGTCACGGCTGAAGATTTCATTAAGCCGCATCGCATTTGAGGAGCATTACAAGGCCGGTTTGATCCAGACCGGCCTTGTCTCGCGCATGAGCTTCCCGCACGATAGTCTTTGACCTTGTGAAGAAGCGCTTGTATTCGAAACGACGATATTTTTGTTTGGCGCAGCACGATTGGTTGTTGTGCCCGCAAACCGACAGAACGGCAGTCCGATGAAATTTCTCGATGAAGCAAAAGTCTATATCAAGTCCGGTGATGGCGGCGCGGGTGCCGTGTCGTTCCGGCGTGAAAAATTCATCGAATTCGGCGGCCCCGATGGTGGCGATGGCGGACGCGGCGGCGACGTCTGGGTTGAGGTGGTCAACGGTCTCAACACGCTGATCGACTTCCGTTTCCAGCAGCATTTCAAGGCCTCGATCGGCCAGCACGGCATGGGCAAGACCCGCACCGGCGCCAAGGGTTCCGACGTGGTGCTGCGGGTGCCTGTTGGCACGCAGATTTTTGAGGAAGACAACGAGACGCTGATCGTCGACCTCACCAAGGAGGGCCAGCGCTTTCGCCTGGCCGCGGGCGGCAATGGCGGTTTCGGCAATGCCTATTTCAAATCGTCCACCAATCAGGCACCGACGCACGCCAATCCGGGTCTTCCGGGTGAAGAAAAGACGGTCTGGCTTCGTTTGAAGCTGATTGCAGACGCTGGTCTCGTTGGCCTGCCTAATGCGGGCAAGTCTACATTCCTTGCAACCGTGACGCGCGCGCGGCCAAAGATTGCCAACTATCCGTTCACGACGCTGCATCCGAACCTTGGTGTCGCGACCATCGATGGCCGTGAATTCGTGCTGGCGGATATTCCCGGGTTGATTGAAGGCGCGCATGAGGGGGTCGGCATCGGTGACCGTTTCCTCGGCCATGTCGAGCGCACCCGCGTGCTTCTGCATCTCGTTTCCGCGCAGGAAGAGAAGGTCGGCAAAGCCTACAAGACCGTCAAAGCTGAACTCGATGCCTATGGTGGCGGACTGACAGACAAGCCGGAAATCGTCGCGCTGTCACAGATCGACGTGCTGGATGAAAAGGAACTGAAAAAGAAGGCCAAGGAACTGGAAAAGGCCTGCGGCCGTCCGCCGCTTCTTCTGTCCGCTGCCGCGCATATCGGCATGACGGAAGCCCTTCGCGCCCTTCGCGACATCATCGTGTCGGCAAGCAATGGCGGCGAAACCGCCCTTCCCGATCGGTCCATGCCGCATGAGAGCGAGGTCGAGGAAGAGGACGACCGCCTATGAGCCTGACGCGCAAGCCGCTGGGCAGCCACCACCAGATCGTCATCAAGATCGGATCGGCGCTTCTGGTGGACCGCAAAAGCGGCCTGAAGAAAGACTGGTTGGATGCCATCTGCGAAGACATCGCGGCGCTGAAGAAAAACGGTGCGGATGTTCAAGTGGTGTCTTCGGGCGCTATCGCTCTTGGCCGCACCGTGCTCGGCCTGCCTTCGGGCGCGTTGAAGCTGGAGGAAAGCCAGGCGGCGGCGGCTGTCGGCCAGATTGCGCTGGCGCGGGCATGGTCGGAGAGCCTGTCGCGGCATGACATTGTTGCCGGCCAGATTTTGCTGACGCTCTCCGACACGGAAGAGCGTCGCCGTTATCTCAATGCGCGCGCCACCATCAACCAGCTTCTGAAGATCGGCGCTATTCCGATCATCAATGAAAACGACACGGTTGCGACTACCGAAATTCGTTATGGCGATAATGATCGGCTCGCTGCGCGCGTGGCGACCATGACGGGCGCCGATTTACTGGTTCTGCTGTCGGATATTGACGGCTTGTACACAGCTCCGCCGCATCTCGATCCGGACGCCAAATTCCTTGACACGATTGCGGACATCACCCCCGAAATCGAAGCCATGGCGGGCGGCGCAGCTTCCGAGCTTTCGCGCGGCGGCATGCGCACCAAGATCGATGCGGGCAAGATTGCCACCGCTGCCGGCTGTGGCATGATCATCGCGTCAGGCAAGACGCTCAATCCGCTGAAGGCCATCGAAAACGGTGCGCGCTCCTCATGGTTCGCGCCATCCGGAACCCCGGTGACGGCACGCAAGACCTGGATTGCCGGGCAATTGCAGCCCGCTGGCGAAATCCATGTGGATGCCGGCGCGGAAAAGGCTCTTTACGCCGGTAAAAGCCTGCTTCCCGCTGGCGTGCGGCAGGTCAAGGGCAATTTCGGGCGCGGCGATGCCGTTGCCATCATCGGCTCGGAAGGCCGTGAGGTCGCCCGCGGTCTCGCGGGTTACGATGCGGAAGAGGCGCGTCTCATCATCGGCCACAAGTCCAATGAGATCGAGGCGATCCTTGGTTATGTCGGACGGGCGGCGATGATCCATCGCGACGACCTCGTCATGACCGGGGCCGCCGTGAAAGTTAAGAGTGCAGAGAAGGATGAGGCCCATGCCTGAACAGGCCGTGAAGCAGAGCCATGATATTGACGCGCTGATGATGACCATCGGCGCTCAGGCGAAAGCTGCTTCACGACCGTTGTCCATCGCTGGCGCGGACCAGAAGAACCGTGCGCTGCTCGCCATGGCCTCCGCCATTGAAGCCTCGAAAGAGGCGATCCTTGCTGCTAACCGCAAAGATCTAGCCGCGGCGGATCAGGCTGGTCTTGCGCCCTCCTTCATCGACAGGCTGACGCTCAATGATGACCGGATTGCCGGTATCGCTGAAGGCATTCGTTCCGTCGCGGCGCTGCCCGATCCGGTCGGCGAAGTCATCGCCGTATGGGACAGGCCCAATGGCCTGAAGATCGAGCGCGTGCGCACGCCGCTTGGCGTCATCGGTGTGATTTACGAAAGCCGCCCGAACGTGACGGCGGATGCCGGCGCGCTATGTCTCAAGGCGGGTAATGCCGTGATCCTGCGCGGCGGCTCGGATTCGCAACATTCATCGCGTGCTATCCATGCCTGCCTCGTGGAAGGTCTGAAGATCGCGGGTCTTCCCGAGCATGCCATTCAACTGGTACCGGTGACCGACCGCGCCGCCGTCGGCGCGCTTCTCAGCGGCCTGAATGGCACGGTTGACGTTATCGTGCCGCGCGGCGGCAAGAGCCTCGTGGCCCGGGTACAGTCGGAGGCCCGCGTGCCGGTTTTCGCGCATCTTGAGGGGATTTGCCACATCTACGTCGATAAATCCGCTGATCTCGACATGGCGAAACGCATCGTCGTCAACGCCAAAATGCGCCGTACCGGCATTTGCGGGGCGGCCGAAACGCTGCTGGTGGATGCTGCTGCCGTTTCCACGCATTTGCAGCCGCTCGTCAAGGCTCTGATGGAAGTCGGTTGTGAAGTGCGCGGTTCGCAGGCCGTACGCGAAGTGATGGCGGGTCTCGCGCCGGCAACGGAAGAGGACTGGCGCACCGAATATCTCGATGCAATCATTTCGGTCGCCGTGGTGGATGGCATCTCCGGTGCGATCGAACATATCGGCACCTACTCTTCCAACCATACCGAGGCCGTTATCGCCGAGGATGCCGAGGTGGTGGCGCGATTCTTCAACGAACTTGATTCGGCCATTCTGCTGCACAATGCCTCGACCCAATTTGCCGATGGCGGTGAATTCGGCATGGGCGCTGAAATCGGCATCGCCACCGGCAAGATGCATGCGCGAGGCCCCGTCGGCGTCGAGCAGCTTACCTCGTTCAAATACCGTGTGCATGGCACCGGCCAGACACGGACCTGATATTTGCCGGCCGATAAGCGCCTCGACAGACGTTATCTCACCATGCCGCATGTGGAGCGCGGCATGGTTGTCGGGCTGTTCGGCGGTTCTTTTAATCCGCCGCATGCCGGTCACGCGCTTGTTGCAGAGATTGCGCTGCGCAGGCTCGGTCTCGATCAGCTGTGGTGGATGGTGACGCCAGGCAATCCGTTGAAAAGCCGCTCAGAGCTGGCCTCTCTCGAAGATCGCATCGCTGCCTGCGAAAAGCTCGTTCACGATCCTCGCATCAAGGTCACGGCTTTCGAAAAATCGCTAGGCATAAGCTATACCGCTAATACGCTCGCCAAGGTGAAGGCGAAAAATCCGCACGTGCGCTTCATCTGGGTCATGGGCGCCGATAATCTCAAGAGTTTCCATCACTGGCAGAAATGGCGCACGATTGCTGAGACTTTCCCGATTGCGGTGATCGACAGGCCGGGTTCGACGCTTTCCTACCTCTCCTCCACCATGGCGCAGGCCTTCAGCCAGGCGCGGATCGATGAGGACGATGCCGGTGTTTTATGGAAAAAACCAGCGCCCGCCTGGGTTTTCATTCATGGACCGCGTTCCACGCTCAGCTCCACTGCGCTACGTAACGGCCGCAGATGACACGGCCGATCACAAATGATGTATGTGGCCGCCGTCTAAGGCTCCATATCTTGAAAAGTTAATGCTTTGATGCCACCTTCATTGTGTGACGCAGAGAATCGCGTCGCGCAGTGCCTGTTTTGTCATTCTTGGAAAGGAAAACCTCTGACAACAGTACACGCCAAGGGAAGAGCATTCGTTGCTATCCCGAAGGGCCAGGACAGTGGCGCCGATGCCGCCGGCCATGCCCTCGACACCGTCCTCGCGAGCCTCGAGGACTCCAAGGCTGAAGATATCGTCTCTCTCAACATTGCCGGAAAATCGGCGCTTGCGGACTACATGGTTGTGGTTTCCGGGCGGTCGAACAGGCATGTCTCGGCGATTTGCGAGCATCTTCTGAAAGACATGAAGGATGAAGGGTTCGGAAACGCCCGCGTCGAAGGTCTTGAGACCGGCGACTGGGTGCTCATCGATACCGGCGATATCATCGTTCATGTGTTCCGACCGGAAATCCGCGCTTTCTACAACATCGAAAAAATGTGGGCGACGCCGGACATGCCGGAAGAGACACTGCATTGATGCGGTGAGCCTTTAAGCGAAGGCATCGTTTTTGCCGAAGATCGCCTGTGACTTCGGAGCGATGCTTCTGGCCGGAAATCAGGTCGGCCGCATAGGAATCCGCGCGCTATGCTGTTAAGAGCGTGGCCCGTTGGGCTACGACACGTGCAGGTTTGCGATGCGGATTTCAATTTTTGCGGTGGGACGGCTGAAATCCGGCCCCGAAAAGGATCTTGCGACCCGTTATATCGAGCGCCTCGCCAAGACTGGCCCGGCGGTCGGGCTGGAATTTTCGCGGGTTATCGAAGTCGCGGAAAGTCGTGCATCAAACGCAGAAACCCGCAAGCGCGAAGAGGCGGCGATGCTGGAAAAGCATCTTTCCGATGGCGCAGTGCTCATCTTACTCGATGAGCGTGGCAAGGCGCTCGACAGCCCGGCCTTTGCGTCCTTTTTCGGTGATCTGCGCGACAGCGGCAAGCGCGAACTTGTTATCGCCATCGGCGGGGCCGATGGTCTTGATCCCGGCCTTTATGACAGGGCGACAGCCGTTCTCAATCTCGGCAAACTGACATGGCCGCATCAGATTGTCCGCATCCTGATTGCCGAGCAGCTTTACCGCGCCGTTACCATTCTATCCGGTCACCCCTATCACCGGGTATGACGCGTGGACGGATGCGGGTGCCGTCGCAATTTCAACATGAAGCTCGGCGACACGGCTGACATGGGCATGGTCGTCGGCCGCCCCTTACAGGCCTCTTGGAAGATCGCGGTAAAATCCCTAATATCGGCGCTCCCTGCTTCGGCATCAAAGAAAGTTCAGATGGACAAGAAGTCTCCAGGAAAACGGCACGCGGCCCTTGCGGGCGCGGTTCTCGCTGCTTTCGTTGTGGGGATCGGTCCGACCTATTCGCGCGATGATGCAGGCGCCGTTCCCACCGAGAATGGCGATTTATCTCCAGATGAGTTGCAGTCGCTGGAGAAGCGTCGTGACCAGAACCGTCAGGATCTGGAGGAGCTGGTCGACAGTATCGGACTTTCCGAGGACAAAACAAGGAAGCTCGAGGAGAGCATTGCATCCCTCAATCAGGACAGCGCCCGTATCCGGGAAGAGTTGATTGCGTCGGCTGCGAGACGCAAGGCGCTGGAAACCAAGATCAGCGATGGTGAGGATCGCCTGGCCAAGCTTTCGGTGCGCGAGGACGGCGTCAAGGCGTCTCTACGGGAGAGGCGCGGTGTACTGGCTGAGGTTCTGGCCGCGTTGCAGCGCATGGGCAGAAATCCGCCGCCCGCCCTACTCGTTTCGCCGGAGGATGCACTTGCTTCCGTTCGCAGCGCCATTCTTCTTGGCGCCGTTGTGCCCGGCATTCGCGGTGAAACGGACAAGCTGGTCGCCGCTCTCAAAGAATTGACCGATCTCAGACAGGCAATCGCTCGCGAAAAGGACGATCTTACGGGTATGATGACGGCAAGTCTTGAAGAGGAAAAACGCCTCGATCTGCTGATTGCCGAAAACGACCGCAAGAATTCCCAGACGGCAGCGGAGCTGGAGGCGGAGCGCAAGCGGTCCGAAGAACTTGCGAGCAAGGCGACGAGCCTCGAAGGGCTGGTCAGTTCGCTTGAAGGCGAAATTACCTCGGTACGGGAGGCGATGGAAAAGGCGCGTGCGGAAGAGCAGCGTCTGGCCCGTCTTTCGGAGGCGGAACGCGAAAAGCAGCGCGCCGCGGCCGAGGCTGGAATGCCCGATAAAAACCGTATTGCGCCCGCATATCCCTTCGCGAGTTTGAAGGGAAAGCTGGAGTTTCCGGTGGCGGGCGAAGTGCTGCGGCGCTTCGGCGATGCGGATGGTACGGGCCATTTTTCCAAGGGAGTTGTCGTCGCGAGCGGCCCGGAGGCCATCGTGACGGCGCCTGCGGACGGATTCGTGGTATTTGCCGGCGATTTTCGCAGCTACGGTCGCATGGTCATCCTCAATACCGGCGATGGGTATCACGTGGTCATGACGGGCATGGATAATGTAAGAACCCGGCAGGGCATGTTCGTGTTCTCCGGAGAGCCGATCGCCTCCATGGGGGCAAAAAGAGTAGCGAGTGCAGCAGCATTGGCGCTGGAAACCGACAGGCCAACGCTCTACATTGAGTTCAGGAAAGATGGTGTACCGGTTGATTCCCAACCGTGGTGGACCGCAAAAAATACCGGAAGGGCGCACAATGATTCGTAAGGTTTCGCTTCTCCTTATCGGTGGGCTTATGGGCGCCACGGCGATGAGCGTGATTTATTCGGCGAGCATGCCGGCACAGGCGGCCGGGCCTTCGACCTATAAGGAGCTGTCGATCTTTGGCGATGTGTTCGAACGCGTGCGTGCGCAATATGTGACGCCGCCGGATGACGAGAAGCTGGTGGAAAATGCCATTAACGGCATGCTCAGCTCGCTCGACCCGCATTCAAGCTTCATGAATGCGAAGGACGCCAACGACATGCGCACCCAGACCAAGGGTGAGTTCGGCGGCCTCGGCATTGAAGTGACGATGGAAAACGAACTGGTCAAGGTCATCTCTCCGATGGATGATACGCCAGCATCCCGCGCGGGCATTCTTGCGGGCGACTTCATCTCCGAAATCGATGGTACGCCGGTTCGCGGACTGAAGCTGGAGCAGGCGGTCGAAAAGATGCGCGGCGCAGTCAAGACGCCCATCAAGCTGACCGTCATCCGCCAGGGCGCCGACAAGCCGCTTGAAATTACCGTTGTGCGCGACGTGATTGCCGTCCGCGCGGTCAAGTCGCGTGTCGAGGGCGACAATGTCGGTTATCTGCGCGTCATCTCCTTTACCGAGAAGACCTACGACGATCTCGAAAAGGCGATCAAGAAGATCAAGGCGGATGTTCCTGCCGACAAGCTGAAGGGTTACGTGCTCGACCTGCGCCTCAACCCGGGCGGTCTGCTCGATCAGGCGATCAATGTCTCCGACGCCTTCCTTGAGCGTGGTGAGGTCGTTTCAACCCGTGGCCGTAACCCCGATGAAACCCGCCGCTTCAACGCGACGGCCGGCGATCTGACCGACGGCAAGCCGGTGATCGTGCTCGTCAACGGCGGTTCGGCTTCGGCGTCTGAGATCGTTGCCGGCGCTCTGCAGGATTTGCGTCGCGCGACCGTTGTCGGCACGCGCTCCTTCGGCAAGGGTTCGGTTCAGACGATCATTCCGCTCGGCGAGGCCGGTGCGCTGCGTCTGACCACCGCACTTTATTACACGCCGTCTGGCAAATCGATCCAGGGAACAGGTATCGAGCCCGATATCAAGGTAGAGCAGCCTTTGCCGCCGGAATTGCAGGGTCGCGTCACGGCAGAGGGCGAATCCAGTCTCTCCGGGCACATCAAGGGTCAGAGCGAAACGGACGAAGGTTCGGGTTCTTCGGCCTATGTTCCGCCGGAGGCCAAGGACGACATCCAGCTTAACTATGCGCTTGACCTGTTGCGTGGCGTCAAGACGGATCCGTCTTTCCCGCCCAACCCGGAAAAGGCTGTGGTCAACAAGCAATAAGAGCGTTGTGCCGGCTTCCGGCACTCCATCTCGATTGACAAACCCTCTGGACGGATCGTTCATTGCCTTCGGACCTGCGAAAACCGCTTCTGGGTCGTCAGAAAAAAAGCGCCGGTATCAACCGGCGCTTTTCCGTCATTATGGTTCTGGCGGCGCTTGCGGTTCTTTCCATCGGCGGACTGTCCGTCTACACGGCGCTCTCGCCCGGCAATCTGCAGAGGACGGCGACCGGGCCGGACCTTGAACTGCAGCCTGCGCAAAACAAAGCTGAACCATCCGTACCGGCCGAGGAGGCCGAAACGGCTGGTCTGCAACCGGAAAGTGGCCGATCTGGCGCGAACATCAATCGTGCGACCATGCCCGATGGTAACGTTGTCTCAGTCTATTCTCCTCGGCCCCGTGATAATGACGGGCCTGTGTTGATGAGCGGCCAGACCTATGGCCAGGACCCGCGGATGGCCACGCGGCCCAACGAGGAATTGCTTGAGGATACGGCCTTTGGCAGGTTGCCAGTGGTGGGCGCCGACGGATTGCGACCGATGGAGCAATATGCGCGGCCCTGGTCGGGAGCGCGAGGCACGCGGGTGGCGATCGTGGTCGGTGGTCTCGGCCTCAGCCAGACAGGCTCGCAAAAGGCGATACGGGAACTGCCGCCGGAGGTGACGCTTGGCTTTGCCGCCAGCGGCAACAGCCTGCAACGCTGGATGCAGGAAGCACGCCGTGAGGGGCACGAAATTCTTCTCCAGATACCGCTGGAGCCCTTTGGTTATCCCGGCACCAATCCCGGCCCGGATACATTGATTGCCGCCGATCCCGCCAAGGTAAACCTCGACCGGCTGCATCGATCCATGGCCAAAATCACCAATTATACCGGCATCATGAATTATCTCGGCGGGCGCTTTCTCGCCGAGCAGGCGGCGCTGGAGCCGGTGATGCGTGATATCGGCAAACGTGGTCTTCTATTTCTGGACGATGGTTCGTCAGCGCAGTCCCTGAGTGGCGGGATTGCAAAGGCCATCTCTGCCCCCCAGGGTTTTGCCGATATTCTGCTCGATGGCGAAGTGACCGAAGCTTCCATCTTGCGGAAGTTGGACGAATTGGAGCGGGTCGCGCGCCGCAATGGTCAGGCGATCGGGGTGGCTTCTGCTTTTGATGAAAGCATTGCGGCGATCTCGCGGTGGTCCCGGGAAGCGGCGGGCCGCGGTATCGAGATCGTCGGCGTTTCCGCCCTTGTTTCGGAGCCGGCGGGGCAGTAAACCTTGCCTGCGGCCATTTCCGCGCCCTTGTGGCGCTCAGACAATGCGGGAAACCCATGACAATCAAAGCAGAAGATTTGCCCTATCGTCCCTGTGCGGGGATGATGGTTCTGAACGCCGAAGGCCTGGTGTGGGCCGGCCGGCGCATCAAGGAAGGCAATTCCGAATATGATGGCTCGCCGCATTTGTGGCAGATGCCACAGGGGGGGATTGATGAGGGCGAGCGGCCTCTCGCCGCGGCCATTCGCGAGCTTCACGAAGAGACGGGAATGAAAACGGTGCGGCTGCTGGCGGAAGCGAGCGACTGGATCCACTACGATCTTCCGCCGGAACTGATCGGCATCGGATTGAGGGGGAAATATCGCGGCCAGGCACAGCGCTGGTTCGCATTCCGGTTCGAAGGCGATGAAAGCGAAATCCAGATCGATCCGCCACCGACGGGGCACGCAGCCGAATTCGATGCCTGGGACTGGAAGCCGATGGAGAGCCTGCCTGAACTCATCGTTCCGTTCAAGCGCGGCGTCTACGAGAAAGTGGTTGCCGAATTCCGGCACCTTTCCGACAAATAAAAAAGGCGGCCGGCGGCCGCCTTTTCCGTATTTTAGTGGTCTTCCGCTTCGTTGGCGGAATCCGCATTGAGCTGGCCGTATTTTTCTTCGCCGATCTTGCCGAGCAGTTCGAGCTGGGTCTCGAGGAAGTCGATATGACCCTCCTCGTCGATCAGCAGCGTTTCGAACAGCTTCATCGAAACGTAGTCGCCGGCCTCATGACAGATATCGCGGGATTTCTTATAAGACGCCCGTGCATCATATTCTCCAGCAAGGTCGGCTTCGAGCACTTCCTTGACATTCTGTCCGATACGCAGGGGAGCAACGGTCTGGAGGTTGGGATGACCCTCCAGGAAGATGATCCGGTCGATAAGCTTGTCTGCGTGCTGCATCTCTTCGATGGATTCCGCACGCTCCTTCTTGGCAAGCTTGGTGTAACCCCAGTCATTCAGAAGCCGGTAATGAAGCCAATACTGGTTTACTGCACCGAGTTCGAGAAAAAGGGCTTCGTTAAGCCGCTCGATGACTCTTTTGTCGCCTTTCAATGTCCGCTCTCCTGTTCTCTTCGTGGAATCGCTTCAGGCGGGACATAAAATCAAAAACATCGGCCTCAGTCGAGTGCCGACGGGCGTGATATTCTTCCGTGGTTTTGATAATCAGGTCGACAACGGTCGGAAAGCAGCCACAGCAGCGACCGCGCTTTTCCATGGCATGATACACTTTTGCGGGAACGATAAGCTGCCAACAGTCCTCATCGAGGAGCTCGTTGATAACGTCCTTGATCTCATGATCGGTGATGTAATTGCAGCTGCAAACCAGCATGATGGACTGCCTGTATGACGCAACACGTTGTTTTCGTTCTTAAACCAAAACAGGACAGCGAATGTCAAGAAAAACCTCTTTTCAAATTCATAACGATGTTCTAGACTCGTTCTAAACTATACGAAAAATGTCGTATTTTCATTGGTTTAGCTGTCTCTTTTTTACGTCCTGTCTCGCTCAAGTTTTCGTGCGCGCCAAAATGTGCCGTCACGATATCACGAGAAGTTTACTGATCTGAACCGGCCGGAGCAGCAGGCGTGTAAATGTCAGGCGAAATATTGACCGCCATTCGCCGTCATTGTGGAACCGGTGATAAAGCCAGCCTCGTCCGAGACGAGAAACAGGACGCAACGCGCGATCTCCTCCGGTTCCCCAAGCCGTCCGATGGGGATTTGTGGCACGATCCGCTCGGCCAGAACCTTCTCCGGGATCGCTCTCACCATTTCCGTGCCGATATAGCCGGGGCAGATGGCGTTGACGGTGATATTGCGGCTTGCGCCCTCCTGCGCGAGCGCCTTGGTGAAGCCGATATCACCGGCTTTCGACGCGGAGTAATTGACTTGGCCCGCCTGACCCTTCTGTCCATTGATGGAGGAAATATTGACGATGCGGCCGAAACCGCGCTCCCGCATGCCCGGCCAGACGGGGTGGGTCATGTTGAAGACGCCGGTGAGGTTCGTATCGATGACATCACGCCACTGCTGCGGTGTCATCTTGTGAAACATGGCGTCACGGGTGATGCCGGCATTGTTGACGAGGATTTCGACCGGCCCGAGGGTTACCTCCACCTTCGCGATACCGTTGACGCACGCGTCGTAGTCGCGCACGTCCCACTGGAACGCAGGAATGCCTGTCTCCGTCTGAAATGTCTCGGCCCGGTCCGTCGTGAAGGCATAGTTGACGGCCACCCGATAGCCGGCTGCCTGCAGGGCACGGGCGATGGCGGCACCTATACCGCTCGTCCCGCCGGAAATCAAAGCAACCCGGCTCATCTAGGCCTCCATGACCTGTCATTGAAGCGCCTGCAGTTGTGCAGGTGCTTGTTCGTCGTGCTCAACCGCCACAGAAATGCGGCCAATGGGAGGCCGCTTCTATCCTATTGTCCGCTGAACCGGAATTGCTTTTTGGCAAGTGCGGGCGGCCCGCGCGTCAGAGCGCCTCGATGCACATGGCTACACCCATGCCGCCGCCGATGCAGAGTGTCGCAAGACCCTTGGACACGTTACGGCGGCGCATCTCGTAAATCAGGGTGTTCAGGACGCGGGCGCCCGAAGCACCGATCGGATGACCGATGGCAATCGCTCCGCCGTTGACGTTGACGATATCAGGATCAAGGTCAAGCTCGCGCACGACGGCACAGGACTGGGCTGCAAACGCTTCGTTGGCTTCGACGAGGCCGATATCGCCTACCGACCAGCCGGCCTTGGCCAAGGCCTTGCGGGAGGCGGGAATGGGGCCGGTGCCCATGATCTGCGGATCGACGCCCGCCGTCGCCCAGGAGGCAATACGGGCCAGTGGCTTGATGCCGCGCTTTTCTGCTTCCTGTTCCGACATCAAAAGCGTGGCGGCTGCGCCGTCGTTCAGACCTGAAGCGTTCCCCGCCGTCACGGTGCCGTCCTTGTCGAAGGCAGGGCGCAACTTGGCCATCGTTTCCAGCGAGGCGCCGGCGCGGATATGTTCATCGGCGTCGATGACGATATCGGCCTTGCGGCCCTTCACGGTGAAAGCGACGATTTCGTCCACGAAACGTCCGGCAGCCTGTGCGGCTTCAGCCTTGTTTTGCGATGAGACCGCAAACTGGTCCTGCTCATCCCGGGAGAGTTGCCACTGGCGGGCCATGTTTTCAGCGGTGATGCCCATGTGATAGCCGTAAAAGGCGTCGGTCAGGCCGTCCTTCAGCATGGTGTCGATCATCTTGAAGTCGCCCATTTTCACGCCGCCACGCAAATGGGCGCAGTGAGGTGCCATGGACATGGATTCCTGACCGCCGGCGATGACAATGCCCGCATCACCCGTCAAGATTTGCTGCATGCCGAGGGCCACGGCGCGCAGTCCCGAGCCGCAGAGCTGGTTGAGACCGAAAGCGGTCGCTTCCTGCGGAATGCCTGCCTTCATTGCCGCTTGCCGCGCCGGGTTCTGCCCTTCGCCCGCGGTGAGCACCTGACCGAGAATGACTTCATCAATTTCGTTCGCCGCAACGCCGGCACGTTCAAGCACGGCACTGATAACGGTCGCGCCGAGTTCGTGGGCTGGCGTATTGGCAAAGTGGCCATTGAAAGAACCGACGGCGGTGCGCGCAGCGCTGGCAATCACGATTGAAGGCAGGGTCATTTGTTTTCTCCTCACTTGCGGGCGGAGACTGGCAAAGCTTTCAATCCAAGTCAAATGACGAAAGTTCCTTTAAAAGATATTGCTAAATCACGTTGGAATCTTGCTAAAAATTGCTGCGCAAAAAACAAACTGTTGCGATGCACAAAACATTTGTCAGACAGCGCATTTTGCGCATACACTTTGCGCCGGGAAGAGCAATAACACCAAAAAACAAAAAAATACCATCATCGCGAGGAGGCGGGCATGGCGAAACACGACGGCGAAACGATCATTAAAAAATACGCCAATCGGCGGCTCTACAATACCGGCACCAGCACCTATGTGACGCTTGATGATCTGGCGCAGATGGTCAAGCGTGGTGAAGACTTCAAGGTTCAGGACGCGAAGTCATCCGAAGACATCACGCACGCCGTGCTGACGCAGATCATCGTCGAACAGGAGGCCAAAACCGGCAATACGCTGTTGCCGACGGCGTTTCTGCGTCAATTGATCTCCTATTATGGCGACCAGATGCAGATGGTCGTGCCGACATTTCTCGAACATTCCATGAAGACCTTTTCCGACCAGCAGAGCCAGATGCAGGAGCATATGGCCAAGGCTTTCGGTGACGGCTCGCTCGCCCGCAATTTTCAGGCGCCATTGCAAATGATGGAAGAGCAGATCCGCCGTAATACGGAACTGTTCCGGCAGGCAATGCAGGGTTTCACGCCTTTTGCAATGCCACAGGCGCCCAAGGAAACCCGCAAGCCCAATCCGTCCGAAATCGATGAGCTGAAAGCGCAGTTGCGCGCATTGCAGCAAAAGCTCGACCAGCTCTGAGCCAGCGCCAACTGGCCGATGCTCGACTTTAACAAGGCGTCGGCCTCACTTGCGCCTTCAGCCTGCCGTTCGTTCGGGCACGCGCAGCAGCATCAGGAAACCGGCTCCGAGAAAGACGATTAGCGTTGCCATGCCGATGTGGGCGGAGCCGCTGAGAGTGGTAGCTATGGAAAATGACAGTGTCGCCATGAAGCTCGTGGCGCGACCGGAAAGCGCATAGATGCCGAAATAGCGGCCGGCTTCCGCTACGCTGATGTTGCGGGCAAGATAGGAACGCGATGAGGCTTGAACAGGGCCGAAAGCAAGCCCGATCAGCACCCCATAAAGCAGGTAAGCCTTTTCGGCTGCTGTCGCGAAGAAACTGTCATTGTCATCCGTGGAAAGTTGAAGCAATCCGAATAGGGTTGAACCTTTTTCTGTGGAAACGATGCCAATGGTCGCAAGCAAAAGCAGCACCAGACTTATGAGTACGGTGTTGCGCGACCCGAGGGTTTGATCAACACGCCCTGCGGCAAAGCATCCGACGATGGCGACGACATTCAGAAGGATGCCAAAGAGACCAGTTTCAATTGTCTCCCACCCGAACATTCCCGCCGCGAATGCGCCTCCCAAGATTACGACGCCATTCACGCCATCCTGATAAAGCATGCGCGCGATTAGAAACCGTAGCAGCATGGGGCGGTGACGAAGCTCGCGAAGTGTCGTCTTTAACTCCCGAAGTCCGGAGTGGATTGCGGCCCCGAAAGGCAGACCCTTGTTAGAGTCCGGAGTCAATAAGAACATTGGCAGAATGAATATCAGGTACCAGAGCGCGGCAATTGGTCCGGTTATTCTCGCGTCCTGCCCGGAGGCGGGGTCGAGGCCGAAAAGAGGCGTGATTCCCACGAGCGTCAGCCCGGTCTTGGGGTTTGCCGCCAGCAGGGTGACGACTGCAATCAGCACCACCATGCCGCCGAGATAACCGAGCCCCCAGGCGAGATTGGAAATGCGCCCGACATTTTGTGGATTGGTGAGCCGCGGCATCATGGAATCGTTGAAGACGATCGAGAATTCCGCCGCGATGGAGGCGAGGATCATGCAGATAACGGGCAGAATGACCGGCGATCCCGGTGCCGCGTACCAAAGGAGACACAGGCTGACGATCTTGATGACGGCAAAGAAGGCGATCCACGGCTTGCGTGCGCCGGACTGGTCGGCAATGGAGCCGAGGATAGGGGAGAAGAGGGCGATGATGATCGACGAGACCGTCGCCACATTGCTCCACGTCGCCTGGGCCGCAATGGGATCGTCGGTGAGGCGGGCGACGAAATAGGGCCCGAAAACGAAGGTCGTGACAACCGTGAAGAAGGGTTGCGCCGCCCAGTCGAACATCACCCAGCCCCAGATGCTGCGTTTGGTAACGACTGCTTGCGCATTTGGGGCAGGGCTAGTCATTCATCGTCCTATCGGAAATTGCGAAATACGGCGCGATGCCGGTGCATCGTCTTGTCTGGCGCCATCCGGGTGGTGACCCGGATGGCGTTTTTAAGGCGGCCAATCAGCGTGCCTGAACGATATCGCCAAGCAGGCCCGCCGCCACGGTGAGCCGCGCGAGGTTTGTATCGCCGCTCTCGCTGAGCGCGCCGAGTTCGGAGACGATACGATTGACCCGCACGCGATCCGCCGCATACCAGGCCTGAACCGGATCCTTCTCCCTGGCATATTCTGTCAGGGCGGAGATAACGATCCGGCGTCTCGATGAGGAAATCTGGTCCTGGCTGCGCAGGAGAGCCAGGCTCTCGTAGTGATCCGCCGGTGTGATGCGCTGGCTGGCATCCAGCAGGCGCGCGACACGGAAGGTCGAGGAGACGGTGGCGTAGCTTTCAGCGGCGCGCGCGAGCGTTGTGCCCGCACTCTCGGCGATGCGCATGATTTCAGGCACATAGACGAGCAGCGAGAGCGTATCGAGTTCCTCCAGAAGAGCGGAAGGAACCCCGTCGATTTCCGTGATGCCGAGTTCGCGGCGATATTTCGCCGCTGCCGGTGACAGCGTCTTGATCGCGGTTTTCAGACGCTCGATTTCCGTCGCCATGTCGCCCGGGGTCGCACCCGCGCTCCCGGTTTGCAGATAGAGCCTGCTCGCATCCATGAAGATACGCGTGATCGTGGCATAAAGCCCATTCTGAACTTCGCCCCCGATCTGGCCGTCAAGCGCATCGACCTCGCTCCACAGTCGTTTGAGACCGAAGCCATCTTCAACGATTACCGCTGCCTTGACGACATCGGCCGCAAGCAGACCACTTGCATCGGCAAGTTTCTGCACGAAGCCGGGGCCGCCGCGATTGACCACGGCATTGGCAAGTGCGGTCGCGACGATTTCGCGATGCAGGCGATGCGATTTGATATCATCGGCATAGTTCTTCTGCATCTTGGCCGGAAAATAATCGACCAGCAGATGCTGGAGATAGGGTTCGTCGGGAAGCGTGCTTGCCACCAGTGCATCAAACAAAGTGAGCTTGGCATAGGACAGGAGCACCCCGATCTCTGGCCGGGTCAGCGGTTTGCCGGTGGCGTATCTCTCGCTGAACTCGGCATTGTTGGGCAGGGTTTCGACCTTTCGGTTCAGTTGCCCGGTTGCCTCCAGTGCGCTCATCAGGCGGCCAAGTTCTTCCCGGTTTGAAAGGCCCAGCCGCTCGGTCAGCGAGATCGCCAGCGATTGCAGGTAGTTGTTGCGCAATACCAGCTGCGCCACCTCAGGCGTCATGGAGGCGAGAAGCTGGTTACGCTTCGGCATAGTCAGGCGACCGCTATTGACGGCGGAGGCGAGTGCGATCTTGATATTGACCTCGACGTCTGAGGAGTTCACGCCTGCCGAGTTGTCGATGGC
This sequence comes from Agrobacterium sp. InxBP2, assembly GCF_026191755.1. Lineage (NCBI taxonomy): Bacteria > Pseudomonadati > Pseudomonadota > Alphaproteobacteria > Hyphomicrobiales > Rhizobiaceae > Agrobacterium > Agrobacterium sp. InxBP2. Next base: position 128,118 of record NZ_JAINDY010000027.1, read on the forward strand.
GTCGGAATTGCAGCGCCCGCCCGAAAGCGCATAGGCGATGCGCCCCTTCTGGGTGATACCGAGATTGGCGCCTTCGCCGATGACCTTGGCGCGCACCTCCGTGGCGTTGACGCGGATGGGGTCGTTTGCCCTGTCGCCCACCTCGGCATTGGTTTCCACCGCCGCCTTGATGTAGGTGCCGATGCCGCCGAACCAGAGGAGATCGGCCGGGGCCTTCAGGATGGCGGTCATGATTTCGAACGGTGTGGCGACTGACTTGTCGATGCCGATGGCCGCCACAGCTTCCGGAGTCAGCGTCACCGATTTTTCAGAGCGCGAAATGATCATCGCACCGGCAGAGAGAGCCGAACGGTCATAATCCTGCCAGCTGGAACGCGGCAATTCGAACAGCCGCCTGCGCTCGGCGAAGGATTTGTCGGTATCGGGATCCGGATCAATGAAGATATCGCGGTGGTCGAAGGCGGCGATAAGCCTGATCTTCTCCGACAGCAGCATGCCGTTACCGAAGACGTCGCCGGACATATCGCCCACACCCGCCACCGTGAAGGGTGTGGTCTGGATGTCGGTGTTCATCTCCCGGAAATGGCGCTTCACCGTCTCCCATGCGCCACGCGCGGTAATGCCCATCTTCTTGTGGTCGTAACCGGCCGAACCGCCCGATGCAAAGGCATCGTCCAGCCAGAAGCCGGCTTCATGGGCAAGGCCGTTTGCCGTATCGGAGAAGGTGGCCGTTCCCTTGTCGGCGGCGACGACGAAATAGGGGTCGTCACCATCTAGCCGCAGTGTGTCAGCCGGCGGCACGATGGCGTCGTCGACAATATTATCGGTGATGGACAGCAGTGTGCGGATATAGGTCTTATAGGCCTCGCGGCCGGCATTAAAGACCTCGTCGCGGGAGCCGCCGGCGGGCAGGTTCTTCGGGAAGAAACCGCCCTTGGCGCCGACTGGCACGATGACCGCGTTCTTCACCTGCTGCGCCTTGACAAGACCGAGCACCTCCGTGCGGTAATCCTGGCCGCGATCCGACCAGCGCAGACCACCGCGTGCAACCTTGCCGAAGCGCAGATGCACGCCTTCGACCTCGGTTCCGTAAACGAAGATTTCGCGGAAGGGGCGCGGATCGGGCAGGCCGTCCAGATGTTTGGGATCGAATTTGAATGCCAGAATGTCACGCGGCGTGCCGTCGGCATTTTTCTGGAAGTAATTGGTGCGCAGGGTTGCATCGATGGCGTTGACGTAACGCCGGAGGGTGCGGTCCTCATCGAGATTGGGAACGCCGCTCAGGGCTGCTTCGATTGCCTTATGAATTTCCGCGAGTTTCTTCAGCCGCTTCTTCTCTTCGATGGATGGATCGAAGCCGGCCTTGAACAGCGCGAAAATATTCCTGGAGATGTCAGGATATTTATAGAGCGTTTCGGAGATATGTTCCTGCGAATAGACGATTCCGGTCTGGCGCAGGTACCGCGCGTAGGCGCGCAGCACGGAGACTTCGCGCACTGTGAGACCGCAGGCAAGGATCAGGCGGTTGAAGTTGTCATTGTCCACCTTTCCTGAAAAAGCAGCAAGGAAAGCTTCTTCGAGTTTCTGTCCGTAATGCGGCAGGTCGAGTGTCGTGCTGGCCGCGACCGACAGTTCCATGTCGTGCAGCACGATGTCGTGCTTTTCGCCATCCGCCACGACGCCGATATCGAAAGTGCGCTCGCTGATGACATTAAAACCAAGATTTTCGAGCAGCGGAACACGTCGTGAAAGCGGAAGATGGCCTTCGCGGTGGAAAATCTTCAGGGATAGCGTTCCCGCCGGCTGGCCTTCCTGCTGATAGAATTCAATGCGGACCGGATCGCCTTTCACAGCGGCCAGAATATCAGGCATGTCGCCGATCGCCTCTTCGGGCGTGAAAGCTTCCTGATAGGCCTGATCCACTTCCAGCACCGGTGCGCCCGGTTCGGACAAGGAGACGAAGTGATCTATCCAGCGTGCCGCAATATCGCTGACGGCATCTTCGAGCTTGTCTTGGGCGATGCGGGGCGTCTTGCCTTCCGTGCGGCCGACAATGAAATGGACGCGAGCAACGGCGCCTTCGGGGAAGGCAGGATAATAGGCCGATATATGCCCGTCATAGACCCTGCTCAGATAATCGCCGATCTTTTCGCGCACATAGGAATTATACTCCTCGCGCGGAACGAAGATGATGGCCGAAACGAAGCGGTCGAAACGGTCTATACGCGCGAGCACGCGCACACGCGGACGGTCGCTGAGCTCCATGATCTGCTCGATGAAGCGGATCAGAAGGTCGGTTTCGATCTGGAAAAGATCGTCACGCGGATAGGCTTCCAGCGTGTTCTGCAGGATGCGGCCCGAATGGCTGTTTGGATCGAAGCCGAAATGCCGCTCGACTTCCGAGACCTTGGCGCGCAGCAAGGGAATTTGCTTGACCGAACGCGTATAGGCGGTGGCGGTGAAAAGGCCGACGATGCGCAGCTCACCAACGACATTGCCGTCCTCGTCGAAGCGCTTGATACCGATATAGTCCATATAGGCGCGACGATGCACGATGGACTTCACATTAGCCTTGGTAACGATGAGGAAATCCGGGCCATCGAGGAAGGCAAGGATTTCCGGTGTCGTCGTCACGGCATTCTTGCCGAGTCGCAGCACGCGGACATCCGGGTCGCTGAGGCTGCCGAGGCCGACGCCGTCACCGCGCTCGATCTTCGCGTTCTTCCCCTTGCCGGAATAGGTGTAGTCACGCATGCCCAGGAAGGTGAAATTGTCGTTGCGAAGCCAGTTGAGGAATTCGACCGCCTCCGTCCGTTCGGCCTTGCGCCGCGACGAGCCGCGTTTCGACAGTTCATCCAACGCCTCGTCTAGCTTCGCCAGCATGGGCCGCCAGTCGCGATAGGCCGATTCCACCTGTTTCAGCACGAAGCGAAGCCGCTCTTCCAGAGCCGAGGCTCCCTGCTGCGAAAGCGGTGCGATGTGCAGCTGGATAAGACTTATATTGCCGGCCGGATCATCATCGGGCTCGGCAAGGCGGTAACCACCCTTCGCATCATCGTCTCGGACGAGGATCGGGTGCACGGCAAGATAAAGACCACGATAACTGCTGGTGACTTCGCCCATAACAGAATCGTAGAGGAAGGGCATGTTGCGGCCGATAATGGTCAGAACCGTTACCGGCACGTCCCGCGGGGAAACACCCTCGACTTGGGAAATGCTGATATGAGGGGTGTCCCCGGTCCATCGCGAAAGCGCCTGGAAACTGTGGGCGGCACTCGCCGCCAGCATCTCGGCGGAATAATATTCTATATCGTCGACACTTGCCCTTCCATAAAGAATACCAGGATCAAGAAATTCGACATTTTCGGCAATTGCCTGCTGGCGCGCTTTTTCGATCTGTTTTTCGCGTTTTGGATTGTTTCTGTAGCCCATTTGACGTGGATTCCTCCAAAAATCACACTTTAATATAAAAAAGCATCGCCAATTTGCGGATTTTGCCTTTTCAGTCGAATCGGATATTGGCGTGGAATTACGAAGAGTTTAAGAGGCTATCGTGTTTCTTCAGGCGGTAAGTGAAATTTTTTTGCTTCTTTTCTCGCGAGGCTCAGTTTAGAAGCATACGACAGTATTTTTGCGGCTAATTTTTAAGCGGTTCTTGAGCCGCAATGTGATGTTGCGGCCACGGTTGAAGCAAATTATTGATTTGCGCCTATTTTTGTGGTACACCAACAACACTGATCCACAGCGCGGCATTTGTGTGCCCAAAAACACCACGAAAGCAACACCTCTTTTGCACGCGGTTTCCGTGACATATCGAGCGTTTACGTTATCGAACCCCGCGAGGCGGGAAGGTGTATTTTTGCGTGCACGGCTGGACCAGTGCGGAATCACCTGACGGTTCCCCCGTCTCATCAGGGCCTGACCGACCCAACCCCGGCATCCCCGGGTATGTAACAGGGAGTTTTTAGAACGAATGACGACCCAGCAGAAGAAATCTCCAGCACATCACGGCTTTAAAACCGGTGAAGCGATTGTGTATCCCGCTCATGGTGTCGGTACCATTTCTGCCATCGAGGAACAAGAAGTCGCCGGCATGAAGCTTGAGCTTTTTGTCATTGATTTCGAAAAAGACAAGATGCGTCTTAAAGTTCCCGTCGCCAAAGCCGTCAGCATCGGCATGCGCAAGCTTTCCGAAGGCGATTTTGTCGAGCGGGCGCTGAAAGTGGTGCAGGGCAAGGCACGTGTGAAGCGTACCATGTGGTCGCGCCGTGCGCAGGAATATGATGCGAAGATCAACTCCGGCGATCTCATCGCGATCGCGGAAGTCGTTCGCGATCTCTACCGCGCGGAAAACCAGCCTGAGCAGTCCTATTCCGAGCGCCAGCTTTACGAAGCCGCTCTCGACCGCATGGCGCGGGAAATCGCCGCTGTCAACAAGATGTCCGAAACCGAGGCTGTTCGCCTGGTGGAAGTTAACCTTGCCAAGGGCCCCAAGCGCGGCAAGGCTGTCGAAGAAGACGATTCTCAGGACGAAGCCGCGTAATCGCCGGCCTCTTCCTTCTAAAAAAACCCGCCTTTATGGCGGGTTTTTTGTTGTCCAAGTGCCGGCTTAATTCACAAGATGCGGATTTTCGTGCCTTTGCGCAGATGCGGCAGGACGCGCCGCATGTCGCGGGGATGCAGTGCGACGCAACCTGCTGTCGGTTCATATCCCGGCCTAATCATATGCATGAAGATTGCCGAGCCGCGGTTGCGGCTTCTTGAGGTGACGTTCCAGTCCAGCACGAGACAGACATCGTAAAGGCCATCTGTGCGCATCATGTCCTCGTGGCTCGGCGCGAAAGGTGCCTTGACCAGCCTGTTATAATTGGGGTTGCCGGGCTCATCACACCACAGCATCGATTTCCGCGTACGTTGCATCGGCAGGGCAGTCGTGATGGCGGACATACGGTCGCCGCGATAAAAGCCATGCAGCAGGCGGGTCACGGAAATCGGCGACTTTCCGTCACCTTCCCGTTTTCGTGCAGTCCGGCCATTGCGCCCGATGGCAGCCGGAAATGTGAGATGGCCGAGCTGAACGATGGCCCGGTTGATTTTCAAAGGAGCTGGCCGAACCATGAGCGTTGATGCGCGTTTACGTTGTTCTACGGGACGTTTGCTCATGTTTTTCACGAGATTTTGCTTTGCAGGTTATTTAACGTGAAGTCATAGCACTTCATCATGTGATGGCAATGGGTTGACCTTTTACCGGCAAACCGCTGAATTGGCTGACGATTAAAGTAAGAAAGGCTGAGAATCCGAATGACGGCTCGCACTATCCTTCTCGTGGACGATGACGACGATCTTCGGGAGACGCTGACCGAGCAATTGTCTCCCTATGAGGAATTCTCGCTTCTGAGCGGCGCAAACGCCGCACAGGCGATGCAGACCGCCAAAACTTCGCAGGTCGATCTACTCATCATGGATGTCGGCCTTCCCGACATGGATGGCCGCGAAGCCGTGAAGCTTTTGCGCAAGGGCGGCTTCAAGGCGCCCATCATCATGCTCACGGGTCACGATACGGATTCGGACACGATCCTCGGCCTTGAGGCTGGCGCCAATGACTATGTGACAAAGCCTTTCCGCTTCGCCGTGCTTCTGGCGCGCATCCGGGCCCAGTTGCGTCAATATGAACAGAGCGAGGATGCGGTCTTCACCGTTGGTCCTTATCAGTTCAAGCCCAGCCAGAAGCTCCTGACGACCGAAGACGGCAAGAAAATCCGGCTGACGGAAAAAGAGGCCGCGATCATTCGTTATCTCTACCGGGCAGGCAGCACGGTCGTGACGCGCGACGTCCTGCTGGAAGAGGTCTGGGGTTACAATTCCGGGGTCACGACCCACACGCTCGAAACGCACGTTTATCGGTTGCGTCAGAAGATCGAGCGGGATCCTTCCAATGCCGAGATTCTCGTAACCGAGAACGGCGGCTACAAGATCGTCCCCTGACAGGCCCCCCGGGGAGTCCCCCTAGTTGTTGAGCATTGCTCTAGCACCTTGTGTTTTGAAGGCCGATATTGGAAAACCGCTATAGCAATGCAGGCGGTTTTCCGGAGTAACAATCGACATGGCCTTGACCGACGATATCATGCTGCTGGGGCAAGTGCCGTTGTTTGCGGGCTTCAGTGATGATCAGCTGCGGCTCATCGCCTTCGGCGCAGAACGCCGGCGTGTCGCGGCTGGGCAGACGTTGTTTCGCGAACACTCCCCCGCCGAATGCGCCTTTGCGGTGACGTCAGGTCATTTCGAGCTTTTTTCAGCCGGACGGGACGGCAAGCCCGTGCTGCAGGCTACGCCCGGAAAGGGCGCCCTGCTTTCGGAACTTGCGCTTTTTACCCTTTGTGAAAGAAAATTTACTGCCGTGGCTGCGGAGGATTCCGAAGTCATCCGGATAACGCGCATTCTCTTTCACCGCCTGGTGGAAGAGTTTCCTGAGGTCGCCGACATCGTTTCGGCGCGCATTCGCGACAATATCGCGTCTCTGGCCGCCGGTGCCGCCCGTTTGCAGAACCGCTTCATGTGACCGCGCGCCAGATCACCCCGTCCGGCATTGGTTCAAAACCGGAAATGGGCGGTGACTGGAACGTGATCCGATGGTCGGTTCCAGCCGCGGGCTTCCCGCAATATCTCGATCCTGTCAAGCGACGGGCCGAGATCCTGAGACGACCAGATGTGATCGAGGCGGCGGCCGTGATCAGCCGCTTCCCAGTCCTTGGCGCGGTAACTCCACCACGTGTAGATTTTTTCCGTCGCCGGCACATTCAGCCGCATCAGATCAAGCCAGTTGCCCTTCTTCATGATGTCCAGCATACCCTCGGTTTCCACCGGCGTGTGGCTGACGATCTTGAGAAGCTGCTTGTGCGACCAGACATCGTTCTCGAGCGGCGCTATATTGAGGTCGCCGACGAGGATGGAAGACGTGCCCGGCACGCCATCGGCACGCAATGCCTTCATTTCCTCAATGAAATCCAGCTTGTGGCCGAATTTCGGATTGATTGAGCGATCGGGTTCGTCGCCGCCTGCCGGAACATAAAAATTATGGAGCCGGATGCGGCGCGATCCCACCTGGACAATCGCGGAAATATGGCGCGCGTCGCCTATTCCGCAGTAATCCTGCCGATGATCTTCCGTCAGTGGGATTTTCGAGGCGATGGCGACGCCATGATAGCCCTTCTGGCCGTGAATGATCACGTGCTCGTAACCCAGCGCCTTCAACGGCTTCATCGGAAACTCGCCATTCGGGCATTTGGTTTCCTGCAGGCAGAGAATGTCGGGTTTGTAACGCACCAGAAACTGCTCGACGATCGGCATTCTGAGCCTGACGGAGTTGATGTTCCAGGTGGTTATCGAAAACGACATTAATGAGCTCCGCTTTTATCGCCTCGAAGCAAGGCCTCAAGGCTGTTTCCGGGGCGCAGGCTTATAACATCGTGACGAAAACAGGAATGTATTTTAGCGGCAAAATGAAAAAGGCGGCCTGAGAGCCGCCTTCACAGAGCATACATCGACAGGGAGCGTCAGCCGCGCTTGCGTACTTCTTCATAATTGATGTTGAAGACGCGTTCATCGAGGTTCACGCCGGTCTGAACGTTGAAGATCATGACGGTCGTGTCCTTGTTCTGGGCGTCCGTCGTGGTCCATTGACGCAGATCGAACGTCTTCGGGTCGAACATCAGCGTGATGGTGGAATCGCCGAACACGCTCTTGTCACCGAGGACGATGGTGGTCAGGTCAGATTCTTCCTTCACATCCCGGACCTTCTGGTTGCTGAGATCGATCTTGTCGGAGAGAAGCAGGCTGAGCGGAGTCTTCGACAGGGGATAGAGATCCCATGTCTTCAGCTTCATATTGCCGATGACGACATTCTTGCCGTCGGAGATGACGCGCATCGGCGAGGGGTCTTCATAATTGAAGCGGAGCTTGCCTGGCCGTTCGATGTAGAACTTGCCGCCGGTCTGTTCCCCGCGCGGGCCGAACTGCACGAATTCACCCATCATGGTTTTGACCGACGAGAAGTGGTTCGCGATCTTCTGTGCCGTTGCGGTATTGCCGGCTGCCTGGGCAAAGGCGTCGAGCGGCGAGATGCCAGCGATCACGGCAGCCATGGAAAATGCCGTCAGCACCCCACGCCGCGTCACGCCATTTTGCGCTGCGCTTGCATTGGCCGTTTCGCCGGTGGTCAGGTCGTTCATTCTGTTCTCCTTCATCGCAGCGATTGTCCGCGAAAAACGCGGCGGCTTCATGACGTGAAAGCGTGTAATAACGCTTCTCGACGCCGCTTGGTTGCGGATTATCGCTCGATGATATCTGCTTCCGTGGGAACGAGGATTTCGCGTTTTCCGGCGTGGTTGGCGGGGCCGATAATGCCTTCCTGCTCCATGCGTTCGATCAGCGATGCCGCGCGGTTGTAACCGATGCCGAGACGACGCTGCACATAGGAGGTGGAGGCTTTGCCATCGCGAAGTACGACGGCCACGGCCTGATCGTAGGGGTCCTCGGAATCCGAGAAGCTGCCGCCGCCGGCCGGGCTTGCGCCAGCGCCGTCCTCGTCTTCTTCTTCGGTAATCGCTTCGAGATACTCAGGCGACCCTTGTGTCTTCAGATAGGAAACGATCTCTTCCACTTCATTGTCGGAAACGAAGGGCCCGTGCACACGCTGGATGCGTCCGCCGCCCGCCATGTAAAGCATATCACCCATGCCGAGCAGCTGTTCGGCGCCCTGCTCTCCAAGGATCGTGCGGCTGTCGATCTTCGAGGTGACCTGGAATGAGATGCGGGTCGGGAAGTTGGCCTTGATCGTGCCGGTGATGACATCAACGGAGGGGCGCTGGGTGGCCATGATGACATGGATGCCGGCAGCACGCGCCATCTGCGCCAAACGCTGCACCGCGCCTTCGATATCCTTGCCGGCCACCATCATCAGGTCGGCCATCTCGTCGATGATGACGACGATATAGGGCAGGGGCTTCAGATCGAACTCTTCCGTTTCGTAGATTGCCTCGCCGGTCTGGCGGTCGAAACCGGTCTGCACCGTGCGGGTGAGGATTTCGCCCTTGTCGAGCGCCTGCTGCACGCGGCTGTTGAAGCCGTCGATATTGCGCACGCCGATCTTCGACATCTTCTTGTAGCGTTCCTCCATCTCGCGCACCGTCCATTTGAGCGCGACGACCGCCTTTTTCGGATCCGTGACGACGGGAGAAAGCAGGTGCGGGATGCCGTCATAGATCGACAGTTCCAGCATTTTCGGGTCGATCATGATCAGGCGGCACTGTTCCGGCGACATGCGGTAAAGCAGCGACAGGATCATGGTGTTGATGGCAACGGACTTGCCCGAACCGGTGGTGCCTGCAACGAGCAGGTGCGGCATCTTGGCGAGATCGGCGATGACGGGTTCGCCGCCGATGGTCTTGCCGAGCGCCATGGCAAGCTTGGCTTTGCTGTTTTCGAAATCGCGGCTGCCGATCAGTTCGCGCAGGAACACGGTTTCGCGGGTCTGGTTCGGCAGTTCGATGCCGATGGCATTGCGGCCGGGAACAACGGCCACGCGGGCGGCGATCGCGCTCATGGAGCGGGCGATATCATCCGCGAGGCCGATGACACGCGACGATTTGATGCCGGGGGCCGGTTCCAGTTCGTAAAGGGTGACGACCGGGCCGGGGCGGACATGAATGATTTCACCCTTGACGCCGAAGTCTTCAAGAACCCCCTCGAGAAGACGGGCGTTCTGCTCGAGCACCTCTTCGCTTAGCGTATTGTCGCGAACAATGTTCTTGGGCTCCGCCAGAAGATGAACGGTAGGAAGCTGGAAACCGTCTGCGGCGATGAAAGAGGCCTGTGCTTCGCGTGCCACACGCTCACTGGGCTTCGGGCGTGCCGAAGGAGCGGTTATTTTCGTCTGTCCGCGTCCCGGCGCCTGTCGGGCAGTGAATTTCTGGTCGACGTCGTCATCGGAAAGGATGCCACTTGGCAGGCGGGCCTCGTCAGTACCGAAGGACGGCTCGCCGTCCCCATCGTCTTCATGACCGGGCGCGATGGAGGGAGGAGACATCTGGCGACGCGATGCAGTTCGTTCTTCGAAAGAGGGTTCCGCGCGCTGGTCGAGACGGTTGATCGCCGTCTTGAGGCGCGACGGCTCGTTTAGCGTGCCGAATTCATACTCGTTGAAATCATAGGGATGTTCGAATTCGTCATGCAGCGATTTCGACTTCAGGCCGAACAGGCGACGAAAACGGGCCTGGGTGATGTACCAGTAGTGCGTCAGTGCGCCGAAGGCGAGAATGTTGGCGAAGAAACCCTCGCCATCATCCTCGTCGTCCTCTTCCGCCTCGCGGACGGCGCGGGCCTTGCTGACGGCCGGTGCGGGTTCCTCACGCTCCAGTTCATCGTCCAGACCGCCGACAATGCCCGCGGCAAACAGCATGAGCCAGGTAGCCGGCGCGGCGAATATTACCCCAAGTATCGTCGCAACGGTGCCCGTGGGATAAGCGCCGATGAATAGGGCGGGAAAACGAAGGATCATGTCGCCGATCACGCCGCCGATACCGTTCGGCAGCGGCCAGGTGACGGGAGCCGGAAAGCAGCCGAGGGAGGCGGCGCAGACGATCGCGCCCGCGATCCAGGCCACGAGGCGGGCGGGTATGCGCTGCAGCTTGCGGCCGGCGATCAGGGCGATCGCCCATGCAATGACCGGCAGCAGGGAAATGATTGCCGAAAGCCCGAGGAACTGCATAACGATATCCGCGAAGATCGCGCCGCCGTAGCCCAGGAGATTGGTTGGTTGGTTTCCTGTGGCATAGGACAGGCTCGGATCCGCCACATTCCACGTCGCGAGCGCGGCGATACCGAGTGCAATCGTAGCAAGCAGAGCGAAACCGGCCAGAGCCATAATCTGCCGCACGAAAAACGCCGTCAGCACAAAACGTGTGTGACGACCATCGAATGTCGGAGAATGCATTCTGCCCATGTCCCTGAACCCGTCATTTTTTGGTTTCGGCGAGATCCGGCACACGGCCTGATCCCGGATTGACAGGGAAAACTAACCGCCAGCTGGTTAATGTCGTGTTAACCATGCGGTTTTTTGAGGATGCCAGAGCGTTTTAAGGTGAGCGTTTGAGCGAATTTCTGCTTTGAAGCGGTTGCGTTACGGCAGATTGGCGGCAAAGAAAAAGGCCCGTCGAAACGGGCCTTTCTTTTGGGAATGGGGATGGAGAACCCCATTTTCCCGATATCAGGAGTGGTAAGCGGCTTCGCCGTGGGTGGCGAGGTCCAGACCTTCGCGCTCGGCTTCGACCGGGACGCGGAGCCCGACGATCACATCGACGATCTTGTAAAGGATCGCCGAGACGATGGCGCACCAGACGATGGTGATGGCGACGGCCACGAACTGCGTCCAGAGCTGCGAGGCGATGGAGAATTCGGGCTTGCCGGTGCCGCCGAGTAGCGGCGAGGTGAAGATGCCGGTGCCGAGTGCGCCGATGATGCCGCCGATGCCGTGAACGCCGAAGACGTCAGCGGTATCGTCGTAACCGAACTTGTTCTTCACCACGGAGACGAAGAAGTAGCAGATCGGCGAGACGATGAGGCCGAGAACGATGGCACCCATCGGGCCAACCGAGCCTGCAGCAGGTGTGACGGCAACGAGGCCGGCGATCATGCCCGACGCGGCGCCCAGCATGGATGCCTTGCCGCGGGTGAAGCTTTCAACCAGCGACCAGGAAACAATGGCGGCTGCGGTTGCGAGGAAGGTGTTCATGGTTGCGAGAACCGCACCACCCGATGCTTCGAGGTTGGAGCCGGCGTTGAAACCGAACCAGCCGAACCAAAGCATGGCTGCACCGACGAGTGTCAGCGTCATGGAGTGAGGAGCCATCATGTCCTTGCCGAAGCCGGTGCGCTTGCCGACCATGATCGCGCCGATCAGGCCTGCGATACCGGCATTGATGTGGACGACCGTGCCGCCGGCGAAGTCGAGAGCGCCCATGCCGAAGATCAGGCCGTTTGCGTCCCAGACCATATGGGCGACCGGGAAATACACGAAGGTGGCCCACAGGATGGTGAAGAGGATGACGGCGGAGAACTTCACGCGTTCCGCGAAGGCACCGATGATCAGCGCCGGGGTGATGGCCGCAAAGGTCATCTGGAAGGCGATGAAGGTGTATTCGTAGATCACGACGCCCTGCGAGAAGGTTGCCGAGGTGCTGTCAAGCGAAACGCCCGACAGGAAAAGCTTGCCGAAGCCGCCGAAATAAGGGCCGGTGCCGCCGCCGAAGGCGAAAGAGTAACCGTAGATGACCCAGATGAGCATCATGACAGCGGTGATGACCGTGCACTGCATGAGAACGGAGAGCATGTTCTTCGTGCGGACAAGACCGCCGTAAAACAGCGCCAGACCCGGAAGGATCATGAAGAGCACGAGGATTGTGGCGACATACATGAAGGCTGTGTCGGCCTTTTCCGGAACAGGCGCTGCGGCTGCGGCCGGCGCTGCATCCTGGGCAAAGGCGATGGCCGGGGCCATCAGGGCCGTCGCTGTTGCGCCCAGCTTGCCGAGCGTCAAAAACTTGTTGAGTTGCATAGCTAGAAAACTCCCCTGTCAGCCGTGCTTCAAAGCGCTTCTGTGTTGGTTTCGCCGGTACGGATGCGCACGGCCTGTTCAATTGAGTAAACGAAGATTTTGCCGTCGCCGATCTGCCCGGTCTTTGCCGCAGATGCGATCGCTTCGACGGCTTTGTCCACGACGTCGGATGGAACAGCGATCTCGATCTTTAGCTTGGGAAGGAAGCTCACCGCATATTCCGTGCCGCGATAAATCTCGGTATGTCCCTTCTGGCGCCCGTAACCCTTTACTTCGGTCACGGTCAGGCCCTGGATGCCGACGCCGGTGAGTGCTTCGCGCACTTCATCCAGCTTGAACGGCTTGATAATGGCCATCACAATTTTCATCTGGTTTCCCATCCTTTGTTTGTCCTCGGCACGGAGCCGACTCTCCTGCCGCTGGCAGATCAGTAACAGCGACTGCGGACATACATTCAAAGGGCGTGCCAGTTTTGAGTGTGTAACTAACTTATTGAAATGTAATGTTTATATGACGGACGTCTGAAAAAGGGGCATTTGTCGGCGAATTTTGCGTCTATAAAATGTGCGATTTTTAGAAAACGCACTTTATTTAATCATTTGCCCTTTTGCGGATCAAACCTTCCTGCGCCACGGAGGCGACCAGTTCACCCTGTCTGGTGAAAATATTGCCACGGGTCAAACCGCGCGCGCCCGAGGCGCTGGGGCTGTCCTGTGTATAGAGCAGCCAATCTTCCAGCCGGCAGGGACGATGAAACCACATGGCGTGGTCCAGGCTTGCCACCTGGATCGAAGGATCGAAGATCGTCGTGCCATGGGCATAGAGCGAGGTGTCCAGCAGCGTCATGTCGGAGAGATAGGCGAGAATGGCGGATTGCAGGCGCGGATCGTCAGGTACGCTTCCAACGGCACGGACCCAGATATCCTGCTGCGGCTCCAGCTTTTCTTTTGAGATGTAGTGGGTCAGCGAGACCGGCCTGATCTCGATCGGCCGCTTGTTGCTCCAGTAGTTGCGGATCGAAGCGGGCGCCTTTGCGAGGAAAGCCGCCTGCATCTGTTCCTCGCTCATCAGTTTTTCAGGCGGCGTCACATCAGGCATCCTGATCTGATGGGTAAAACCGTCCTCGAATATCTGGAACGACGCCGACATGGAAAAAATGGCTTTGCCGTGCTGGATGGCGACCACGCGACGGGTGCAGAAACTGGCGCCATCGCGAATACGCTCGACCTGGTAGACGATGGGCACCAGCGGGTCGCCGGGACGCATGAAATAGGCGTGCAACGAATGCACGAAGCGATCGTCATCCACGGTTCTTTGCGCGGCGATCAGGGCCTGTGCAATGACCTGACCACCAAAAACCCGTTGCCAGCCGATCTGCGGGCTTTCGCCCCGGTAAAGGTTCTCTTCCAGCTTCTCAAGATCGAGCGTGGCGATGAGATTTGCCATCGGGTCTGACGATTGCAAGGGATGCGACATTTTTTCGGCCTGCTCCGGCTGTAGGAAGACGTCACATGGTCTATAGTGCGCCGATGATGCATGCACAAGATTTGAGGAGAAGCGCGATGCTGGACGTTGTGGTGGCAGGCGGCGGATATGTCGGTCTTTCCGTTGCTGTGGCAATCAAGCAGGCGGCCCCGCATCTGAATGTGCAGGTAATTGAAGCCGCTCCTGAGGATGTCTGGGCAAAGGATGTTCGCGCGTCCGCCATTATCGCAGCGGCTACCCGCATGCTCGATGTTTTCGGCATCTGGAACGAGATCGAGCCGGAAGCCCAGCCGATCCACAAGATGATCGTTACCGATTCGAAAACCGCCGATCCGGTACGTCCCGTGTTCCTGACGTTTGACGGCGCGGTGGAAGAGGGCCGGCCCTTTGCCCATATGGTTCCCAACGTCGCTCTGGTAGGCGCGTTGCGGGGCCTTTGCGCACGCCTGGGCATAGAAATCCGCCACGGCCTCAGTGTTTCCGATTTTACAGCAGGACCGCAGTCGACGGCTATTCACCTTTCCGACGGATCGACGCTCGAAGCGCGATTGCTGATTGCCTGTGATGGTGTTCGCTCGGCTCTTCGGAATATGGCTGGCATCAAGACGGTGCACTGGGCTTACGATCAGTCAGGCATCGTGACGACCGTTGAGCATGAGCGACCGCACGAAGGCTGCGCCGAGGAGCATTTCCTGCCATCCGGACCCTTCGCCATTCTGCCGTTGAAGGGAAACCGGTCTTCGCTTGTCTGGACCGAACGCACCGCCGATGCCGACAGGCTTGTGGCCGCCGACGACCTGGTGTTCGAGGAGGAGCTTGAGCGCCGGTTCGGCCACAAGCTCGGCACGATCCGCCCTGTCGGTCCCCGGCGCGCCTTTCCGCTGGGTCTCACTTTGGCACGGTCCTTCGTCGCGTCGCGTTTCGCGCTCGCCGGTGATGCGGCCCACGGTATTCACCCGATCTCGGGTCAAGGCCTCAATCTGGGTTTCAAGGATGTGGCGGCTCTGGCCGAAACCGTGGTTGAAGCTGACCGTCTCGGCCTCGACATCGGCTCCCTCAATGTTCTGGAGCGGTATCAGTCCTGGCGCCGGTTCGACACCTCGCGGATGGGGGTGACCACGGATGTGCTGAACCGGCTGTTCTCCAATGATGTCGGTCCCATTCGCATCATGCGCGATTTCGGTCTCGGCGTGGTGGATCGTTTGCCGGGTCTCAAATCCTATTTCATTGGCCAGGCCGCCGGTACCACGGATGCAAATGCGCCGCGTTTGCTCACCGGTGAGGCACTCTGATCTCGGCTTGTGGTGCTGGCTTCGGAACGGCTTTTCCGGGATTGGCGCTTGACAGCCGATTCCCGGATTTTCCGACCGGCGGTTTTACCGTAATGCCGAATCCGGCCAAGGACTTATCCGGATTCATAATCTGGTAGAGGCCGTCACTTCGCCAACCAGATATTGCGGAGAACAAAAGCTGAATCACGAGGAGTCAGCGATTCGTATTTGATTCGTTCGCAGACTGTTCCGCAGCCGAATCGATCTCATTTTCGCCGGATTCTTTTTTCTTGTTCAACTATCTGAATCGAAATGGAAAATTTCGTTGACTGGTTGCCTTGCAGCACTTTGCGGGTGAGGCCTATTGCCTTTGTCGGCAGGCGTTGCCATGTGTGGTGCGTGCGGCCCATACCGTTGATGTGGGTGGCACGCCAAGCAGATGAAGTCGATTCGCGGATAGTACGTTGAATTTTCGCCCAATGATCCTGAGCGGCCGCGGTGTCACGGCCGTTCTCGGCCCCACCAACACCGGCAAGACCCATTACGCGATTGAGCGTATGGTGGCGCATGGCAGCGGTGTCATCGGCCTGCCGCTGCGCCTTTTGGCGCGCGAGGTCTATACCCGTCTGGTCGAAAAGGTGGGGGCGCCCAATGTGGCGCTGATAACCGGCGAAGAAAAAATCTCACCCCCAAAAGCCAAGTATTCCGTTTGCACAGTGGAAGCCATGCCGCGCGAAACGACGGCCGCCTTCGTTGCAATCGATGAGGTGCAGCTGGCAGGCGATCTCGAACGCGGGCATATCTTTACCGACCGGGTTCTGCATCTGCGCGGTCGGGAGGAAACGCTGCTGCTGGGGGCGGGCACGATGCGCCCGATCCTCGAAAAGCTGCTGCCGGGAATTACCGTGGTGGAGCGACCGCGTCTGTCGCAGCTTTTTTATGCCGGCCAGAAGAAGATAACCCGCCTGCCGCAGCGCACGGCGATTGTCGCTTTTTCCGCCGATGAGGTCTATGCCATTGCCGAACTGGTGCGCCGCCAGCGGGGCGGCGCGGCCGTTGTGCTAGGCGCGCTTTCGCCCCGCACGCGCAATGCGCAGGTGGGTCTCTATCAGTCCGGCGATGTCGAATATCTGGTCGCGACGGACGCTATCGGCATGGGCCTTAACCTTGATGTCGATCACGTCGCTTTCGCGCAGGACCGAAAATTCGACGGTTATCAATTCCGCAATCTCAATCCGGGCGAAATCGGCCAGATCGCCGGCCGCGCCGGCCGCCATCTTCGTGACGGCACCTTCGGGGTGACAGGCCGTGTCGACCCGTTCGATGACGAACTGGTGGAGCGGATCGAGACGCATCAGTTCGATGCGGTGAAGGTGTTGCAGTGGCGGACGAAAAACTTCGATTTTTCCTCTATCGCTAATCTGCGTGCGAGCCTTGACGCTGCGCCGGCGATCCAGGGGCTTTCGCGCGCCCTGCCGGCCATCGACCAGCAGGCGCTGGAGTATCTGTCCCGTTATCCCGAAATCATCGACGTGACGACGACCGATGCACGGGTGGAAAAGCTCTGGGAGGCCTGCGCGCTTCCGGACTATCGCCGTATCGCCCCGGCGCAGCATGCGGATCTGATCTCCACGCTCTATTTCGACCTCGTCAAGCGCGGGAGGGTGAACGAGGATTTCATGGCCGAACAGGTGCGTCGCGCCGACCGCACGGATGGAGAGATCGATACCTTGTCTGCGAGGATTGCGCAGATCAGAACATGGACTTATGTATCGAACCGCCCAGGATGGCTTGCCGATCCGACACACTGGCAAGAAAAGACTCGGGAAATCGAGGATCGATTGTCCGATGCGCTACATGAAAGGTTGACGAAACGCTTTGTTGATCGCAGGACATCTGTGCTCATGAGGCGCCTGAGAGAGAATGCGATGCTTGAAGCTGAAATCAGTGTAAATGGTGATGTCTTCGTAGAAGGTCATCACGTCGGCCAATTGGCCGGGTTCCGGTTCACGCCGGTGCCGGGAATGGAAGGGCCGGATCAGAAGGCCGTGCAGGCTGCGGCGCAGAAGGCGCTCGCGCTCGAATACGAGGCGCGTGCCGCGCGTCTGCACGCCAGTGGAAATGGCGATCTCGCTTTGAGCTCCGATGGTCTGGTTCGCTGGCTGGGCGAGCCGGTTGCCCGTCTTTCGGCCGGCGACAATATCATGAAGCCGCGGGTGATCCTGCTGGCCGACGAGCAGTTGAGCGGTAATGCCCGTGATCACGCGCTCGCGCGGATCGAGCGTTTCGTCAACCACCAGATCGCAACCGTGCTGAAGCCGCTGGATGATATATCCCGTGCGGAAGACCTTCAGGGTCTCGCAAAGGGTCTTGCTTTCCAGCTGGTTGAAAATCTCGGCGTGCTGTTCCGTCGTGACGTCGCGGAAGACGTGAAGTCGCTGGATCAGGACGCGCGTGCTTCCATGCGGCGTTACGGCGTGCGTTTCGGCGCCTATCATGTCTTTTTGCCTGCGCTCCTGAAGCCTGCTCCGGCAGAACTTGTGACGCTGCTCTGGGCCTTGAAGAATGATGGTCTTGGCAAACCGGGTTATGGCGACCTTATTCCCGTCCTGGCTGCAGGCCGCACCTCGGTCGTTACGGATGCCAGCTACGAGCGCATGTTCTACAAGCTTGCCGGTTTCCGTTTCCTCGGAAAGCGCGCGGTGCGTATCGACATTCTCGAACGCCTGGCCGATCTCATCCGTCCGCTGCTGCAGTGGAAGCCCGGCCAGCAGCCGCGCCCCGAAGGCGCTTATGATGGCCGTCGTTTCACGACGACGACCGCGATGCTTTCCATTCTCGGCGCAACGCTCGATGACATGGAAGAAATCCTCAAGGGCCTCGGTTACCGTGCCGATCAGGTGACGGCGGAAGAGGCGCAGGCCTTCCTCGCCAGCCAGGCAGGCGCCACCGCGCCGGCTGCCCCGGAAACGACGGCGGGCGAAGAGGATAGCGCTGAGACCGAGCAGGACGAGCCGGCTTCCGAAGAGCAGGCCTCCGAAGCGGTTGCTGTTGTGGAAGGCGACGTTACCGAGGCGCCGGTCGCGGAAGCCGCCGGTGAAGAGGCTGCTGCAAATGAAGCGGCTCCGGCGGAAAGCGGTGAGGCCGCCGAGCCAAAGCCCGTGCTTCTGTGGCGTCCGGGTGGCCGCAATGAAAACCAGCGTGGTGAAAACCGTCGTCCCGGCAATCGTGGCCAGGGTCGTGAGCAGACAGCGCGCGAGCAAGGCGAGCGACGCGGCGAAGGCCGTCGTGACAATCGCGACGGGGCAAATCGCGATGCAGCCAATCGTGGCGGCGAGGGTGAGCGCAAGCGTGACGGCGGCCGTCCCGATCGCGGCAACAACCGCAATAATGATCGTCATGATCGTGGCGAGCGCAAGGACAGGCCGGAGCGCAGCGACCGTGGCGGAAAGCCGCAGGGCCAGCAGCGTTTTGAGGCCAAGCCACCGCGCAAGGAAAAGCCGCTGGACCCGGATTCGCCTTTCGCAAAGCTCGCTGCCCTCAAGGAGCAGCTGAAGAAGTAAGCCTATGGGAAACAGCGAACAGCCACTGGAAAGCACGCGCCAGCGTCTGGACAAGTGGCTGTTCTTTGCCCGCATGGCTAAATCCCGTTCGCTCGCCCAGAGCTACGTTCAGTCGGGACAGGTGAAGATCAATGGCGTCGTCGTCCGCCAGCCCAGTCATGCGGTGAAGCCCGGCGACAGGCTGGAAATAAGCTTCGAGCGGATGGACAGGGTCGTGGTGGTGAAGTCGGGCGGGACGCGGCGCGGCCCCTATGAAGAAGCCAGACTTCTCTATGACGATCAGACGCCGCCGAAGGAGCCTTCCGACAGGCTGACACTCCTTGAGCAGGCAATGCGCCAGCCGGGCAGCGGACGCCCGACGAAAAAGGAGCGCAGAGCGCTCGACAGGTTTCTGTCCGACAGCGACGAATGTACAGATTAGAATAAACCTCCAAGTCAGCACCGTTTTTCAGAATTGTTTATCCTTGCTATCTGCAAGCAAAGGCATTACGTCACTTGCGAAATTGCCCTGTCTGAATTCCGGGCGACGGCTTGTGTTCCGAAGCCCAAAGACCCGGCCTGCATATTCTGGAGTTCATCATGACATATGTCGTGACCGACAATTGCATCCGCTGCAAGTATACCGATTGCGTTGAGGTCTGCCCTGTCGACTGCTTTTACGAGGGCGAAAATTTCCTCGCCATCAATCCCGACGAATGCATCGACTGTGGTGTGTGCGAACCGGAATGTCCTGCCGAGGCCATCAAACCCGATACGGAGCCGGGTCTCGACAAGTGGCTGAAGCTCAATGCGGAATATGCCGCGATCTGGCCGAACATCACCATCAAGCGCGACCCGATGCCGGAAGCCAAGGAAATGGATGGTGTCGAAGGCAAGCTGGAGCTTTATTTCTCTGCTGAGCCCGGCAAGGGCGACTGACCGCAGATTTGCGACGGTCTCGCACTAACATTTGAAAAGCCCTCGTCTGCACGAGGGCTTTTGTTTATCCGCCGCGGCCGGATTGCAGCGTGGTGGATAATAGTGTCAGTAGGGCCACGCTTTCCTCCAGACTTTGGCGCTGGCGGCTTTGCAGGATGGCCGCCTGCAGTCGGTTCATCTCGCGCGCGATCGCCGCTGGCTGCCATGTGCGTAGCGCTCTTTCGATGATCGGTTTCCGGCGAAAATGGATATGACGTCCAAGCGTCTGCATGACCTGACCGGCCTGCTGCTTTTTCTCGTCCATCTCGGCGCGCATCTGATCGAGCAGCTGGAATTGCTTGAGGCACCCCTGAAGCACGAGGAAGATCGGCGTCTTGGAAGAAATGATCTTCTGAGTGGCATGGAAAAACGCGTTTCTGTCACCCTTCAGGATGGCGTCAACGGCGTCATCGGCTGAAACCGTACTGGCATCACCGATGATGGCCAGAACATCGTCTTCCTCGATTACCTCTGCGCCGCGGCAATAAAGTGCCAGCTTGCGGATTTCGTTTCGTGAAGCGATACGGTCGCCCCCCAGCGATTCGATAAGCCGTTGCCGCGCGGCAGGCGCGATACGCAAATTGTCGCCCGAAAGTTCCTGGTCTATCAACGCGTTCAGTGCGCGCGCATCGTCCGCGTAACAGGGAATGGCTGCGATGGATCGAGCCGGTTCCGCGATCTTGCGCAGCCCCGTGCCCTTCTTGATGTCACCTGCTTCGATGATAAGGAAGCTCGCTTCCGGCGGCGTTTCCGCCAGAATCTGGAGGGCATCCACCAGCGCCTTTTCAGCTGACGAGCCCTTGACCCAGACAAGTTTCTCGCCGCCGAAAAGACCAATGGCGTTCACCTCATCCAGCAAACGCCCCGGGTCGCCCTGGAGATCGGACGCAGTCAATTTCAGCGACGCAAAAGCGTCGTCGGGATCTATCCCCGTCTTTTTGGCGATGAGGGTTGCGCGTTCTGATACGAGACCGCGATCCGGCCCGTAGAGTACGAAAACGCGAAAGCGCTCCGCCGGATTCTCGGCGAAGCGCTCAAATTCATGGGACTTTATCTCCGCCACGGCCGCCGCTCTCAGCGGCCGAGGGTGGCGGCGATGTCGGTGCGGATGATTTCGGCAAGTTCGCGCGCCGCACGGTTTTCGGCGTCGCGGGTCGCCCGGATCTTGGCGAATTCCTGCTGTGGCAGATCCACCTGCGCCGTCACGCTGCGGCGTGCGGAGCGCAGGATCTGACCGTCGGAAATGCGCGTCAGCACGTATTGGCCGCTCATGATGACACGGCCTGGATACGGCCCGTCGTAATTGTTGTTCGTCCGTGTGGTTAGGTCGTAATTCTGCACCTCTGTCGAGGAAGCGCTCGAGCTGACCGAAACCTTGACGTTATATTGCGCCGTCGTCGGCTGCCCAGCGCCGCCAGCCAGAAGGAAGATTAGCTGGTTGCGAACTTCCTGTCCAACTCTGCCGCCGATATCAGATACACTGACGGCCGCCAGCCTTTCCTTGGTCCCGGAAGCCTCGCCATAGAGCGGGCGCACCTGGCAGCCCGCCAGAAGACCAGCCATCATCACGACGGAAATTGCTGCCGCGACGCGGCTCCATCTCGAAAAAACGTCAGACAACAATGTTAACAATCCTCTGCGGAACCACGATGACTTTCTTGGGCTCGCCGCCGGCAAGAAGAGATTTGACGGCATCCAGAGCAAGGGCAGCCGCGCGGACCGCATCTTGATCCGCATCGCGCGCGATTGTCAATTCACCGCGCTTCTTGCCATTGACCTGCACGGGCATGACCACGTCGTTTTCTTCGACCAGCGACGGCACGAAGGTTGGCCATGGCGTCTCAGCTACCAGGCCTTCATTGCCCAGCGCCGCCCAGCATTCTTCCGCCAGGTGTGGCGTCATGGGGGCGATGATGCGGATCAGGATTTCGACGGCGTCACGCGCTGCAGCCTTGACGTCGTCGGATTTGCCGCCCGCAGCGACATCCGCAAGCGGACCGGCGAGCGCGTTGACCAGTTCATAGATGCGGGCAATGGCCTTGTTGAAGGCGAGCTTGTCCAGGTCTTCCTGAACAGCCTTCAGCGTCTTGTGGGCCGCCTTGGAGGCCGCCAGCCCTTCACCCTCGGCTGCAGGCTTCGGCCTGACGGATTTCAGCTCTTCGGCAGCTTCGCCGATGATGCGCCAGACGCGTTGAACGAAGCGGTTCGCGCCCTCGACGCCCGATTCGGACCAAATCACATCACGATCCGGCGGCGAGTCCGACAGGACAAAAAAGCGTGCGGTATCGGCGCCGTACGATGCGATGATATCATCGGGATCGACCACGTTCTTTTTCGACTTCGACATCTTCTCGATCGAGCCGATCTTCACCTCTTCGCCGGATGACAGCAGGAAGGCGCGGCGTGTGCCGTCGGTTTCCTCAATCCGCAGATCTGCAGGTGGCACCCATTCGCGTGCAGTGCCTTCACCGCGGCTGTAGGTCTCATGAACCACCATGCCCTGGGTGAACAGGCCCTTGAAGGGTTCCTTGACATCGACATGACCTGTTTCGCGCATCGCACGGGTGAAGAAGCGCGAATAGAGCAGGTGCAGGATCGCGTGCTCGATGCCGCCGATATACTGATCCACAGGCAGCCAATGATTGGCGACCTTCGGATCGGTCGGTGCATCTTCCCAAGGTGCCGTGAAGCGGGTGTAATACCAGCTGGAATCGACGAAGGTGTCCATCGTGTCGGTTTCACGACGCGCGTCATGGCCGCATTGCGGGCAGGAGACATGACGCCACGTGGGGTGGCGATCCAGCGGGTTGCCGGGCACGTCGAAGGTCACATCGTCGGGCAGCTTGACGGGCAGGTCCTTTTTCGGAACCGGCACGACGCCGCAGACTTCGCAATGGATGACCGGGATCGGGCATCCCCAGTAACGCTGGCGGGAAATGCCCCAGTCGCGCAGACGGAAATTGACCTTGCGCTCGGCCTGAGGCGCGTTGCCCAGCGTCTGCGCCGACAGCTTCTGCACGACTGCCTCGAAGGCATCCGTCGTTTTCATGCCATTCAGGAAGCCGGAATTGATCATCACGCCGTCGTCGGTGTAGGCGGTGTCATCGACCGTGAAGCTTTCCGCATCCGGGCCCTCAGGGGCGACGACCGCCACGACCGGCAGGCCGTATTTGCGGGCGAAATCCAGGTCGCGCTGGTCGCCGGAAGGGCAACCGAAGATCGCGCCGGTACCGTAATCCATCAACACGAAGTTGGCGACATAGACTGGCAGTTCCCAGGTCGGATCCAGCGGATGGACGACTTTGACGCCGGTATCGATGCCCTTCTTTTCAGCCGTTTCCAGCGCGGCCAGAGACGTGCCATGGCGGCGGCATTCATCGCAGAATTCGGCGATCGCAGGATTTTTTTCCGACAGTTCTTTCGCCAGCGGGTGGTCGGCTGCAATGGCCAGGAAGGAGGCACCGAACAGCGTGTCGGGGCGTGTGGTGTAAACCGTGATGTCAGAGAAGCCATCCGGTGCCGTGTCAGCAACAGTCTGCCAGCGCAGCGACAGGCCTTCGGAACGGCCGATCCAGTTCTTCTGCATCAGGCGCACTTTTTCCGGCCACTGATCCAGCGTGTCCAGCTCGTCCAGCAGGTCCTGGCTGAAATCGGTGATGCGGAAGAACCATTGCGTCAGCTCGCGCTGTTCGACCAGCGCACCGGAGCGCCAGCCGCGGCCGTCGATGACTTGCTCGTTGGCCAGAACGGTATGGTCGACCGGGTCCCAATTGACCTTCGACTGCTTGCGGTAGACCAGACCCTTTTCCATGAAGTCCACGAACAGCGCCTGCTGGCGATGATAATATTCCACATCGCAGGTGGCGAATTCGCGGGTCCAGTCCAGGGACAGGCCCATGGATTTCAGCTGACCGCGCATGGTGGCGATGTTCTGGTAGGTCCAGTCCTTGGGATGAACCTTGTTCTGCATGGCCGCATTTTCGGCCGGCATGCCGAAGGCGTCCCAACCCATCGGGTGCAGGACGTTGAAACCGCGGGCGCGCTTGTAGCGGGCGACGACGTCACCCATGGCATAGTTGCGGACATGGCCCATGTGGATGCGACCCGACGGATAGGGAAACATCTCTAGAACGTAATATTTCTCACGCGGATCGCTGTTGTCTGTCACGAAGACCTTGTCTTCGTTCCATTTTTGCTGCCAGCGCGGCTCGGCGTCGCGAGGATTGTAACGTTCGATGGCCATTGTCTAAAATTCCGGGTATCGAGGGGAAAAATGTGCGCTGACCTTCACCATGAAACGACCGGGGCGTCAAGTTTGGCGGGGCGTTCGGACGTTCAATCTTGGCCAGCGTGCCTCAAATGGTGCTAAAGCCGCTTGGCATCAAGGCGATCGGCGTCTAGTTAGCGGTTCGAACGGTTAAAAAAGGTCTTGTGATGGAAATCGAAGCACGACTTCAGGATGTCAGGCAGCGCATTGCGGATGTGGCGGAAAAATCCGGCCGCAAGCCGGCAGATGTTGCCCTCGTCGCGGTATCGAAGACCTTCGAAGCGGAAGCGATCCAGCCCGTCATCGATGCCGGCCAGCGCGTGTTCGGGGAGAACCGCGTGCAGGAAGCGCAGGGCAAGTGGCCGGCGCTGAAAGAGAAGACTGATGGCATAGAACTGCATCTGATCGGCCCGTTGCAGTCCAACAAGGCTGCGGACGCCGTGGCATTGTTTGATGTCGTCGAAAGCGTCGACCGCGAAAAGATCGCCCGCGCGCTTGCCGAGGAGTGCAGCAAACAGGGCCGCAGCCTTCGTTTTTATGTGCAGGTCAATACCGGGCTCGAGCCGCAAAAGGCGGGCATCGATCCGCGAGAGACCATCGCTTTCGTGGCCCTTTGCCGGGATGAGTTGAAATTGGCTGTCGAGGGGCTGATGTGCATTCCGCCGGCAGATGAAAATCCCGGTCCGCATTTTGCGCTGCTGGCGAAACTTGCCAAGCAATGCGGCTTGGAAAAACTCTCCATGGGCATGTCCGGTGATTTCGAAACGGCCGTTGAATTCGGCGCGACCAGTGTTCGTGTGGGCTCGGCGATCTTCGGCACGCGATAAGGCCATAAACAAAAAACCCGGCACTCAGGCCGGGTTTCGAGCATTCGAAAACGTCGATCAGTACTGATCGTCCTCGTCTTCATCCTTCTGCGTGGATTTCAGCGAGGAGAGCTTCTTGAAGACTGCATCGGCGTCGATCTGTTCGTCTTCTTCGCGCTGGAAGTTGTAATCCAGACCTTCCGTTGCCGTCGCCGGCTGCAGTGTATTGTCCAGCTCTTCGGCGGACGGCAGCGGACGGCCACGCGAGGCGCGTTCAACTTCGAGGTCAAGATCGATCTGGCTGCAGAGGCCGAGCGTGACCGGGTCCATCGGCGTCAGGTTTGCCGAGTTCCAGTGGGTGCGGTCGCGGATCTGCTCAATGGTCGACTTCGTGGTGCCGACGAGACGCGAAATCTGCGCATCCTTCAGTTCCGGGTGGTTGCGAACGAGCCAGAGAATGGCGTTCGGACGGTCCTGACGCTTGGAAACCGGCGTGTAACGCGGACCGCGACGCTTGGATTCGGGCACGCGTACCTTCGGCTCGGAAAGCTTCAGCTTATGGTTCGGATTGGCTTCAGCGCGGGCAATCTCGTCGCGGGAAAGCTGTCCGGTGGCGATCGGGTCTAGGCCCTTGATGCCCTGCGCGGCTTCACCGTCGGCAATTGCCTTGACTTCAAGCGGGTGCAGTTTGCAGAACGTGGCGATCTGATCGAACGACAGCGCGGTGTTGTCAACCAGCCATACAGCCGTTGCCTTTGGCATGAGCAATTGTTGAGCCATAGATACAGTCCTTCTGTCCGTCCGCGCCGGTGTCGCGGGCGTGGTATCAACCACTGATTTCCGGGATATTGCCGCTCTATAACCGGATTGCATCATAATTGCAATTCTTTGCGAAACAAATGACCTTTGTCTAATTGCCGTGCGCAATTGACCTGCTATGAATTCAACACATGCCTGAGGTGGGAGTCTCGGGCCGCGTCAGAAGCCATACCCGGTTCCAGGAGGAGTTCATGTCTGCCAAAATCTACCCGGTGCTCAAGTCGGCGAAAGCCCGCACGCTCATCGACAATGAGCGTTACCAGAAATGGTACCAGGAGAGCGTCGAGGATCCAGAAAAATTCTGGGACAAGCATGGCCGTCGGATCGACTGGTTCAAGCCTTACACCAAGGTCAAGAATACGTCCTTCAAGGGCAGGGTGCCGATCAAGTGGTTCGAGGACGGCCTCACCAACGTCTCCTACAACTGTATTGACCGGCATCTGAAGACGCATGGCGAGCGCACCGCGATCATCTGGGAAGGTGACAACCCCTATATCGACAAGAAGATCACCTATAAC
The DNA here is from genome assembly GCF_026191755.1 of Agrobacterium sp. InxBP2. Taxonomy (NCBI): domain Bacteria; kingdom Pseudomonadati; phylum Pseudomonadota; class Alphaproteobacteria; order Hyphomicrobiales; family Rhizobiaceae; genus Agrobacterium; species Agrobacterium sp. InxBP2. The sequence goes on from NZ_JAINDY010000027.1 coordinate 154,414, forward strand.
CAGCTTTATGATTACGTCTGCCGTCTGGCGAATGTGCTGAAGAAGCACGGCGTCAAGAAGGGCGACCGCGTCACCATCTATATGCCGATGATACCGGAGGCAGCCTATGCGATGCTCGCCTGTGCGCGCATCGGGGCGATCCATTCGGTCGTTTTCGGCGGTTTCTCGCCGGAAGCGCTGGCGGGCCGCATCGTTGACTGCCAGTCTACCTTCGTCATTACCTGCGATGAAGGGGTGCGCGGCGGCAAGCCGATACCGCTGAAAGAAAATACCGACAAGGCGATCGATATCGCCGCCAAGCAATACGTCATTGTCAACAAGGTTCTTGTCGTTCGCCGCACCGGCGGCAAGACCGGCTGGGCGCCGGGCCGCGACATCTGGTACCACCAGGAAATCGCCACGGTGAAACCGGATTGCCCGCCTGTGAAGATGCGTGCGGAAGATCCGCTGTTCATCCTCTATACGTCGGGCTCTACCGGCAAGCCAAAGGGCGTGCTGCACACCACGGGCGGCTACCTCGTCTATACGTCGATGACGCATGAATATGTCTTCGATTACAAGGATGGCGAGGTCTACTGGTGTACGGCCGATGTCGGCTGGGTCACGGGACACTCTTATATAGTCTATGGACCGCTGGCCAATTGCGCGACGACGCTAATGTTCGAAGGTGTTCCCAATTTTCCGGATCAGGGCCGTTTCTGGGAAGTCATCGACAAGCACAAGGTCAATATTTTCTATACGGCGCCGACAGCGCTCAGATCGCTGATGGGTGCGGGTGACCAGTTCGTCCAGCGCTCGTCGCGCTCCAGCATCCGTCTTCTCGGCACCGTGGGCGAGCCGATCAACCCGGAAGCATGGGAGTGGTATTACCATGTTGTCGGTGAGGACAAGAGCCCGATCGTCGATACATGGTGGCAGACGGAAACCGGCGGCATTCTCATCTCGCCGCTGCCGGGTGCGACCGATCTGAAACCCGGCTCGGCGACAAGGCCGTTCTTCGGTGTGCAGCCGCAGCTTGTCGATGCCGAAGGCAATGTGCTGGAGGGGCCGGCGGACGGCAATCTCTGCATCATCGACAGCTGGCCGGGCCAGTCGCGCTCCGTCTATGGCGATCATCAGCGCTTCATCGACACCTACTTCTCCACCTACAAGGGCAAGTATTTCACCGGTGATGGCTGCCGGCGCGATGAGGATGGTTATTACTGGATCACCGGCCGCGTCGATGACGTGCTGAACGTTTCCGGTCATCGTCTCGGCACGGCCGAGGTGGAATCGGCGCTGGTGTCGCATCATCAGGTTTCGGAAGCGGCCGTGGTGGGTTATCCGCATCCGATCAAGGGGCAGGGCATCTATTGTTATGTCACGCTGATGGCGGGGCAGAACGGCGACTATGCGCTGCGCGAAGAGCTGGTAAAACACGTGCGCAACGAGATCGGACCGGTTGCGACACCCGATAAGATCCAGTTCGCGCCCGGCCTGCCGAAGACCCGTTCCGGCAAGATCATGCGGCGCATCCTGCGCAAGATCGCCGAGGATGATTTTGGTGCGCTGGGAGATACGTCGACGCTCGCTGATCCTGCTGTCGTCGAGGACCTCATCGCCAACCGGCAAAACCGCACGGCGTGAACTGAGAGGCTGCTTCGGCAGCCTTTTTCTATTGACTGTCCTCACAAACAAAAACACCCGGAGGCGAACCTCCGGGTGTTTTTCATCGTAGGCTGTAAGGTTTACTGGCCGCGGATCTTCTTGAGGTCCGCCAGAACGGCGTCAACGACGTCGGCGCCGATTTCAGCCTTGTGCTTTTCGTAAACGACCATCGACTTTTCGCGGATACGCGCCTGCTCTTCGGCAGACAGCGAGTTCACCTCGAGGCCGGCCGCCTTGATCTTTTCCAGCGACTTCTGGTTCAGTTCGCGGATGACCTTGCGCTCTTCGTCACGACCCACGACTGCGCATTCGCGCAGGGCTGCCTGTTCTTCCGGCGTGTAGCTGTCGAAGATCGGCTTGGAGAAGAGGAAGAGGAACGGCGTGTAAGCGTGGTTCGTCTCCGTGATGTACTTCTGCACCTCGTAGAACTTCGAGGTGTCGATCGTCACATAGGGGTTCTCCTGGGCATCGATCGCGTTGGTCTCAAGCGCCGAGAAGACTTCGCCGAAAGCCATCGGCGTAGCGTTTGCACCGAGGTTCTGGAAGGTGTCGAGGAAGATGTTGTTCTGCATCACGCGGACCTTGAGGCCCGAGAAATCTTCCCACTTGTTGACGGCATGCTTGGAGTTCGACAGGTTGCGGAAGCCGTTTTCCCAGTAAGCGAGGTTTACGAGGCCCTGTTCTTCCAGCTTCTTGTTCATCATGTCGCCGAAGGCGCCGTCCATGACGGCATCGGCTTCCTTGGCATTGGCGAAGAGGAATGGCAGGTCGAAAACGCCAAGCGACGGGATGAGACCGACGAGCGGCGAGGACGACGTGACGACCGCCTCCTGAACGCCGGAGCGCAGGGCCTGTGTCGCCTGAAGGTCACCGCCGAGAGCGCCACCCCAGAATGCCGTCAGTTTCAGCTTGCCGCCGGACTTGTCGTCGAGGCAGGCCTGCATGGCCTTGATGCCGTTGCCGACGGGATGATCCTGGTTGATACCGTTCGAAACGCGGATGTTGCGGCTGTTGAATTCGGCCATTGCCGGCGCTGCCGCGCCAACTGCGAAGGCGATTGCCGTGGTGGTCAGAAGAAGCTTTCTCATAATATCCTCCCTTGGACTGTGGTCGAGAAAAAGTTTCACTTAACGTAGGTACTGCAGAGGCACGAGGACGATGTCCGGGAAAATCACCAGCAGCGCCAGCACGATGGTTTCGGCGACGAGGAAGGGCCAGACACCGATCGTGACCTTGCCGAGCGGGATGCGGCCGACGCCGCTGACGACGTTCAGCACCACGCCAACCGGCGGGGTAATCAGGCCGATGGCGTTATTGATGATGAAGAGAACACCGAAATAGACCGGGTCGATGCCCGCCTGCTTGATGATGGGCATCAGAACTGGCGTCAGGATCAGGATGGTCGGCGTCAGGTCAAGCGCGGTGCCGACGACGAAGACCAGCACCATGATGACAGCCATCAGCAGCATCGGACGGTCGATCAGCGGCTCGATGTAACCGGCAACTTCGTTCGGAATGTTCGCAGCTGTGATAAGCCATGCGGAGACGAGGGCCGCGCAGACCAGGAACATGATGATCGAGGTGCTCTTGGCGGCGCGCAGGAGCACGTGGAACAGGTCCGCCGGCTTCAGTTCGCGGTAGATCACCATGCCGACGAAAAGCGCATAGGCGGCAGCCACGACGGCGGCTTCCGTCGGCGTCATAATGCCGGCCTTGATACCGCCGAGGATGATGACGGGCATGCCGAGCGCCCAGCCGGCGCGGGCCGTGGCTGTAACGCGTTCCTTGGCCGTGGTTTTCGGCAGCGGCTTGACGTTATCCTTGCGCACCACGATCAGCCAGGCGACGATCAGTGAGATGCCCATCAGAATACCGGGTACGATACCGGCAAGGAAAAGCTGGGTGATCGAAACGTTAGCGGCGACACCGAAGACGATGAACGCCATGGACGGCGGAATGACCGGGGCGATGATACCGCCGGCTGCGATCAGGCCGCCGGAGCGCGGAATATTGTAACCGGCCTTCGCCATCATCGGGATGAGGATTGCGGCAAGGGCTGCGGTATCGGCTGCGGCCGAACCGGAGATGCTGGCCATGATGATGGCAGCGACGATGGCCACGATGCCGAGGCCGCCCCTGATGTGGCCGACCAGCGCGATCGCAAAGTCGATGATGCGGCGGGACAGGCCGCCGGAATTCATCAGTTCGCCAGCGAGGATGAAGAAGGGGATGGCAAGCAGGGTGAAGGTGTCTGCGCCCGAGATCATGTTCTGCGCGATGATCGCGGTGTTGAACATGCCCATGTACCACATGAGCACGACGCCACAGAACATCAGCGAGAAAGCGACGGGAACGCCAATCGCCATGGCTCCCAGAAGAGAGCCGACAAAAACGAAAAGTGTCATGGTATCAGCGCTCCGAAAGCTGTTCGATCGTCAGGTTCTCGCCCGCAAACTGGGCGATTTCGTCTTCCGTCACGCGGCCCGTCAGAAGGCGGTACAGGCGTTCCAGCGCGATCACGAACATCAGGCCACCCGTGAACATGCCGATGCCATAGACCCAGATCATGGAGAGCTTGGTGACCGGGGCGTGCATGCTGGCGTTGATGCCGGACTGTTTCCAGGTGCCCCAGAAGAAGATGGCGGAACAGGCCAGGATGATGATGTTCGAGATGATCATGCAGACGATGCGGGCGCGGCGCGACAGAAACATCACGAGCGTTTCAATGCCCATATGGCTGTTCTCGCGGAAGGTCAGCACCGCGCCGAGGAAGGTCAGCCACACGAAGAAATAGCGTGACAGCTCTTCCGAGACATTGATGCCGGAATTCATCGTGTAACGCATGACGACGTTGACGAAGACCATGATCGACATGCCGGCAAGCAGCGCGACGAGAATGATTTCGAGAATCCGGTAAAAGAGATTGATTGTCTTTTGCATTTTCCCCTCCCGAAGAAATATCTAGAGCAGCCCTCGTTTCGCCAGGTTGCGCATCAGTGCCGCGGTGCCGAACATCCATTCCGGGCATTCGTCAGTCGTCGTGACCCAGTTGATCAGCTTACCGAGCTTGGGCGTGGAGATTTCGACACGGTCACCCTTTGAATGGGTGAAGCCGAGACCTGGGCCATGGCGGTCCTTTACCGGCGCGAACATCGTGCCAAGGAAAAAGACTGCGCCGTCAGGATATTGGTGGTTACGGTTCAAGAGCTGCGAAGCGAGGTTTTCCGGCGTGCGGCTGATCGCCTCCATGGGGCTGACGCCCGTCATGGTGAAACCATCCTCTCCTTCGACCAGAAGCGAAATCTGCGCCTTCTTCACATCTTCAATGCTGAAGTTGCCATCGAACAGGCGGATGAACGGGCCGATTGCGCAGGAGGCATTGTTGTCCTTCGCCTTGCTGAGCAGCAGGGCGGAGCGGCCTTCGAAATCGCGCAGGTTGACGTCGTTGCCGAGCGTCGCGCCGACAATGCGACCGTCAGAGGTGATGGCCAACACCACTTCCGGCTCAGGGTTGTTCCACTGCGATTTGGGATGGACGCCGATCAGGGCACCGCAGCCCACTGAGGCCATGGCCTGCGCCTTGGAGAAGATTTCCGCATCCGGGCCGATGCCCACTTCCAGATATTGCGACCAGAGGCCCATTTCCTGGAGCAGTTTCTTCACTTCGGCAGCTTTTTCGGAGCCGGCCTCAAGTCCCTTGAGATTGTCGCCGAGAACAGGCGCCAGCCGTCCGCGAATTTCCTGCGCACGCAGCGGATCGCCTTTGGCCTGCTCTTCGATTACGCGTTCCAGCATGCTGTCGGCGAAGGTGACACCCGCAGCCTTGACGGCCTGAATATCGTTGGGAGCGAGAAGTTCGCCGGCTGAGCCGTCCAGAAATGCGTCCAGTGCGCCTAAGGCGACGAAAGCACCGGTGTCCTTGAGCTGCTCCACCAGGTCGGTCTTCTCCAGAAGCTCTGACATGGTCGGAGAAACAGATGTGAGGTCATAAAGCACGCCATCCTTGAGGAGGACGGGGCAGGGGCCGCCTTCGCTTTTCGACCAGACGCGGCCGACGAGCAAAGCGTTTTCATAATCCTCAGGCAAAATTGCGGTAGCGTCGATCGACCTTACGCCGGCCATGTATATCCTCCCCTTTCAGACTTCCGACAGGCCGCCTCCTGCGGTCTTATTGTCTGGATGTCTGACAACCTAATCTTATTCTTCTTAGTATGACTTTTCGAGCGAGTCTAGCGGTCTCGCGGACAAATTTATCATGTATCGCTCATGAAGCGCGGAAACCTGTCCTATAGCTTGACTGCCAGTGCCTTTTTTCCAGTCAAAATATATCCAGCTCCAGATTGACGCGGCTTGCCGCACCGATCAGATGCTTGCGCATCGCGTTCTTGGCCGCGGGCGCATCAGCTTTTTCCACGGCCTCGTAAATTGCCACATGTTCGGCAATCGTTACCTCGAGAATTTCCCCAAAAACCGCCCGGGAGAAAGCGATGTTGATGGCGGAACTGATGCGCTCCGCAATGAAGCCGAGGAACATCAGGAAATATTCGTTTTGTGTGGCCTCAGCCAGAATACGGTGGAAGTCCAGATCGGCGGCAACGCCTTCCGTCGACCAGTCGTCGGCGGTTTTCATCTTTTCCAGTGCCGCGGCCAGTCGCGCCAACTGCTGCGGGCTACGATGCAATGCCGCCAGCCCTGCTGCTTCTATTTCCAGCGGCATGCGAAGCTGGAAAAGATCGCGGAAGTTCTCCGGATCGTTCAGCCGGGAGCGCTCGATACGGATGGACAGTCTCTGCCGGGGATCGGTGACGAATGCGCCCACGCCCTGCCGGGTTTCAACGAAACCTTCATTGCGCAATTGTGCTATCGCCTCGCGGATGACAGAGCGGCTCACCCCGAAGGTTTTTGCCAGCACATGTTCAGTCGGCAGCCTGTCGCCCGGCCCGAGTTTCGAATCGTTGATCTCGCGTGCGATCTCTGCGGCGATGCGGCCGGGGAGATGATCGTTGCGATGTATCTGATTGAACTCCAGCGTCATGGTTGCTCCCGTTCCACAGAAACGATTGGTTCGTTTTTCCCGCTGCAGACGACTTCCTCCTTCGCCGTCAGCGGGGTTTTTTAAGGCGGCGTTTCAGCCGCCTCTGCCGTACCTTGATTAGCTATCCGGTTGCAGGGTTATCTGGCAACCGGGATTCATCCGCAAATCAGGGTCGAAGGTGTTTTTCAGGCCAGTGATCATCCGCCGCTGCACATCAGATAGCCGGCTTTCGAAATCCGAGCGTTTCAACCGGCCGATGCCGTGCTCGGCGCTGATGCTGCCGACGTAACGGTCGAGCACCTCATTGACGAGCGTTTTGGACTTGTAGATGAATGCTTCGCGCTCTTCCGGCGTCGAACCGTTTGGCGGCAGCACGTTGAGGTGGACGTTTCCGTCTCCCACATGGCCGTAGGAAACAGCGAGGCACTCCGGCAGTTTTTCCGCCAGTTCCGCTTCAGCTTCGGCCACGAAAGCCGCGAGTTTTGACAGCGGTACGGAAATATCGGTGCGCATATGGCTGCCGCGCAGCGCCTGGCCTTCGTTCATGCCTTCGCGGAATAGCCAAAGCGATTGCGCCTGCGCCCGTGACGATGCGATGACGCCATCCAGCACCAGCCCGTCTTCCATGACGCCTTCGAGGAAGCGGCCCATCAGGTCTGCGGTGTCGACCAGGCCGGAGCCTGAAATTTCCATCAGCACATAGGCCGGGTAGTCACCGGCGATCGGCATTTTAAGGTCGGGGATTGCCTCGATCGCCAGCGTGAAGGCGACCGGCGGCATAAATTCGAAGGCAGACATCAGGTCGCAGCATTCGCGACGGGCGCGACGGTAAAGCTTGATGGCATCGTCAAGCGAATTGAGGCCGAGCAGCGCCGTTTCGACGTGTTCCGGATTGGGGTAAAGCTTGACGGCAACGGCGGTGATAATGCCGAGCGTTCCTTCCGCACCGATGAAAAGCTGCTTCAGGTCGATGCCGCGATTATCCTTGCGCAGCGTCGACAGCCCATTCCAGATAGTGCCATCCGGTAGCACCACTTCGAGACCCAGGACCAGTTCGCGCGTCATCCCGTACCGCAGCACATTGATGCCGCCGGCATTTGTGGAGACATTACCGCCTATACGGCAGCTACCCTGGGCCCCAAGTGATAGCGGGAAGAACATACCCTTGTCCTGCACCGCGTCCTTGAATTCCGAGAGAATGCAGCCCGCTTCCACGACGGCGGAAAAATCATCGCTGTCTATGGTGCGGATGGCGTTCATGCGCTCGAGGCTCAGAACGACCTGGCGTTTAGGCGCATCGGGAATGCCGCCGAGTACAAGACCGGTATTGCCGCCCTGAGGGATGATGGCGAGTCCGAGTTCGGCGCAGGCGCGCACCGTATCAGATACTTCCTCCGTCGACCGGGGACGGATCACAGCTACAGCCGAACTGGTGACGTCGCCATGCCAGTCCCGGCAATAACGCAGCATGTCCTCCGGCGACGTGAGCACCAAAGCTTCGCCCAACCTGTTCTTCAGCGAGAATCGCAATTCCCCGATATCGTGTTCGCTGACGATCGTCATTCCACCCTCTCCGCTCAATCCGCCCTGAAATGTCCGGGCAAGGCTTCTTCGCCCTTGCTTTTGCCGGTTTGTGAAAAAATACTATTTTCAACTCGATCATATAAGGTTATCAGACAACCTTACAAGCTAATTTATCGGTCGGTTGGCTGATGATGTTTTTTCGGTCTCGGGAGAACGACCGGGACAAAGAGGAGGAAGACATGCATATCGCAATTATTGGCGCCGCTGGCATGGTGGGCCGCAAGCTGACGCAGCGTCTCGTCAAGGACGGGTCACTGGGTGGCAAGGCGGTGGAGAAATTCACGCTTATCGACGTGTTCCAGCCCGAAGCGCCTGCCGGTTTTTCCGGTGCCGTCGATGCGCGCGCGGCCGATCTTTCCGCAACTGGCGAAGCCGAAAAGCTGGTCGAAGCCCGTCCGGATGTCATCTTCCACCTTGCCGCTATCGTCTCCGGCGAAGCCGAACTCGATTTCGACAAGGGCTACCGCATCAATCTCGACGGCACGCGTTATCTCTTCGATGCCATCCGCCTTGCCAACGGCAAGGATGGCTACAAGCCGCGCGTGGTCTTCACCTCCTCGATCGCCGTCTTCGGTGCGCCGCTTCCCTATCCGATCCCGGACGAATTCCACACCACGCCGCTGACCAGCTACGGTACGCAGAAGGCTATCTGCGAATTGCTCCTGTCCGACTACAGCCGCCGCGGTTTCTTTGACGGCATCGGCATTCGCCTTCCCACTATCTGCATTCGTCCCGGCAAGCCGAATGCGGCTGCCTCCGGCTTCTTCTCCAATATCCTGCGCGAGCCGCTGGTTGGCCAGGAGGCGGTTCTGCCGGTGCCGGAAAGCATTCGCCATTGGCACGCCTCGCCGCGTTCCGCCGTCGGTTTCCTTATTCATGGCGCCACGATCGACGTAGAAAAGGTCGGCCCGCGCCGCAACCTGTCGATGCCGGGCCTCAGCGCCACCGTCGGCGAGCAGATTGAGGCACTGCGCAAGGTGGCGGGGGAAAAGGCCGTCGCCCTCATCCGTCGCGAGCCGAACGAGATGATCATGCGCATGTGCGAAGGCTGGGCGCCCGGTTTCGAAGCCAAGCGTGCCCGCGAACTGGGCTTTACGGCGGAAAGCTCCTTCGAAGAGATTATTCAGGTTCATATTGAGGACGAACTGGGAGGTTCACTGAAATGAGTGTCGGCGGGGAGGAGAAGAAGCGCTCGGTCGCCTTTATCGGCACCGGCCTGATGGGAGGGCCGATGGCCCGGCGCCTGCTGGGTGCGGGCTTTTCGGTCACGGTCTGGAACCGCAGTGTCGATAAGGCCGAGGCTCTTGTTGCCGATGGCGCGGTCGTCGCGGCATCGCCGGCAGATGCAGCCAAGGGCGCCGATATTGTCATCACCATGCTGAGTGACGGCAAGGCCGTGGGCGAGGTGCTGTTCGAGGCCGGCGTGGCCGAAGCGCTGAAAAAGGGGGCTGTCGTCATCGACAGCAGCTCGATTGCGCCGCCGATCGCGCGTGAACACTCCTCCCGGCTTCAGGCGCTTGGCATCCATCACGTCGATGCACCGGTTTCGGGCGGTGTGCCGGGCGCGACGGCCGGTACACTCGCCATCATGGCCGGTGGAGACGAGGCGCTGATCGCGGATCTTGCTGATGTCTTTGCACCGATGGGCCGGCTCACCTATGTGGGTCCCTCGGGTGCCGGCCAGCTCTGCAAGCTCGCCAACCAGCAGATCGTCGCCATTACGATCGGCGCGGTTGCCGAAGCGATGATGCTGGTGGAAGCGGGAGGAGCCTCTCGCGAAGGTTTCCGCAACGCCATACGTGGCGGCTTTGCCGAAAGCCGGATACTGGAATTGCATGGCGAACGCATGGTGAAGCGCAATTTCGTGCCGGGTGGTCCATCCAAATTCCAGCTCAAGGATCTGAATGGCGTGTTGGCAACGGCGAAGGACCTGTCGCTTACCCTGCCGCTTACGCAGCAGGTGACGCGGGAATTCGACGACTTCGTTGGTGACGGCGGTGCCGATATCGATCACAGCGGCATCCTGCTTTACCTCGAAAAACTCAACAACCGCGAACAGGGCTGAGGCAGGCTTATGAGCGACGAGAAGACACCCATGCGCCGGCTGCGATCGCAGGACTGGTTCGACAACCCTGATCATCTCGACATGACGGCGCTCTATCTGGAGCGCTTCATGAATTATGGCGTAACGCCGGAAGAACTGCGTTCCGGCAAGCCGGTGATCGGCATCGCACAGAGCGGCAGCGATCTTACGCCCTGCAACCGCGTCCATGTGGAGTTGGTGAAGCGTGTGCGCGACGGCATCCGTGATGCGGGCGGTATTCCTATCGAATTCCCGACCCATCCGATGTTCGAAAACTGCAAGCGCCCGACGGCAGCGCTCGACCGCAATCTTGCCTATCTCAGCCTTGTGGAAGTGCTTTACGGTTATCCGCTCGACGGTGTCGTGTTAACGACGGGCTGCGACAAGACCACGCCCTCGGCATTGATGGCGGCGAGCACGGTCGATATTCCGGCCATCGTGCTCTCCGGCGGGCCGATGCTCGACGGTTATCATGAGGGCGATCTGGTCGGTTCCGGCACTGTGATCTGGCGCATGCGCCGCAAATATGGCGCTGGCGAAATCACCCGGGAGGAGTTTCTGCAGGCGGCGCTGGAATCCGCGCCATCGGTCGGGCATTGCAACACCATGGGCACGGCGTCGACCATGAACGCCATTGCGGAAGCGCTCGGCATGTCGCTCACCGGCTGCGGTGCAATCCCCGCCGCTTACCGTGAACGCGGCCAGATGGCCTATCGCACCGGCCGCCGCGCCGTCGAACTGGTTGTTGAGAATATCAAGCCCTCGGACATCATGACGCGCGAAGCCTTCCTGAACGCGATCCGCGTCAACTCGGCAATCGGTGGCTCCACCAATGCCCAACCGCATCTCGCGGCGATGGCAAAACATGCGGGCGTTGAACTCCGTGAAGAGGACTGGCAGGTCCACGGTTACGATATTCCGCTGTTGGCCAACATACAGCCGGCCGGCAAATGGCTCGGCGAGAAATATCACCGAGCCGGCGGCACGCCCGCCATCATGTGGGAGCTTCTGCAGGCGGGCAAGCTCGATGGAAGCTGTCGGACCGTGACCGGTAGAACTGTGGCGGAAAATCTGGAAGGTCGGGAATCGACCGACCGAGATGTGATCCTTCCTTATGACAAGCCGCTGAAGGAACGGGCAGGTTTCCTGGTTCTCAAGGGCAATCTGTTCGATTTCGCCATCATGAAGACGAGCGTGATCTCGGCGGAGTTCCGGCAACGTTATCTCAACGAGCCGGGGCACGAGGGAATTTTCGAGGGCAGATGCGTGGTTTTTGACGGTTCGGAAGACTATCACGCCCGCATCAATGATCCGTCCCTCAATATTGATGAGCGTACCATTCTCGTCATTCGTGGTGCGGGGCCGCTTGGCTGGCCGGGTTCGGCCGAGGTCGTCAACATGCAGCCGCCGGATGCGCTTTTGAAAAAAGGAATCACCAGCCTGCCGACGATCGGTGACGGCCGGCAATCGGGAACGGCGGACAGCCCGTCCATTCTCAACGCCTCGCCCGAAAGTGCGGCCGGCGGTGGCCTGGCGTGGCTTCGCACGGGCGATGTGATCCGCATCGACTTCAACAAGGGCGAGTGTAACGTGCTGGTGCCGGATGAGGAGCTTGCAGCCCGCAAGGCAGACGGCATTCCGGCTGTTCCCGCGGATGCGACGCCCTGGCAGCGCATTTATCGTCAGTCGGTAACGCAGCTTTCGGACGGCGCGGTTCTCGAAGGCGCTGCGGATTTCCGCCGCATTGCCGAGAAGATGCCCCGGCACAATCATTGATCACACGACCAGAATCCCCGGCCACGTCCGGGGATTTTTCTTTTCGGGCAGTTTCGTAAATGCGTGTGACCTCATAAGGTGCCTGCACATCCGCATTATAGGGGCAGGACATGACTGATATTTCGATGATAGAAGCCGCGCGGGAGCGCATCGGCACTCAAGCGGTTCGCACGCCGCTTCTCTCATCACCTTTTCTGGACGAGATTGCCGGGCGAAAGCTCTTCGTAAAAGCTGAATGCCTGCAAAGAACGGGTTCCTTCAAGTTTCGTGGCGGCTGGTCGGCCGTCTCAGGCCTGCCTGCGGAGGTCCGCGCCAAAGGCATCATCGCCTTTTCCTCCGGTAACCATGCGCAGGGCGTGGCGCTTGCCGCCAGCCTCCACGGTGTTCCCGCCGTCATCATCATGCCGATGGATGCACCGAAGATCAAAATCGACAATACCCGTGCTTATGGCGCGGAGGTGGTGCTTTATGACCGCGCGAATGAGGATCGCGATGCCATTGGGGACCGCATTTCGCGCGAGCGCGGGTTGACGCTGATCAGGCCCTATGACGAACCGCTGGTCATTGCCGGGCAGGGGACGGTGGGGCTCGAGATTGCTGAACAGGGCGCGGAACTGGGTATCGATTCAGCCGAGATCCTGGTGCCGTGCGGCGGCGGTGGCCTTACATCCGGCATATCCCTTGCGCTTGCAGCGAAAGCACCGAACTATAAGGTCAGGACTTCGGAACCGGAGCGGTTCGATGATGTGGCACGCTCTCTTGCCTCGGGCAAGATCGAGCGGAACGCCACGACCTCGGGTTCGATCTGCGATGCGATCGTTACGCCGCAGCCCGGTAACATTACCTTCCCGATCATGGTTAGGCTTTGCGGGAAAGGCATCGCCGTGACTGAAGAGGAAGCGCTGCGGGCAATGGTTCTCGCCTTCAACCGGCTGAAGATCGTCGTTGAGCCCGGTGGGGCGGTGGCCCTGGCGGCGGCCCTCTTCCATGGCGATGAACTGGAGAGTGAAACGGTGATCGCAGTCGCTTCCGGCGGCAATGTCGATCCGGAGGTCATGACGGGTGCGCTGTCCCGTTTCGGCTGAGCGGGTTGGGATCAAGCCCCAAGCCGCGCCGCGACCTCGTTGGCGATGGCCAGCGAGGCAGTAAGGCCGGGGCTTTCGATGCCGAAGAGATTGACGAGACCGTTGACGCCATGCGTTTCCGGCCCGTCAATGCGGAAATCCATAGCGGGTTCGTCCGGACCTGAAATCTTCGGCCGGATTCCAGAATAGGCCGGGATCAGCGCATGGTCGGGAAGGCGCGGCCAATAACGCCGTATCGCATCATCAAAACCTTCCATGCGTTGGGGATCGACGGCGTAATCGATGGCGTCCACCCACTCCACATCCGGGCCGAAACGAGCCTGGCCAGCAAGATCGAGGGTGAGATGTACGCCAAGGCCATGAGTATGAGGTGCCGGATAGATGAGCCTTGAAAAGGGTGACTTGCCGGCCAGCGAAAAATAGCTGCCCTTGGCGAAACGCGCCTGCGGGATACCATCCTCCGGCAATCCCTCTATCTTTCTCGCCAACATCGGCGCAACAAGTCCGGCGGAATTGATGAGCAGCCGGCACGTCAGGCTGGTGGGCTCCGCGCCGCCGACGTGGATCCGAAAACCATCGCCCGCCACTTCCGCCCTTTCGAAGGGGGCGTTGACGGCCATGGCCGCGCCGTGATCCTGTGCGTCTCCGAACAGCGCCAGCATGTATCCGTGACTGTCGATGATACCGGTCGAAGGTGACGTAAGGGCTGCAACGCAGGTAAGCGCGGGTTCGAGTAAAACCGCCTGTCGTTCATCAATCAGCTCAAGATCGTTACATCCGTTGGCCTTGCCCTTCTCCTGGAGAGTGGCGAGCATGGCCGTCTCTTCATGGCTCGTGGCGACGATGAGTTTGCCGCAGCGGCGATGAGCAACGCCGTGGCTCTGGCAGAAAGCATAAAGACGCTCCTTGCCCTCCACGCAAAGTCGGGCCTTGAGGCTTCCAGGCGGGTAATAAAGGCCTGCGTGGATAACTTCGCTGTTGCGGGAGGAAGTGATCGAGCCAAATTCCTTTTCGCTTTCCAGGATGACGACGGAGTGGCCGCGCATAGCGAGTTCTCGCGCTGTCGCCAGGCCGATCACACCGGCTCCAATGATGATGGCGTCGATATCTGTCATGGTATTTTCCGTGTCCGCATTGCCTTCAGACGGAAAGCGCCCCGTCGCGCTGATGCCGCGCAATGGGTAGATTGATGCTTGCTGCCCGGCAAGTTGCAATCCGTATTTTTCCCGATGCACCTATCTTATGGAATATTATCTCTACTGAAACAGTGGGGAATAAAGCTATTCTACGAGTGACATAAGCAATGCCCGCTTTGAAGGGCCGAGCAGGAAGGGAGTGTACAATGTCTTATTCCAAGGCAGGAAAAGTAAAAGACTTTGTTTCGCAGCCCCAGTCGCCGCGCAACTGGAAAGATTCGGTTCATGCGGCTCTCGTCGGCGTCTGCATGGCCTTTGTCGCTGCCGTCATATTCGGTCTCGTTCCCTGATCCTCCCGATCTTCTCATCAGGTAATTTGAGAACAAAAGGCCGGTCGCTCCTCCGACCGGCCTTTTTCACTCCCATTCACGACTTCAGGTAATCTTCCGCAAGATCGACCCAGAAAGCGGTTCCGATCGGCAGGATTTCGTCGTTGAAATCGAATTTCGGATGGTGCAGCGGCGGGTCATTCTCCGTGCGTGCAGTGCCGAGGAAGAAATAACAGCCCGGCCGTTTCTCCAGCATGTAGGCGAAGTCTTCCGCGCCCATCGACGGGCGCTGCATTTCTGCGACCTTTTCAGGCCCGGCAAAACGGCGGGCGAGATCGGCGACATAATCCGTTTCCGCCCTGTGGTTGACGGTTGCATTATAACCGCGCTCGTAATCGATGGTGACGCTCATGCCGTAGCTGGCCGCCTGGCCTTCGGCTATCGCCCGAATGCGCTTTTCCAGCTCATCGCGCACGCCCGGATCGAAGGAACGGATAGTCAGTAGCATTTCCGCCGTTTCGGGAATGACGTTGCTGGCAGCACCGGCATGGAAGGCGCCAACGGTGACGACCGCCGACAGCTGCGGATGGATGTTGCGTGAAACCACCGTCTGCAGCGCCATGATGATGCTTGCCCCGGCAACGATAGGGTCAGCGGCATCCTGCGGTTCGGCACCGTGGCCGCCATAACCGTTGACGGTGATCTTGCACTCGTCGACCGCGGCAAGGATCGGTCCGTCGCGCAGCACGAAGTGCCCGAAGGGCAGCCCAGGGTCGTTGTGGAGTGCAAAAACCGCATCGCAGGGAAAGCGGTCGAACAGGCCGTCCTCGATCATGATGCGGGCGCCGCCGAAATTTTCCTCCGCCGGCTGGAAGATCAGATGCAGTGTTCCGTTAAAATTCCTGCGTTCGGCTATGATCTTCGCTGCGCCGAGAAGCATGGCAGTATGGCCATCATGGCCGCAGGCATGCATCACGCCCTGATTGGCGCTCGCATATTCCGCCCCCGTTTCTTCGTGGATCGGCAGGGCGTCGATATCGGCTCGAATGCCAAGCGTGCGCGTGCTGTCACCATTGCGCAGCGTGGCGACAACGCCAGTGCCGGCGAGCCCGCGCGTTACCTCGTACCCCATCGCCAGCAATTGTTCGGCAATGAAATCCGAGGTCTTGAACTCGGAGAGCCCTATTTCAGGGTGACGGTGCAGGTGGCGGCGGATTGCCACCACATCCGGCATATGATTGGCAAAAGACGTCATGGTGGCGGTCTGTCTGGTCATTTTCGAAGTCCCGGGTTTCGCCGTTTTTTACGGTGCTTTTTCAAAATGACATAGCAGCATATGCATGGGCATGTAAGGGGCGCTGCAGGCACTCAGACGGCCTGAAATTCAGCGCTTGCATCGGGTCGCGACAGGTGGCATGGAACTATTGATGTCCTGGGGCATTAGCGTCTTTCGGATGTAGCGCGAACCGTTCCGGTTTCGTGTTGCCCTTCAGGTTATCAACGGGGGACCATCGGGCGTTGCGCGCACAAATTTCGCCGTCGGGGAGGGTGCGAAATCCGGTCGGAACGGCGTTGCCGGGCCGCAGGATGAGATCTTTCTGTCACCGGAAGCTCCCTGCACGCGCTGATCTCAAGCCCCGCAAACAGATTGCAAACATTGTGCAGCAGTATGCGGCGCCTTCCTGCCGGACGGTCCTCTCATCCAAGCGTCCGGTCCGGTTCACCGAAGGTTCAGGATAAGTCATAAATATAGCGTGGCCGATTTTCGTGTGTGTTCCCGCCACGGACGAAATGCCGGTCAAGTCGAACAAGTCTCCATAAAGTTCAGAATACGAGCCCGATGTCATTTCATATCACCCCGACCGCCGCCGCCCGTGATTCCGAGACGAAGCAGATCGATCATAATGATTCGATCCGCGCGTCCTATATGACGGTCGAGGAACTGCATGATGCGGGCGCCGCGCTTTCCCGCGATGGCGCCGACAGCCTTCCCGGCTTCATGGAGTTCGATTTCTTCGAGCGTCATCGCGAGAATGAAAAGGAAATACTCAGGGTCTATCGCACAACGGCGGTCGACGCGGAAAATGGCGCGACGATAACGCCAGCGGCGGAATGGCTTCTCGACAACCATTACGTCATCGAAGAGGCGATCCAGGAAGTCCGCCGTGATTTTCCGCGCAAGTTCTATCGCCAGCTGCCGACAATGACGGTGGGCGGCGTGACGATCCCGCGGGTCATGGCGCTCGGCTGGCTTTATGTCGCCCACACCCACAGCACGGTATCGCGCGAAAACATGACGGCGCTGGTGGATGGCTACCAGACCTCGAAGACGCTGCAGATCGGTGAATTGTGGGCGCTGCCATCGATCATCCGTTTTGTCCTCATCGAAAATCTTCGCCGCATCTCCATCCGTGTGGAGCGTTCGCGCCGCATGCGCCAGAAGGCGAATGAGGTGGTCGACGAGATTATCCGCTTGAACGATGCGGAAGCGTCGGCAGCACTTCTCAAGCAAGTCGATTCGCTGGTCGATGACCCGACTTTCGCGACGCAGTTCCTTTATCGCCTCCGAAACGGCTCACAGACATCGGGTTTTGCCGTCGCATGGCTTGAAGAGCGTCTGCATGCCGCCGGTACCGACGCTGAAAACGTCATGATGTCGGAACATAACCGCCTTGCCTCCGGCAACGTGACGATGGGCAACATCGTCAAGAGCCTGCGCGAGATCGATGATACCGAATGGTCGGTGTGGTTCGAGGAAGTCAGCCATATCGACAAGGTTCTGCGCGAAGAAACCGATTACGAAACGCTCGATTTCGGCTCGCGGAACACCTACCGCAATACCATCGAACTTCTGGCGCGTCGTTCTCCCAAGACCGAAGTTGAGGTCGCCCGTGCCGCTGTCGAAATGGCGCGTACCGATATGCCCGCAGAGGCGGACGAGACGCATCCCGTCAATGTCGGCTCCGTGCTGGTGGGTCAGCGTCGTTTCGAGCTTGAAAAGGCGCTGGGATACCGGCCCCTGGCATCGCAGCGTATCGTCCGGGCTATGCGGAAGTTCAACTGGCTGGCAATTGCAGCGCCGGTGCTTCTCATCACCGCGGTCGCCATGCTGGCGGTCGGATGGTTCCTCGCCGAAGCGGGCATGCCCTGGTATGTTGTCACCGCTTTCCTGCTGATGTTCGCTCTGCCCGCCTCGGAGGGCGCGACCGGCCTCTTCAATACCCTTGTCACCTTCTTCGTGAAACCGTTCCGGCTGGTCGGATACGAGTTCAAGAATGGAATTCCCGAGGACGCGCGTACGTTGGTCGCCGTGCCCTGCATGCTGACCAGTCGCGACAGCGTTGACGAGATGATGCGCAATATCGAGGTGCATTATCTCGCCAATCCGCATGGTGAGATCTATTTCTCGCTGGTGAGCGACTGGCGCGACGCGCAATACGAGCAGTCCGAGGATGATCTTGAGATACTCGAATATGCCAAGCGCGAGCTGGCAACACTGAACAGCCGCTACGCCTTTGACGGCAAGACACGATTTTACCTTCTGCATCGTCGTCGCATCTACAATCCGGCCGAAGGCTGCTGGATGGGCTGGGAGCGCAAGCGCGGCAAGCTGCATGAGCTGAACATGCTGCTGCGCGGCGACAAGGACACGACGTTCCTCGGCGGCGCGAATATCATTCCGGAAGGTGTGAAATATGTCATGACGCTGGACGCCGATACGCGCCTGATGCGCGATGCGGTGACGAAGCTGGTCGGCAAGATGCACCATCCGATCAACCGCCCCAGGATCGATCCTGAATCCGGTCGGGTGGTCGAAGGTTACGGTCTGCTGCAGCCGCGCGTCACACCTTCCCTGACCACGGGCAAGGATGCTTCGGTTTTCCAGCGTGTCTTTTCCATCAACCGCGGTATCGATCCCTACGTCTTCACGGTTTCCGACGTTTACCAGGACCTGACCTCCGAAGGCACCTTCACCGGTAAGGGTCTTTACGACGTGGATGCTTTCGAGGCGGCGCTGAAGGGCCGTATCGAAGAAAACTCCGTCCTCAGCCACGACCTGCTTGAAGGTTCGTTTGCGCGTTGCGCGCTGGTGACCGATGTGGAACTCGTGGAGGACTTCCCGACGCGCTATGAGGTGGAAGTTTCGCGTCAGCATCGCTGGGCGCGTGGCGACTGGCAGCTGCTTCCCTATATTCTCGACCGCGCCCGCGGCGTCACCGCTATCGGACGGTGGAAGATGGTCGACAATCTGCGTCGCTCACTGACGCCGATCGCCTGGTTCTTCGCCTCGATCCTCGGCTGGTATTTCATGGATCCGCTCGGGGCGCTGATCTGGCAGATCCTGCTGATCTTCTCGCTCTTCGTTGCACCGACGCTTTCGCTGCTTTCCGGCCTTGTGCCGCGTTCGACAGACATCGTGCCGCAGGCGCATTTCCACACCATCTGGTCTGAAATCCGCGCCACCAATGCGCAAGTCGCGCTGAGAATCGTCTTCATCGCCGATGCCGCCTGCATGATGACAGATGCGATTGCGCGTTCGCTCTACCGCCTGCTCGTCAGCCACAAGCTGATGCTGGAATGGCGCACCGCCGCCAGTATCCAGTCCAGTGCGCAGGGCAGCATCATCGATTATTATCGTCAGATGTGGCACGCCCCCGTTGTGGCGATGCTCGGCCTTCTGTTCGCGGCGCTGCCGGGCGACAATGCCTTCCTGATCGGCATTCCCTTTACGCTGCTGTGGGTGCTGTCGCCCGCCGTTGCCTGGTATGTCAGCCAGTCAGCCGAGACCGAAGACCGGTTGTTCGTTTCCGAGCACGTCTCGTTCGAACTACGCAAGATCGCGCGCCGTACCTGGCGTTATTACGAGACCTTCGTGACACCGCAGGAAAACCACCTGCCGCCGGACAATTTCCAGGAGACGCCGGAGCCGATCGTTGCCTCGCGCACGTCTCCCACCAATATCGGCGTCTATCTGCTCTCCGTCATCTCCGCGCGTCAGTTCGGCTGGATCAGCTTTGCCGACACGCTGGAGCGCATCGAGAACACGATCCAGACCGTCGAGAAGATGGAAAAATATCGTGGCCATCTCTACAACTGGTATCACACCGATACCTTGCAGACGCTTGGACCGCGTTATGTTTCGGCGGTGGACAGCGGTAATCTCGCCGGCCATTTGATTGCGGTTTCTTCCGCTTGCCGCGATTGGGCGGAAGCGCCGTCGGCCCATCTTCAGGGCAACCTCGACGGTATCGGCGATGTCGCCGGCATTCTGCGCGAAACGCTGAAGGCCTTGCCGGACGACCGCAAGAACCTGCGGCCGCTGCATCGCCGTCTCGAAGAGCGTATCATCGGCTTCTCGAACGCGCTGGCATCCGTCAAGCGCGAGCACGAATTCGCCTCCATTCGCGTCATCAACCTGGCGGTGCTTGCGCGTGACATTCAGAAGCTCGCCACCAATGTCGACCACGAGGTGAAGTCCACACAGAGCACCGAAGTGACGCGTTGGGCGCAGTTGCTGGTCGAGTGCTGCGAAGCCCATATTTCCGACAGCGCCATCGACCTGACCAATGTCGAGCCCTTGCGCCAGCGTCTCGCTTCGCTGCGCGACCGCAGCCGCAATCTCGCTTTCTCGATGGATTTCACGTTCCTTTACCGCAAGGATCGCCGCCTTCTGTCCATTGGCTATCGCGTCGAAAGCAAGGAGCTGGATGAGGCCTGCTATGACCTTCTGGCGTCGGAATGCCGTCTGACCAGCCTCTTCGCCATCGCGAAGGGCGATCTGCCGACTGAGCACTGGTACCGCCTTGGCCGTCAGGTCGTGCCGATCGGTGCGCAGGGCGCGCTGGTGTCCTGGTCGGGCTCCATGTTCGAATATCTGATGCCGCCGCTTGTGATGCAGGAGCGTCAGGGGGGTATCCTCAACCAGACCAACAACCTGATCGTCAAGGAACAGATGAATCACGGCCGCCGTCTCGGCACGCCATGGGGCATTTCCGAAGCGGCGTTTAATGCCCGCGATCACAACATGAACTACCAGTACACCAACTTCGGTGTGCCGACGCTGGGCCTCAAGCGTGGCCTTGGCCAGAATGCGGTGATTGCGCCCTATGCATCGATCCTCGCCAGCCAATACGATCCGGATGGTGCACTTGAAAACCTCGACAAGCTGCGCAAGCTTGGCGCACTTGGCCAATACGGTTTCCACGATGCGGTGGATTTCACGCCAACGCGTGTGCCCGATGGCAAGGTCTGTGCGGTAGTCTACAACTATTATGCCCACCACCATGGCATGTCGATTGCGGCCGTCGCCAACGTTGCCTTTGACGGCGTGCTGCGCGAGCTCTTCCATTCCGATCCGGTGATCGAGGCAGCTGAATTGCTGCTGCAGGAAAAGGCGCCGCGCGAAGTGCCTGTCATGAGCGCCAAATACGAGCCGGAGACCCCCGGCAAGGAACAGGCCGACCTGCTGCGGGCGGAAGTGCGCTCCATTGCCGATCCGGCGGCGCGCGACCGTGAGGTGGTGTTCCTGTCGAATGGTCACTACTCGACCATGCTTACCTCGACGGGTGCAGGTTATTCGAAATGGAACGGGCAGGCGATTTCCCGCTGGAAGGCCGATCCAACCGAAGACCGCTGGGGCACCTTCATCTTCCTGCGCGACACCACCAACGGGCAATGGTGGAGTGCGACTGCGGAGCCGCGTGTCTTCGAGGGTGAAAAGACCAAGACGGTCTTCACCGACGACAAGGCCGAGTTCCACAAGATCACCGGCGACCTGCAGAGCGTTGTCGAATGCATCGTCGCCACCGAGCACGATGCAGAAGGCCGACGCGTCACCCTGCTCAATGTCGGTTCCGAGGATCGCTATATCGAAGTGACTTCCTATATGGAGCCGGTCATTGCGTCTGAGGATGACGACAACGCCCATCCGCTCTTCTCGCGCATGTTCGTGCAGACGGAGATCGGCCGGCGTGGCGATGTCATCCGCGCCTGGCGCAACCGTCGCAGCCCGAACGAGCCGGGCACCGTCATTGCGCATCTGGCCGCCGACAATGCCGGCCCGTCGCGCCCGACGGAATTTGAGACGGATCGCGCCAAATTCATCGGTCGTGGCCGTTCGCTGCGCGAAGCGGCGGCATTCGATGCCGGTGCGACGCTTTCCAGCACTGACGGCTTCACGCTCGACCCCATCCTGTCGCTGCGACGCACCGTGCGCGTGCCGGCAGGCAAGAAGGTGAGCGTGATCTTCTGGACGATTGCCGCGCCGAGCCGCGAGGAAGTCGACAAGGCGATCGACCGTTATCGTCATCCTGATGCTTTCGCGCATGAACTCGTTCATGCCTGGACGCGTACACAGGTGCAGATGCGCCATGTGGGCGTCACCTCACAGCAGGCGGCCGCCTTCCAGCATCTCGGCCGATATCTGACCTATCCCGACATGCATCTGCGTGCGGATTCGGAAACGCTGAAAACAGGACTCGCTTCGCAGCGCGCCTTGTGGCCGCTTGCGATTTCCGGCGATTTCCCGATTTTCAGCCTGCGCATCAACGACGATATGGACATGGACATCGCCCGTGAGGCGCTGAGTGCCCATGAATATCTGCGTTCGCGCGGCGTGATCTTCGATCTCGTTATCGTCAACGAACGGGCCGCATCCTACGCGCAGGACATGCAGCATGCGCTGGATCATATTTCCGAAGCACAACGCCGCATCAATCCCGCCGATGGCGGTCGCCCGCACGTCTTCTCCGTGCGCCGTGACCTGATGGATGAAGAGACGTGGAGCGCGCTTCTGGCCGCTTCACGCGTTGTACTCCATGTGCGCAACGGCAAGATCGTGGACCAGATCAACCGCGCGGTATCGCTGTTTGCGGCCCATCGTGGTCCCGATGGCACAAGCGACGCCGCACAGGCCCGTCTGCCGGTCCCGGCTTTCCCGGTTGCGGAGCCGGTCGAAGACGCGGGTGATCTCGATTTCTGGAACGGTTTCGGCGGCTTCGCCAGGAACGGACAGGAATATGTGGTGCGTCT
The DNA here is from genome assembly GCF_026191755.1 of Agrobacterium sp. InxBP2. Classification (NCBI taxonomy): domain Bacteria; kingdom Pseudomonadati; phylum Pseudomonadota; class Alphaproteobacteria; order Hyphomicrobiales; family Rhizobiaceae; genus Agrobacterium; species Agrobacterium sp. InxBP2. The sequence goes on from NZ_JAINDY010000027.1 coordinate 177,120, forward strand.
CCATGGTGGGCAGTCCACCCCGCATCCGTGGATCAACGTCATCTCGAACGAGAATTTCGGCTTCCATATTTCGGCCGAAGGCGCAGGTTTCAGCTGGAGCCGCAATTCGCGCGATTATCAATTGACACCGTGGAGCAATGACCCTGTCATCAACCGGCCGGGCGAGGCCTTCTATGTCGCCGACGTGGACACAGGAAAGCTCTATACGCCGTGTGCCGCGTTGTCGCGTGATCCCGAAGCCATGTTCGAAACCCGTCACGGCCTGGGCTACTCCATCCTGACCGGCGTTGCCGACACACTTGAAGTCGAGGTGACACAGACCGTCGATCGTGAAAAGCCGGTCAAGTTCTCGCAGGTCATCGTTCGCAACAAAGGCTCCAAAAGCCGCCGGCTGAAGGTTTATGCCTGTGTCGAATGGGTGCTGGGCAACAACGGACAGAAATCAGCGCCGTTCATTCTGAGCAGACATGATGCGGGCAACAACGCGATCTTCGCGTCGAACCCCTACAGCATCGACTACAGCGCACGCACGGCGTTCCTGACGCTTGATACGGAGGCGAGCGGTTTCACCACCAGTCGTCGGGAATTCATTGGCCGCTTTGGTTCGGCACAGGCCCCGCAGGCGATCGTGTCGGGTAACGCACTCAGCGGCAGCACCGAGGTTGACGGCGATCCCTGTGCGGCGCTGATGCAGGAAATCCACCTTAAGCCCGGCGAAGAACGGCACATGACCTTCATTCTGGGCGACGCCGATAATGCGGAAGAAGCCGAGGCGCTGGTGAAGGATGTCCGCCGTGTGGATTTCCAGTCGGTGCTGGAGGAAAGCAAGGCGTTCTGGACCGGTTTTACCGGCCAGTTGCAGGTGTCCACGCCGGATGCCGGCTTCAACCACATGGTCAACAATTGGCTGCCCTACCAAGCGCTGGCGTGCCGCATTCTGGCGCGCACGGCCTTCTATCAGTCGAGCGGCGCCTTCGGCTTCCGTGACCAGCTTCAGGATACCCTGGCGTTCCTGCTCTACCAGCCGGATCTCGCTCGCAAGCAGATCCTGCGCGCAGCCGGCCGGCAGTTCCCGGAAGGCGACGTTCAGCACTGGTGGCTGCCGCTGACAGGCGCCGGTGTCCGCACCACTATCTCGGACGACGTGGTATGGCTTGCTTATGCGATCAACCAGTATGTTTCGGCGACCGGCGATATCACCATTCTGGATGAGAGCATTCCCTTCCTGAAGGGGCCGGCGCTGATGCCCGGCCAGCACGACGCTTTCTTCCAGCCGGAAACCAGCGACAAATCCGCGACGCTCTACGAACACGCGGCGCTGGCGCTCGATCTTGCCATTCATCGCACCGGGGAGAACGGCCTGCCGCTGATCCTCGGCGGTGACTGGAACGACGGCATGAACCGCGTCGGCGTTGGCGGCAAGGGTACCAGTGTCTGGCTCGGCTGGTTCCTTTCCGGCGCCTTGCGCGATTTCATTGAAATTGCGGAAAAGCGCGGTGATACGGATCGAGTCGGCAGATGGGCCTCGCACCGCGAAAAACTGCGCAATGTGCTCGAAACCGCGGGGTGGGATGGCAGCTATTATCGTCGCGGCTATTTCGACGACGGCACGCCGCTGGGTTCCGCCGGAAGCGAGGAATGCCGGATCGATTCGCTCGGCCAAAGCTGGAGCGTTCTCTCCGGCGAAGGCGAAGAGGCCCGGTCGCGGCAGGCAATGGATGCGGTCATGGAGCATCTGGTGGATGAAAAGACCGGCATCATCCGGCTATTCACGCCGCCATTCTCGCGTGCGCCGCACGATCCGGGCTACATCAAGGGATATCCGCCAGGTGTGCGCGAAAATGGCGGACAATATACCCACGCGGCGACCTGGGTGGTTCTCGCTCTTGCCAAGCAGGGCAGGGCGCAGGAGGCCTGGAACTGCTTCAAGCTGCTCAACCCGGTCAACCACGCGCTCGATGCGGCAGCGTCGGAAACCTATCGGGTCGAACCCTATGTGGTGACCGCGGATGTATACGGTGAAGGCGCTTATGCGGGCCGTGGCGGCTGGAGCTGGTACACCGGCTCGGCCGGCTGGCTCTACCGTGCCGCTGTCGAGGGTATTCTCGGCATCACCCGCACTGACGGCAGGCTGCATATTTCACCGTCGCTGCCGGAAGACTGGAGCGGTTTCTCGGTGAGGATCACGCTCGACGGCAAGGCTAGAGACATTGCCGTCAGCCGCAAGCCTGGCACGGCGGAGATTTCGGTGTCTGTCGATGGCAAGGACTTGGCGGCCGGCGAGAGGGTGATCCCCTTCGACTGAGACGGGCGGGCCTTCGGTTTGCTTTTTAAGTCGGGCTCCTGCGGTGACGCAGGGGCCCGAATTTTGTTGTGAGATTCCCCCGCCTTCGATGTTGTTTGGCGTTTGGGGCATGGCGCCTGTACGGCGATACAGGGCCGGCAAGAACGCTCAATGGGCGGTCAATGCGAAGCAAGGCACGATGGCAGCAAATCGAGACCGATAGACCATTTCACATATTCCGACGCATGAAGGGCAGATGCTGTACAGAGACTTCTTGGTCCCCCGTGGCTACAGCATCACCCGTGAGGCGATGGATGCATCGCGCGATGGGGAATAGAGTTTTCCAAGCCGCAAGCTCCGAACGAGATCGACCGAGGAATACGAGCTTCTCAGCACAACGGCTGCAAAAATTGGGTGGTGACTATGACGGTTGGGAGACTGAGGTAGAAGCTTCGTGATGTCCCGATATTTTCGAAGCAGACAACGAAAAAGGGCGGACACGACAGTGCCCGCCCTTTTTGCATTCCATTCGTTGAGCCTCAGGAGGCTATCGCCTTTGGCCGGGGCTGCTGGCCTTCGTCTTCCGTCAGCAGGCCGCTGGTGCGCAGCAGCGAGGTAAAGCGACCGCCGCGTTGGCTTAGCTCATCGAAGGTGCCCTTTTCGATGATCCGGCCCTGATCGAGGAACAGGACGAGATCGGCATCGCGGACAGTGGAAAGGCGATGGGCGATGATGAAGGTCGTGCGGTTCTTTCTCAGCGCATCCACTGCGGCCTTCACACGGGCTTCGGTTTCCACGTCGAGTGCACTGGTTGCCTCGTCGAGAACCAGAATGGGGGCGTTCTTCAGGATCGCACGGGCGATGGCGATACGCTGGCGCTCGCCGCCGGACAGGCGGTTGCCGCGTTCACCAACCTGGGTCAGATAGCCGTTGATGCGGCTGTCGATGAAATCCGTCGCCGCAGCGGCCGCCGCTGCTTCCACCACTTCGGCATCGGTGGCCGATTCACGACCAAGGCGTATATTTTCGCGGATCGAGCGGTTCAGCAGGCCGGCATCCTGAAACACCGTGGCGATGGAGTTGCGGAGCGAATTTTTCGTCACCGTCGAAATATCGGTTCCATCGATCAGGATCTGGCCGGAATCGGGATCATAGACCCGCTGCAGCAGGTTGATGAGCGTCGTCTTGCCGGCACCTGTCGGTCCGACGATCGCGATCGTCTCGCCGGCCCTGGCCGTAAACGAGACATCGTGAACGCCCTGCTTGGTGTTGGCAAAACCGAAATTGACATTGCGGAATTCCACGGTGCCGGAGACATTCGACAATTCACGGGCATCGCCCGGTTCTTCCCGTTCCTTGACGGAATCTTCGAGGACGAAGAAGTCCTCAAGCTTGGCGCGGGCTTCGAAAATCTGCGTCACGAACTGGCGCATCTGGTCCAGACGGCCTATCAGGAGATTGGCGAAACCGATGAAGGCGATGACATCGCCGACGCGCAGCTCGCCGTTCTTCACCAGCACGGTGCCGATCACGAGAATGATCATCATCGAAACGGTGGAGGCCGTGCGGTTCAGAGCGCTCGCAAAGGCCCACCAGTCGAGCACGGGATATTGCGCACTTAGCAGCTTTTCGGTGAAGGATTTCAGCGCTTTGGTTTCAGCCTCGATGCGGTTGTAGCTGTGCAGCACGGAAACGTTGCTGATGGAATCGCTGACATGGGCAAAAACGCTGTGATAATGCTCTTCGACCGAAGCCTGGCCATCCTTGGTGCGGCCCATCACCCATTTGCCGATGAACCAGTAGACGATGCCGAGGCCAATCAGCACGAAGCTGAGGCGCAGGTCCATGGACATGGCGGTGGGCACAAGCAGCACCAGCGCAACGAAGGTCGCGAGATGGGTGCGCATGAATTCCAGCCATAGGCCGAAGAGCGTTTCGCTGGCGCGCAGGAGGGTGTGCAGGGCATTGGACGTGCCGCGCTGATGGTGCCAGGAAAGCGGCATCGAGATGATGCGCCCGAAGGCTTCCGTCAGGAGCGAAGCGCGCCGGCCGTGCGCCAGCCGGTCGGCTTCGCGGGCGACGGCTACGTAAGCCACGGTGTTGAAGACGCCGAACCCCGCCCATAATATGAGAATGGACGTGACATTGGAGCCAGAAGAAATGGCGTCGATGATCCGGCCGAACAGCACGGGTTCGGCAATGGTGATCGCTGCAAGAATGACGTTGGCGATGACGACGACAGCCACACGCCATTTATGAACGGTCAGATAGCGCAGAGCGCGTGTATAAACCTGAAACAAGGTCAAATTTTCAATCCAGTCCGGGCGTCTTTTCGAGCGGTTGATTGTTCGGCCTCAATACGATGCTACTTTAGCAAGGTTGCATGAGACGGCGAATTTTGTGTAATTATCGCTCTTTCTGTCTGAATGGCGGCTTAACAGATTGGCCGTCCATGCGAACCGAAAAAACCTCCCGGTGTTTCCCGGGGCCTGCCGTCACAAGATTTCGCATCTTCGTTTCAGGGATTGCTAACGACGATATGTTCAATCTCACCCGACCGGCGCCCGAGTAACATGACGTCATCGCGGGACCATGTCCTTCGTGTCATCCCCTTCAAGCCAAGTCCGGACCATGTGTCTTTATGCATGATATTCTTCACTTCATCTCTGCGTGTTACCAGGCGGGAAACGCCGAACGTGTGCGTTCAGAATTTGCAACGCTCATTCGGGAATATGGTTTCGAATATTTCCTTGTCAGCAGACGCATGACCGGCGAGCTGGCCTCTACCGGCCAAATCCTTGCGCAACATTTGCCGGAAGGCTGGATAGAGGTCTACAGGGCCAAGAAATACAACCTCGTCGATCCCGTCCGCAAAGTGATCGGCATGGTGCACAAACCCTTTCATTGGAAAGAGGCGCTGGAGGGGCTTCCCCGCGCCATGCATCGGAAAAGGGCGAGCGTGTTTTTCCACGATGCCGGCCGTTACGGCTTGCAGGGCGGTTATGCTTTTCCCGTGCATGGACGGGCGGGATTCATAGGTGCGGTGTTCATAGGTGGACAGGACCGGCAATTGCCCTCCTTGCAGGTGGAACTGCTCGATGCTGCGACCCGGGCGGTCTTCTGGCGCCTGCTCGATCTTTCAGGTCAGGCCCATGATCTCAGCAATATTCCAGACGGTTCCGCTCTTGAGCTCACACGGCGTGAGACGGAAGTGCTGGCGCTGATGGCGGATGGCATGACATCGGCGGAGATCGGCCGCAAGCTATCCATCTCCAACCATACGGTCGACTGGTATATAAACGGGATTCAGCGTCGTTTCAGCGCCAAGAACCGGCAGCACACCGTCGCACTCGCGTTCCGCCATGGCTTGCTGAGCTAGCGCAAACAGAACAGTTCTCGCCGGAATTGCCCTTTCCAAGACGGGGTTTTGCTGCTTAATTCCGCAGTGCAGCAGAATTTTGTTTTGGCGTGTGGGGAGACCGTCTTGAAAATATCGAAAATACTTGTTGCCAACCGATCCGAAATTGCGATCCGCGTTTTCCGGGCAGCCAACGAGCTCGGGATTAAAACCGTTGCGATTTGGGCGGAGGAGGACAAGCTGTCTTTGCACCGCTTCAAGGCGGACGAGTCCTATCAGGTCGGCAGGGGGCCGCATCTCGCCAAGGATATGGGACCGATCGAGAGCTATCTTTCGATCGAGGAGGTTATCCGCGTTGCGAAGCTCTCCGGAGCGGACGCGATACATCCCGGTTACGGTCTTCTGTCTGAAAGCCCCGAATTCGTCGAGGCCTGCAACAAGGCGGGCATCACCTTCATCGGACCGACGGCTGATACGATGCGCCAGCTCGGCAACAAGGTTGCAGCGCGCAATCTCGCGATTTCGGTTGGCGTCCCCGTTGTTCCCGCCACCGACCCACTGCCGGACGACATGGCGGAAGTGGAGCGTATGGCCGAGGAGATCGGTTATCCCGTCATGCTCAAGGCCTCCTGGGGCGGTGGTGGCCGTGGCATGCGCGCCATCCGCAAAAAGGAAGACCTTGCTCGCGAGGTGACGGAAGCCAAGCGCGAGGCCAAGGCCGCCTTCGGCAAGGACGAAGTCTATCTCGAAAAGCTGGTCGAGCGTGCGCGCCACGTCGAAAGCCAGATTCTCGGCGACACGCACGGCAATGTCGTGCATCTGTTCGAACGTGATTGTTCGATTCAGCGGCGTAATCAAAAGGTCGTCGAGCGTGCGCCTGCGCCCTATCTGAGCGAAGCACAGCGTCAGGAACTGGCCGCCTATTCCCTGAAGATCGCCGCCGCGACCAGTTATATCGGTGCAGGCACGGTCGAATATCTGATGGATGCCGACACCGGCAAATTCTACTTCATCGAGGTCAATCCGCGCATTCAGGTGGAACATACCGTTACGGAAGTCGTCACCGGTATCGATATCGTCAAGGCACAGATTCACATTCTGGAAGGCGCCGCTATCGGCACGCCGGAATCCGGGGTGCCGAGGCAGGAGGATATCCGCCTGAATGGCCACGCCCTTCAGTGCCGCATTACGACGGAAGACCCGGAACACAATTTCATTCCGGATTATGGCCGTATCACCGCTTATCGCTCCGCTTCAGGCTTCGGTATCCGTCTGGACGGCGGCACGTCCTATACTGGCGCTGTCATCACCCGCTACTACGATCCTTTGCTTGTGAAGGTGACGGCCTGGGCGCCGCGGCCTGACGAGGCGATCAACCGTATGGATCGCGCTTTGCGCGAATTCCGTATCCGCGGCGTGGCGACCAACCTCACATTCCTAGAGGCCATCATCGGCCATGACAGTTTCCGCAACAATACCTATACAACGCGCTTCATCGATTCGACCCCCGAGCTTTTTGCCCAGGTCAAACGGCAGGACCGCGCTACCAAGCTTTTGACCTATCTCGCCGATGTGACCGTGAACGGTCACCCGGAAACCAAGGGACGCGCAAGGCCCTCGGACAAGGCAGCAAAGCCCATCGTGCCCTATATCGATGCGCCGACGCCCGACGGCACCAAGCAGTTGCTGGACAAGCTCGGCCCGAAGGGTTTCGCAGACTGGATGCGCAACGAAAAGCGGGTGCTCGTCACGGATACGACGATGCGCGACGGACATCAATCGCTGCTTGCGACCCGTGTCCGTACCCATGATATCGCCCGCGTCGCCAGCGCCTATGCCAAAGCGTTGCCACAGCTTCTGTCGCTGGAGTGCTGGGGCGGTGCGACATTCGACGTTTCCATGCGCTTCCTGACCGAAGACCCGTGGGAGCGTCTGGCGCTGATCCGCGAAGGTGCTCCCAACCTGCTGCTGCAGATGCTTCTGCGAGGGGCAAACGGCGTCGGGTACAAGAACTACCCGGACAACGTCGTGAAGTATTTTGTCCGTCAGGCCGCAAAGGGCGGCATTGATCTTTTCCGTGTCTTCGATTGCCTGAACTGGGTGGAGAATATGCGGGTCTCGATGGATGCCATCTCGGAGGAAAACAAGCTCTGTGAAGCGGCCATCTGCTACACCGGAGACATCCTCAATTCGGCGCGTCCGAAATACGACCTGAAATATTACACCAATCTCGCTCAGGAACTGGAACGCGCAGGCGCGCATATTATTGCCGTCAAGGATATGGCGGGCCTGCTGAAACCGGCTGCCGCCAAGGTTCTGTTCAAGGCGCTGCGGGAAGAAACGGGTCTGCCGATCCATTTCCACACCCATGATACGTCAGGAATTGCGGCAGCGACGGTTCTTGCCGCCGTGGATGCGGGTGTCGACGCTGTCGATGCCGCGATGGACGCCTTCTCCGGCAATACGTCGCAGCCGTGCCTTGGTTCGATCGTGGAAGCGCTTGCCGGGTCGGAACGCGATACGGGCCTCGATACCGAATGGATTCGCCGCATTTCCTTCTATTGGGAGGCCGTGCGCAACCAATATGCGGCTTTCGAAAGCGATCTCAAGGGGCCGGCGTCGGAAGTCTATCTGCACGAAATGCCGGGTGGTCAGTTCACCAACCTCAAGGAGCAGGCGCGTTCGCTGGGTCTCGAAAGCCGTTGGCACGAAGTGGCGCAGGCTTATGCCGATGCCAACAGGATGTTCGGCGATATCGTCAAGGTGACACCGTCTTCGAAAGTCGTCGGTGACATGGCGCTGATGATGGTCAGCCAGGATCTGACAGTGGCCGACGTACAGAATCCCGAGCGCGAGGTCTCTTTCCCGGAGTCCGTGGTTTCCATGCTGAAGGGCGATCTCGGACAATCGCCCGGCGGTTGGCCGGAAGCCCTGCAGAAAAAAGCGTTGAAGGGCGAAGCGCCCTATACCGTTCGTCCGGGTTCTCTATTGGCGGATGCCGATCTCGATGCCGAACGGAAGACCATCGAGACCAAGCTGGAGCGCAAGGTCGATGATTTCGAGTTCGCGTCCTATCTGATGTATCCGAAGGTATTCACGGATTTCGCGCTCACCGCCGAAACTTATGGTCCGGTCTCGGTGCTTCCCACCCATGCCTATTTCTACGGAATGGAGGATGGCGAGGAACTGTTTGCAGATATCGAGCGCGGCAAGACGCTGGTCATCGTCAATCAGGCTTCATCCGGCGTTGACGACAAGGGCATGGTGACGGTGTTTTTCGAAATCAATGGTCAGCCGCGCCGTATCAAGGTGCCGGATCGGACGCATGGTGCTTCCGGCTCTGCCGTGCGCCGCAAGGCCGAACCTGGCAACGCGTCGCATGTCGGGGCACCGATGCCGGGTGTCATCAGCCGCGTCTTCGTCAATCAAGGCCAGGAGGTCAAGGCTGGCGATGTGTTGCTCTCCATCGAGGCGATGAAGATGGAAACGGCGCTTCACGCCGAGCGGGATGGCAAGATCGCGGAAGTTCTGGTGCGCCCGGGCGACCAGATCGATGCGAAGGATCTACTGGTCGCTTACGCGGAATAAATACAGTCGTCGATCGAACAGTTAGACGCCCGCCTTCCCGGCGGGCGTTTTTTATTGCGTTTCCCCGAAAACTCGAATATGCATGTTCATGCACGTTTATTCCTGTTTATGCATGAGTCTATATGAGTGATCATTTCGTCAGCGAGCGGCAGGCGCTTATCCTCGAACAGTTGCGGCAGAACGGCCGTGTGCTGGCGCAGGACCTCGCTCAAAACTTTGGCGTTTCTGAAGACACGGTTCGCCGCGACCTGCGAGAGATGGCGGCCCGCGGCGAATGCATGCGCGTTTATGGCGGCGCCCTGCTCTCGGATAGCAAGACGGTGCCGCTGAAGACGCGGATCGCCGAGGATGCGGACCGCAAGGCTCTACTGGCCCGCGCCGTTGTCCCGCTTCTCAAGCCGGGCATGGTCGTTTTCATCGATGCCGGTTCGACGAACCTCGCCATTGCCAGGGCGATCCCGGCTGGTCTCAATGTAACGGTGGTGACGAATACGCCCGCCATTGCCGCCGAACTCACGGGGCGGGCGGATATCGATCTTGTGCTGATCGGTGGCAAGGTTGATCCCGCCGTTGGTGCGGCAATCGATGCAATGGCGCTGCGGCAGCTCGAATTGATGCGACCCGATCTCTGTGTTCTCGGGGTCTGTGGTGTCGCGGTCGAGACCGGCCTGTCGGCCGATGTCTTCGAGGATGCCGTTTTCAAGCGGCTCGCCTGCAGCGCCAGCCAGCGGATTGTTGCTGCAATCACCACCGAGAAGCTGGGGCATAAGGCAGCGTTCCACGTGCATGATTTTTCCCCGCCGCTTTCCCTTGTGCTGGAACGGGATGCCGACCGCGCATTGGTCGAGGGCGTGTCCAGCCGAGGCGTAGACGTTTATTGCGGCGACGATGCCGTCGCCTGATTTTCCCATGGTCAAGTCTGAAGGATATAGCCGATGAATGGCCCCACCACATTTTCGCAGACGGGTGCACGCTCGTCCTATCTGACGCGTCATCGTATCGGCGTTTCCCTGCTGTTCTTGATGAACGGGTTCATGATGGGATCATGGGCGCCCAAGATTCCCGAATTTGCGGCGCGTCTTTCCCTTAGTGAAAGCGCACTTGGTCTCATCATCCTGGTCTTCGGTATCGGCTCGCTGGTTTTCATGCCGATCGCCGGCTCGCAGATCGCCCGTTTTGGCTCCCGGACGGTCAGTCTCGTGACCGCGGCGATCTTTCTGCCTACACTGCTTTTGATCTCCTGGGCGGGAACCGTCTGGGCCGGGGTAATCGCGGTTTTCCTGTTTGGCGGCCTGACGGGAGCGATGGATGTCGCCATGAATGCCAATGCGGTAGCGGTTGAGCGCGATATGCGCCGCGCCATCATGTCATCCTGCCACGCATTCTGGAGCCTCGGCGGCCTCATCGGGGCCGGTCTCGGCGGTTATCTCATCACGGCCATCGGCGTGCAGGGGCATGCCATTGTGCTGACGGTCATCGCATTCGTACTGCTGATCGTGGCATGGCCGCGTGTGCTTGCAGATCGTCCGCACCCGGAGGAAGAGCGCCCGAAAGGCGGCCTGCCGCTGACGCCGCTGCCATGGATCATCGGCCTGATGGCCCTTTTCTCGATGATCCCGGAAGGCGCAATCCTCGACTGGGGCGCTCTTTATCTGCGCAACGAGCTCGGAGCTTCGGTGTCACAATCCGGCTTCGCCTTTGCGGCTTTCTCGATGACCATGGCGGCCATGCGTTTTGCCGGCGATCTGGTGCGCGACCGCTTCGGGGCTGTGACGACCCTGCGCTTCTGTTCGGCCATGTCGATTATCGGTCTTCTTATCGCCGGTATTGCGGGAAATTCCACCATCGCGATCGTTGGCTTCGCGATTGCGGGCATCGGCATCTCCAACATGGTGCCCATTGCCTTCTCGGCGGCGGGCAATATGCCGGGCCTGGCACCGGGAATCGGCCTTTCGGTCGTCACCACCATGGGTTATTCCGGCATTCTGGTGGCGCCATCGGCGATTGGCTTCATTGCGGAACATACCGGTCTCGCCAGCGTCTTCCTGTTTCTCCCGTTACTGCATGTGGTGGTTCTGCTACTTTCGCGGCTCGCCCGTCATGCCGACGGTGCGGGCAAGGAATAGGCGTATCGAATTTTGCCATGATTGCGGTAAAGTAGAAGCTCCAGCGCGTTGGGTGTTGACAAGAAGTCCCCCTTGTTTCACCTCAATTGCAAGACCTTGCCGCAAGCTCCAGAGACCGCCATGACGTCACATGCCGATTACGACCCGAAGCCCCGCCGCGCCTCCGTCGCCGTAGACGTCGGCGGCGTCATCGTTGGTGGCGGCGCACCCGTCGTCGTGCAGTCGATGACCAATACCGATACGGCTGATATCGACGCCACCGTCAGCCAAGTGGCGGCGCTGTTCCGGGCAGGTTCGGAAATCGTCCGTATCACCGTTGACCGGGATGAGAGTGCGGCCGCCGTGCCGAAAATTCGTGAACGGCTGCTGCGTCTTGGAATGGATGTGCCGCTGGTCGGTGATTTTCATTATATCGGCCACAAGCTTCTGGCCGACCATCCGGCCTGCGCCGAAGCGCTGGCGAAATACCGCATCAATCCGGGCAATGTCGGTTTCAAGGACAAGAAGGACAAGCAGTTCGGTGAGATAGTCGAAATGGCGATCCGTTACGACAAGCCCGTTCGCATCGGTGTCAACTGGGGATCTCTGGATCAGGAATTGCTGACTACGCTGATGGACAGGAACAAGGAAGAGGGCTTTCCGCTTTCCGCCCGTCAGGTCACGCGGGAGGCCATTGTTCAGTCGGCGCTGATTTCCGCCGAGCTTGCTGAAGAGATCGGCCTGCCGCGCAACCGTATCATCCTCTCGGCCAAGGTCAGCCAGGTGCAGGACCTGATTGCCGTCTATTCGATGTTGTCTGAACGCTCCGACCACGCCCTCCATCTCGGTCTCACGGAAGCCGGCATGGGTTCAAAGGGTATCGTCGCCTCGTCCGCCGCCATGGGTTATGTGTTGCAGCATGGTATTGGCGATACGATCCGCGTGTCACTGACGCCTGAGCCGAATGGCGACCGGACCCGCGAGGTGCAGGTGGCGCAGGAATTGCTGCAGGTCATGGGTTTCCGTCAGTTCATTCCGGTGGTTGCGGCATGTCCCGGCTGCGGGCGTACCACGTCGACGGTATTTCAGGAACTGGCCCAGAACATCCAGAACGATATCCGCAAGAATATGCCGGTCTGGCGTGAAAAATATCCCGGCGTCGAGGCATTAAATGTCGCCGTCATGGGTTGCATCGTAAATGGTCCCGGTGAAAGCAAGCACGCGGATATCGGCATTTCGCTGCCCGGAACGGGCGAAAGCCCGGCGGCGCCGGTCTTTATCGATGGAGAGAAAGCCCTCACCCTGCGTGGCCCCAACATAGCCGCTGATTTCGAAGCGCTTGTGACCGATTACATCGAAAAGCGTTTTGGCCGGAAAGACGCAGCGGAGTAACGAGTAGCGTGAAAAGGCCGCAATTCTACTGTCATACCTCCTGACCCTTTCGGAGCATCAAAACACATGATCAAAAAAATCGCGATCGTCGCCCTTTGCGGCACCTATCTTTCCGCCTGCACCACCACCGATCCTTATACGGGCGAGCAGAAAATGTCGAACACGGCCGGCGGCGCGGGTATCGGCGCTGTTGTCGGTGCGCTCGGCGGTCTGGCTGTGGGCGGTTCGCCGGTCGGACGCCGTAACGCCGCCCTGATCGGTGCCGGCATCGGCGCGCTCGCTGGCGGCGCCATCGGCAATTACATGGATGGCCAGGAAGCGGAACTCCGCGCGCAGCTTCAGGGGACCGGCGTTTCGGTGACCCGCCGTGGCGACAGCATTGTTCTCAACATGCCGTCGAATATCACCTTTGCCACGGATCAGGATCAGGTCATTCCGCCCTTCTATCAGACGCTCGATTCCGTTGCGATCGTGCTGAACAAGTTCAACCGCACGCTGATCGACATCAACGGCCATACCGACTCGACCGGTAGCCTCGCCCACAATCAGGGGCTTTCGGAACGCCGCGCCGCGTCGGTTGCCAACTATCTCGGCGCACGCGGTGTCGATCAACGACGCATTTCAACACTTGGCTTTGGGCCTTCGCAGCCCATCGCCTCGAACGCAACGTCTGATGGTCGCGCCCAAAACCGCCGTGTGGAAGTGTTGATTTCGCCGCTCAAGGGCTGATCGACTGGAGAGGCTGAGCGGGAAAACCCACTCAGCTTTTTCGTTCTGCGATAAATCTGGCGGCCGCGATGAGAATCGCGGCCTTTTCGCCATAGGGAGCCAGGAGTTCGCTGGCCTCTGCCACCTGTTCCTGAAGTTTGCGACGCGCCCAGTCTTGGCCGCGCAGCGCCACCAGCGTTCCCTTGCCGCGTGCGGCATCCTTGCCGGTCGCCTTGCCCATGGTGGCGGCGTCGGCCGTCAAATCCAGGAGATCGTCTGCCAGCTGGAAGGCGAGGCCGATTTTTTCTCCAAAGAGGCGTAGCCTCTGCCTTTCGCAATCATCGCTACCGGCGATGATTGCGCCCGCCTCGCAGGCGAAGCGCAGCAGTGCGCCGGTTTTCATAGCCTGCAATGTAATAATGCCGGTTTCGTCCGGTGCGTTCTTTTCCGCGGCGAGATCAAGCGCCTGCCCGCCGGCCATGCCGCCGATGCCCGCTGCGCGGGCAAGCGAAAGCACGAGCGCGGCCTTGCGCCCGGCCGCGAGCGGATTTTCTTCCGATGCAATGATATCAAAGGCCAGCGTCAGCAGGCTGTCGCCAGCGAGGATGGCGGTCGCCTCGTCGAATTTGCGATGCACCGTTGGCTGGCCACGACGCAGGTCGTCGTCATCCATAGCCGGCAGATCGTCGTGAACCAGCGAATAGCAATGGAGGCATTCCAGCGCGGCACCGGCAAAAAGCGCAACTTCTCCATCTCCGCCGAGGAGTGCGGCGCTTTCGATGACGAGGAAGGGCCGCAGGCGTTTACCGCCGTTCAGCACGCCGTGGCGCATGGCCTCGAGCAGGTTCTGCGGACGCGCGATCTCATCCGCGCGTGTCTCGCCGGAGAGCAGGCGGCCAAGCAGGGCTTCGGTCCTGGCGGCGTTCTCGCGCAGCCGTGTTTCGAAATTCGTCATCTGAGCGTCCATGCCGCGCTCTTTGGCACGCCGCGCGAATGCAGGCAAACCTTTTCGTGATTCCCCCAACTCAACTGTCGCGCCGGACTCGCCTTGAAGACGGCAATGGACTATGAAAGGCTTCAACTGGCGTGGGGTGCGGGGACGGATAGTGAGCAGTACGCCTGAAAGCGACGCAGATTACGCCGTGCTGGCGGAAGACCGGAGCAGTCCGAAGGTGGATTTTCGCACGTTGGCCAAGCGCATCATCATGACCTTGCTGGCATTGCTCATCCTGCCTTATCTGCTGATTCCGGTTTATGCGTTGCCCTTCATCCGGCCCGTGTCGACGCTGATGCTTGCCGATCTGGTCACGCTGCAAGGCTATGACAGGCGCTGGGTGCCACTAGAGGATATTTCGCCGCGCCTCGTGCAATCGGTGATGATGTCCGAGGATGGGCAATTCTGTTTTCACGGCGGGGTTGACTGGAACCAGATGCAGTCCGTGGTCAGCAATGCGCTCGACGGGGCCGCGACGCGCGGCGCCAGCACCATCCCGATGCAGACGGCCAAAAACCTGTTTTTATGGAACGGTCGTTCGTTTCTGCGCAAGGGACTGGAATTGCCGCTGGCGATTGCCGCCGATTTCGTCTGGTCAAAAAAGCGGATGATGGAGATTTATCTCAACGTCGCCGAATGGGGACCGGGTATTTACGGCATCGAGGCTGCCGCCCAGCACCACTTCAAGGTGCCGGCCGCCAAGCTCAGTTCCCGACAGGCCGCACTTCTGGCCGTTTCGCTTCCCAATCCCATTGATCGTGTGGCCAGCAAGCCGGGACGCGGCTTGCAGAGGCTCGCCGGCCTTATCGAGCGCCGCGCCCGCGCCTCGGGCAGCTATGTCGGCTGCGTACTGGATTGATACCAGCGCGCCGCTTCAGCCCTTCTTGAAAATATAGTCGGTTTCCTGGCGCAGCGTCTCGCCCGGCCGTAGTATGGCATGCGGAAAATCAGGGTGGTTGATGGCATCCGGCCAGATCTGTGTTTCCAGGCAGAAACCGGCAAAGGGACCGTAATGACGGCCATCGAGGCCCGGAACGGGAACGTCCAGTTTGAAAGCCGAATAAAACTGCACACCGGGTTCGGTGGTGTGTACCTCGAGAGCTATATCGGAGGCTGGCGAATAAGCGCGGGCGACCTTGCGCTTGGCGCGGCGCTCGGGCGAAAGGCAGAAATTATGGTCGTAGAGAACCTGCTCACCATTTTCGCTGCGCCGCATCGGCGTCGGGTGGCGAAGGTCGAAGACGGTGCCTTCGACGGAACGGATTTCGCCGGTCGGTATCTGCTTGTCGTTGGTGGGCAGGTAAAAGTCAGCCGCGATGCTGATCTCATGCCCAAGTGCGGTGTCGGCGCCATCGAGATTGAAATAGGAATGCTGGCACACATTGGCGATGGTCGGCTTGTCGGTCACCGTTTCATAGACCACCGACAGCACGCCGCCGTCACGGATCGTGTAGGTGGCTGTGACCGTGCAGTTGCCGGGATAACCGGCACGGCCATCGGGGTCGATGATCTGCAGAACCGCGTGGCTTTCGCCGTGTTCCATCAGCATCCAGTTGCGTTTGCCCATGCCGTCGCTGCCGCCGTGCAGGTGGGTTACGCCCTTTTCATTCAGCTCCAGCTGGTATTCGTGACCGTCGATCGAAAATCTGCCATTGCCGATGCGGTTGGCGTTACGGCCGGGTGTGGCGCCGAAATAGGAGGAATATTTATAATCCTCGAATTTGTCGAAGCCGAGAACGAGCGGCGGCTGGTGACCCTCAAGGCGCAAATCCTGGATGACGGCACCCCAGGTAATGACCTTCGCTGTAAGCCCACCTTTCGAAATGGTGACACGCTCGACCTTTTCGCCCGTTGCCGTGAAACCAAAATTCTCCCGTGCTGCCCCGTCGCTCATAACATCATTCTCCCGGTTGCCATGAATTGCCGGGCGGACGTTGCGTCATTTCCCGGCAATTCGCAATCCCGCAAATTCAGGCCGCCAGCTGGCCGATGGCCTCGAGTTCATACGGTGTGGTCTGGTATATCTCGTTGATCCAGTTTCCGAAAAACAGATGGGCATGACTGCGCCAGCGGTTAAGGGGCGCGAGTTCGGGGTCGTTATGCGGAAAATAATCATGCGGCAGCTTGATCGGCACGCCGGCGTGAACATCGCGGAAATACTCTTCCGAAAGCGATGTCGAGTCATATTCGACATGATTGAACATATAGAGACGGTTGCCTGCCTTCTCATGTACCAGACATACACCCATTTCCTCCGACTCCATGAGGATTTCGAGTTCCGGATGTTTTTCGATGTCGGCGCGGCGCACTTCCGTCCAGCGTGACACGGGAACCTGGAAATCGTCCGAAAAACCATTGAGGTAGATCGACGAGGGGCAAAGATTGCGGTGGCGGTAAACACCGAAAGCCTTTTCCTTCAGCTCGTATTTAGGCACGCCGTGGAAGTGATAGATGGCGGCCATCGCGCCCCAGCAGACGTTGAGGGTCGAATGGACATTGGTCCGCGTCCACTCGAAAATCTTTTGCATTTCATTCCAGTAGGTGACGTCCTCATAGTCCAGCAGCTCAATGGGGGCACCGGTGATGATGAAACCGTCGAACTTGCGGTGACGCACCTCTTCCCACGTCTCGTAGAAGGAGAGGAGATGTTCTTCCGGTGTGTTCTTGGCGCGATGACCGCCGATGCGCACGAGCGACAACTCAACCTGAAGCGGCGAGGCGCCAACGAGGCGCGCCATCTGGATTTCCGTCTTGATCTTGTTCGGCATGAGGTTGAGAAGCCCGATCTGGAGCGGGCGGATATCCTGTCGGATGGCCGCCGTTTCGGTCATGACCCGCACGCCCTCGTGAACGAGGGTCTCAAAGGCGGGAAGCGTATCGGGAATCTTGATCGGCATGTCGAACTCTCTTTTCCGGATCACGTAAAGAACGTTGCGAAAACAAAAAAACCGGCAGCGGAAATCGCGACCGGTCCTAGGAAATTGCCTTTTTCCTCGACCCTTTAGCGACTTCTTTAAAGTGGCTGCAAGCCGGTCGGCAAATCACCACTAAGGCGTTTCATAATCCCGAAGCCGACGAAAATCAATATGGACGGTTTTCGGAGGCTTTCGGCTTTCCATTTTCGGCCGAGGTGCGATAAGGCAGGGCATGGATAAAGCGCACTTCACCATTCTGCTCGGCGGCGACGTTACGGTTACTGATCGTCTCAGGGACGCGGTCGCGGGTAGCCGCGTGATCGCGGCTGATGGCGGCATGCGCCACGCCCGGCCGCTTGGCCTCACACCGGAGTTGTGGGTCGGGGATTTCGATTCCGCCACCAAAGAGTTGCTGGATGCCTGGCCCGGTGTGACACGGCAGCCTTACCCGGCCGCAAAGGCGGTGACCGATGGTGAGATAGCGGTCTCGGAGGCGCTCGCCCGCGGCGCCGGTACGCTGGTGCTTGTCGGCGCGCTCGGGGGTGCACGAAGCGACCATGCCCTCCAGCACCTCCTTTACGCCGTCGCGCTTGCCGAACGTGGTCTCGATGTTTCGCTCACCTCCGGCGAGGAAGAGGCCCGGCCGCTGCTCCCGGGCTCGCTTGATGTCTCTCTACCCGCAGGCTCGCTTTTCTCGGTGGCCGGCTTCACAGCCCTGGAGGGGCTGGATATCGGCAATGTGCGTTACCCGCTGGAGGATTTCGCGCTTGCTTTCGGTTCCTCCCGCACTATTTCCAATGTCGCGAATGGCGGCCCTGTGCATTTTTCGCTTAAAAGCGGAAAAGCCATCGTGCTCGCCCGCCCTTATGATCTGACCGGAGCCTGACGCCTTGGCACCCCCTATTTTGAAACTCGATGACATCAAGCTGACCTTCGGCGTCACCCCGCTGCTGGACGGCGCCAATCTCCAGGTGGAGCCGGGCGACCGCATCTGCCTTGTCGGACGCAACGGTTCCGGCAAGTCCACGCTGATGAAGATCGCAGCGGGCCTTGTCGAGGCCCAGTCGGGCGAGGTTTTCCGTCATCCCGCTGCAACCATCCGTTATCTGGAACAGGCTCCGGATTTTGCCGGTTACGATACCGTTCAGGCCTATGCCGAGGCGGGGCTCGGGCCTGGCGACGATGCCTATCGGGTTACTTATCTTCTCGAGCATCTCGGGCTTACGGGTCAGGAAAATCCGGCAAACCTCTCCGGTGGTGAAGCACGCCGCGCCGCGCTTGCGCGTGTCATGGCGCCGGAGCCCGATATTCTGATGCTGGACGAACCCACAAACCATCTGGATCTGCCGACAATCGAATGGCTTGAAAGCGAACTCCAGCAGACCCGCAGCGCGCTGGTGCTGATTTCGCACGACCGTCGTTTTCTCGAACGGGTTTCGACCTCGACCGTCTGGCTCGATCGCGGCCAGTCCCGCCGTCTCAATCGTGGTTTTGCCCATTTCGAGGAATGGCGTGACAAGGTCCTTGAAGAGGAAGAGCTTGAACAACACAAGCTCGGCAAGGCCATCGAGCGCGAAGAACACTGGATGCGGTATGGCGTGACTGCAAGGCGCAAGCGCAACATGCGCCGTGTCGGTGAGCTTCAGGCCATGCGGGCGGAATATCGTGGGCACAAGGGGCCGCAGGGGACGGTGCAGGCGACCGTCACGGAAGGCCGGGAGTCCGGCAAGCTGGTCATCGAGGCGGAGGCTATCACCAAGGCTTACGGTGAGCGCATGATTGTCGCGCCGTTCTCATTGCGGGTGCATCGCGGCGATTGCATCGGTCTCGTCGGACCGAATGGCGCGGGCAAGACAACGTTGCTGAAGATGCTCACCGGCCAGCTTGAACCAGACAGCGGCTGGGTGAAGCTCGGCACCAATCTCGAGATCGCAACGCTTGACCAGAAGCGCGAGGAGCTCAATCCCAACGATACGCTCGCACATTATTTGACCGACGGCCGGGGCGACAATCTTCTCGTCAATTGCGAGGTGAAGCATGTCACGGGTTATATGAAGGACTTTCTGTTCCAGCCGGAACAGGCCCGCACACCCATCCGCAACCTTTCCGGCGGCGAGCGTGCAAGGCTCATTCTGGCGCGTATTCTCGCCCGGCCGACCAATCTTCTGATTCTCGACGAACCGACCAACGATCTCGATATCGAAACGCTGGATCTGTTGCAGGAGATCGTTGCCGGGTTTTCCGGCACGGTCATCCTTGTCAGCCACGACCGTGATTTTCTTGACCGTACGGTCACTTCCACCATCGCGCCGGCCAATCCCGATCAACCGGACGGACGCTGGATCGAATATGCCGGTGGCTATTCGGATATGATGGCGCAGCGCAAGGGAGCTGCGGAAGAGAAACGAAAAGCTGAGAGACAGGAAAAGGCGAAAGCCGCACCTTCAGCCCCGTCTTCGCAGGAGCCTGGAAAGGCCAAGGCCAAGCTTTCGTTCAAGCAGAAATTCGCCCTCGAAAATCTCCCCAAGGAGATGGAGAAGGCGCAGGAAGAGATTGCAAAACGCGAGCAGCGCATGGCCGACCCGGAACTCTTCGCCAAGGATCAGGCGGCCTTCAACAAGCTGGCGCAGGAAATGGAAAAGCTGCGCGAAAAGCTTGAGGCCATGGAAGAGGAGTGGCTGGAGCTGGAGATGCTGCGCGAGGAACTGGAAGGCTGACCGATCTTTCCGACCACACCGCCATACGCCTTTGACAGGACGGCGGAAATGCCGTTTGCTGTCCCGGTTCGGAGGAGTTCAACACCATGCGCATGATCTTCGTCAACCTGCCCGTCAAGAATATCGAGACATCGAGAGCCTTCTTCACGACACTGGGTTTCACCTTCAATCCGGAATATTCCGATGACCGCACGCTCTGCATGATTGTCGAGGAAAACATCTTCGTCATGCTCCTTCAGGAAGAGCGTTTTCGTGATTTCATCAACGGCGACATCGCCGACGCCAAGCGGAGTACCGAGGTACTGACCTGTCTTTCCGCCGGAAGCCGGGAGGAAATCGACCGTATGATCGAGGCCGCGCTCGCGTCAGGCGGCAGCCGCTGGAAACCCGTTCAGGATCACGGATTCATGTATGCAGGTAGTTTTCAGGATCCCGACGGCCACGTCTGGGAGCTTGTGCACATGGCGCCGCAGGGTTGATGGCAGCCATCTTGCCAAGATGGGTCTGCGGGACTACACCATTATCTTGATCTAACGGGGTGTCTTTCGCGCTTGGGCGCAAAAGGCTGAGAGGCTTGCCAACCCGAAGAACCTGATCCGGTTCATACCGGCGGAGGGATTAGACGGCTTTCATGCAGGCGGCTATTTCCCTCCTCGTTTTGAGGAGATATTCGTGCGCCGTCGTATTTTTGTAAATTCCATCATTGCCGTTTCCATGCTTCTGCCCGGCTTCGCAGTTGCGCAGGAAAAACCAGAACTGACGGTCTACACCTATGAGAGCTTTGTTTCTGAATGGGGGCCCGGTCCCAAAATAAAGGAAGCTTTCGAGAAGGTGTGCGCTTGCACCGTCAATTTTGTTGGCGTGGCGGACGGCGTGGCGCTTCTCAACCGGCTGAAATTGGAAGGTGCGGGCTCCAAGGCGGATGTCGTCGTGGGACTTGATACAAATCTGGTCGCGGAGGCGAAACAGACCGGCCTTTTCGATGTCAGCGGCGTCGATGCATCAGCGGCCAAGGTACCCGGCGGCTATGAGGACGATGTGTTCGTTCCCTATGATTACGGCCATTTCGCTATCGTCTATGACACCCGGACGCTGAAAAGCCCACCAACGAGCCTCAAAGAACTCGTGGACGGCGACCCCGCCCAGAAGATAGCCATTCAGGACCCGCGCACCTCGACGCCGGGACTGGGGCTGCTTCTGTGGGTGAAATCGGTTTATGGCGACCAGGCGCCGGAAGCCTGGGCAAAGCTCAGGAAGCGGATCCTTACCGTTACGCCGGGCTGGTCGGAGTCCTACGGGCTCTTCACCAAGGGGGAGGTGCCGATGGTGCTGTCCTACACGACTTCGCCCGCCTATCATATGGTCGCCGAAAAGACGGATCGTTATCAGGCTGCAGCTTTCTCCGAAGGACATTACATCCAGATCGAAGTGTCAGGCCTTCTCAAAAACGCGCCGCACAAGGATCTTGCAAAGCAGTTTCTCGCATTCACCCTCACCTCCGGTTTTCAGGATACCATTCCCGAAAACAACTGGATGATGCCGGTTGCGGCAACCTCCGCCCCCCTGCCGGAGGCCTTTTCCAGGCTCGTCGTGCCGCAGAAGACTTTCCTGATGCAGCCGGAAGAGGTCGTGAAAAACCGCAAGGCATGGATAGACGAATGGCTGGCGGCCATGAGCATGAATTGAAGAAGAGGCGCGTCCACGCATGATGCTGCGTCGCGATTACCGGCGGTCAATCATTTTCGGGACGGCGGCTTTTGCCGCCGTTTTCCTGTTCATGGCGCTCGCCGTGTTTGCGCTTCTGTCCTTTGACGCGGGTGCATCCGCTTCCGGCATTTCGGACCCTTATACATTGCGTATTCTGCGCTTCACGGTTTATCAGGCGACGCTCTCCACCCTTCTTTCCATCATTCTTGGTCTTCCCGTGGCCTTGGCACTCTCCCGGCAGCGGGAGTTTCCGGGAAGGGTCTGGATCATCCGGTTGATGGCAGTGCCGATGGGGCTGCCGGTGATCGTCGGCGCCTTCGGTATCATTACCATCTGGGGGAGGCAGGGTGTCTTGAATACGCTCCTTGTTTTCGCCGGCGCGAAAGAACCTTTCAGCATTTACGGTCTTTCCGGCATCCTCATTGCCCATGTGTTTTTCAATCTGCCGCTTTCCGTCCGGTTGTTGCTGGCCGGGCTGGAGCGTATTCCGGGCGAATATTGGCGCATGGCGGCGAGCCTCGGCATGGGGCCGATCTCGGTTTTCCGTTTTGTCGAATGGCCGGCCGTGTCCCGGCTTGTTCCGGGTATCGCCGGCCTCATCTTCATGCTTTGCGCCACCAGTTTCACGCTCGTGCTCCTTTTGGGCGGTGGGCCGGCGGCGACCACCCTGGAGGTCGCTATATACCAGGCGCTGCGGTTCGATTTCGATCCGCAGCGGGCGATCGCGCTCTCGGTTCTGCAGATCGTCCTCACCGCGGCCCTGCTCGGCCTTCTGGCCTGCCTGCCGTCGCCGGAAGCGGAAATCGCTTCACTTGGCCGGCCTGTGCGCCGTTTCGATGCGGGCCGGGCGGCGGCCCGCCTGTGGGACGGTCTAATCATTGTTTCCGCGGTGCTGTTGATCGGACTGCCGCTGGTCGCCATTGTCTTCTCGGGCGTCCAGGCAGACCTGCCGCGCCTCATCACAGCACCGGTCTTCCTGCGCGCGGCGGCGACAAGTCTTGGGATTGCCGCGTTCTCGGCAATTTTCGTGATCATCGTCAGCATGGCGATCATCCGCGCACGTCAGGCGGTCAGCGCGAAACGGCGGGCCGCGCGGCCTCTTCACCTCTTGTCCAGCGTTCTCGGCGCGGGATCGTCTCTGGTTCTACTGGTTCCGCCCGTGGTGCTCGGAAGCGGATGGTTCCTTCTCTTGCGGCCTTTCGGTGACGTCGCTGTTTATGCCCCGGTTCTCGTGGCGCTCATCAACATGCTGATGGCCCTGCCGCTTGCCATGCGGGTGCTGGAGCCGGCCGTCACCAGTCATTTTCTCCGCACCGGCCGACTTTCCGCCAGCCTCGGGCTTCAGGGTCTGCCGCGGCTGCGGTTCGCCGATCTGCCCGTCTTGTGGCGGCCGCTGGCCATGGCATTTTCCTTCGCGATGGCCCTGTCGCTTGGCGATCTCGGCGCGGTTGCCCTGTTCGGTTCAGAGAATTTCGTCACCTTGCCGTGGCTCGTCTATAGCAATATGGGCAGCTACCGGACCAACGATGCCGCCGGTTACGCCTTTCTTCTCGGTGTGGTCTGCCTGTTGCTTGCTGCAACCGGCGTATCGCGACATTCACAACCGGAGCAGGCAAAAGCGGCAGAGGCGATGACATGAAGGGCGACGATTTCGCAGTGCAGCTTGACAGGGTCAGGCTGCGGCTTGGAACACAGGATTTCGACCTCGACTGTGCGTTTCCGCAGGGGCAGGTCACCGCTGTCGTCGGTGCATCCGGTTCGGGAAAATCGACACTGCTTAACCTCGTTGCCGGTTTCGAGTTGCCGGATTCCGGCCGCGTGATGATCGGCGGACGGGACGTGACGACGCTCGACCCTTCCGAAAGGCCTGTCTCTTCGATCTTTCAGGACAATAATCTTTTTACCCATCTCGACGTTTTTACCAATGTCGCGCTTGGCATAAGCCCCACGCTAAGATTACGCGCGGAAGACCGGCAAAGGATAAATATTGCGCTTGCGCGCGTTGGTCTTTCGGGTTTCGGCAAGCGTTTGCCGGGCACGCTCTCCGGAGGAGAAAGGCAGAGGGCGGCGCTTGCGCGCGCATTGGTCAGGAAGAAGCCCGTCATGCTGCTCGATGAACCTTTCGCCGCACTTGATCCAGGGCTACGGGCGGGCATGAGTTCTCTGTTGCTTGACTTGCATCAAGAAACAAATAATGCGGTGATTATTGTGAGCCATCACCCGGAAGACATAAAAAGATTAGCGCGGCGGGTGGTTTTTCTTGATCGTGGCCGTGTCGTTTTTGCCGGAGCGACAGCGGATTTCTTTGCCACACAAAATGTGAAGGCCGTGGACAGTTTCCTGAACGGGTGACCGCCTTATTTTCGACGCGCGCCGCTGGCAATCGCTTTAGATGACTTCAATGGCGCTAATTTGCACTTGCCAGTTTCAAGTTGTTGCCCGAGAAAAGATGAGAATTATTGCGTTCTTCAGGAATATTCCGGATTTGATGGATCGATTTTACCGTCTCGGCATTCATCGCCCGTTGGGGCGAATCTGTTATTCTGGTCTGCAATTAACGGATGATCAGGAACGTTAAGGGGCAGGCATAGAGAATGAAAAATAGCATGACTGCACAGCGGAGGCTCTTCTCCGGTTCAGGCCTTCGCCGTTCCGGCCGGCTCGCTGCGGCGTGGTCCGCGCTGACCGCTTCTGCCGTGTTGCTGTCATCGTGCCAATCTCTTTTCAGCCCGGCCTACCAGTCCACATTGCGTCCCTCGGACAATCCGCAGACGGTGGAAGAGGTTCAGAAGAACGATCCGCGCGCGCAGATGGGCGCACGCGAACATCCACGCATCGTGGCAAGCTATGGCGGCGAATATCGTGATGCCAAGACGGAGCGGCTTGTCGCACGGATTGCCGGAGCGCTGACGGCCGTCTCCGAAAATCCGCAGCAATCCTACCGCATCACCATTCTCAATTCGCCCGCCATCAACGCTTTCGCTTTGCCCGGCGGGTATCTTTACGTGACGCGCGGGCTTCTGGCGCTCGCCAATGACGCCTCGGAAGTGGCGGCCGTGCTGTCGCACGAAATGGGCCACGTCACCGCCAACCACGGGATCGAACGTCAGCGCCGCGAAGAAGCGGAAGTGATTGCGAGCCGCGTGGTTGCAGAGGTCCTGTCCAGCGATCTCGCCGGCAAGCAGGCGCTGGCCCGTGGCAAGCTGCGGCTTGCAGCTTTTTCGCGCCAGCAGGAGTTGCAGGCGGATGTGATCGGGGTACGCATGCTTGGCGAGGCGGGTTACGATCCTTACGCATCGCCGCGCTTTCTTGATTCCATGGCGGCCTATGCGCGGTTCTCTTCGGCCGATCCGGAAAACGACCAGAGCCTCGACTTCCTTTCGAGTCACCCCAATACACCACAGCGCATCGAGCTTGCGCGCCGGCATGCCCGTGCCTTCGGCCAGGAAGGCCAGGTCGGAGATCGTGGCCGAGACTGGTTTCTCGATGGTATAGACGGGCTGCTTTACGGCGATAGCCCGCAGGAAGGTTATGTCCGCGGCCAGACATTCCTGCATGGAACGCTCGGCATTCGTTTCGACGTGCCGGAAGGTTTCGTGATCGACAACAAGGTTGAGGCTGTGCTGGCGACAGGGCCGGGCGAGGTCGCAATCCGTTTCGACGGCGTCGCCGATCCGAAACAGACGAGCCTTGCCAATTACCTGACGAGCGGCTGGGTCGCCGGCCTGCTGCCTGAAACGGTAAAGGAAACGCAGATCAACGGACTGGAGGCCGCGACAGCCCGGGCAAGCGCGGATAAATGGGATTTCGACGTCACGGTCATCCGCGTCGGCCAGCAGATATTCCGGTTCCTGACCGCGGTGCCGAAGGGCAATACGCAACTCGATTCCATCGCCAATACCTTGCGCACCAGCTTCCGCAAGATGACGCCGCAGGAGATCGCCTCCCTGAAGCCGCTAAGAGTGCGGGTGGTGACGGTGAAGCCGGGTGAAACCGTGGCCACGATGGCGGCGCGGATGATGGGAACGGAGCGGAAGCTTGACATGTTCCGCATGATCAACGCGATGGGCGCCACGGCCACGATTCAGCCCGGGCAAAGGGTAAAGATCATCTCTGAATAACAAAAACCCCGGATCACCCCGGGGTTTTATGTTCAGACCTTCACCCGGCAATCACTGCCACTCACGAACGTCAACAAAATGACCCGCAATGGCTGCCGCCGCCGCCATGGCGGGGGAGACGAGGTGGGTACGGCTCTTATAGCCCTGACGGCCTTCGAAATTGCGGTTCGAGGTGGACGCGCAGCGTTCGCCGGGTTTCAGGCGGTCGTCATTCATGGCAAGGCACATGGAGCAGCCTGGCTCGCGCCATTCGAAACCGGCTTCGAGGAAAATCCTGTCCAGACCTTCCTTTTCCGCCTGTTCCTTCACGAGACCGGAGCCGGGCACGATCATGGCCGAAACGGTGGGAGCGACTTTACGGCCGTCAACGATCTTCGCCGCCGCGCGCAAATCCTCGATGCGGCCATTGGTGCAGGAGCCGATGAAGACACGGTCGATGGCGATATCGGTGATGCGCGTGCCGGGCTTCAGGCCCATGTAGTCAAGCGCACGCCACTTGGAGGCGCGCTTGTTTTCTTCCTCGATGTCGTCGGGATTGGGAACAATGCCTTGAACAGAGGTTACATCTTCCGGAGAAGAGCCCCAGGAGACGATAGGCGGAAGATTGGCCGCATCGAGGATGACGACCTTGTCGTAATGGGCGCCCTCGTCGGATTTCAGAGTCTTCCAGTAGGCGATCGCCTGTTCCAGCGTTTCGCCCTTCGGCGCACGCGGCTTGTCCTTGATGTATTCGAAGGTCGTTTCGTCAGGCGCAATCAGGCCGGCGCGGGCGCCGCCCTCGATGGTCATGTTGCAGACCGTCATGCGACCTTCCATGGAGAGCGAACGGATCGCCTCACCAGCAAATTCGATGACATGGCCGGTGCCACCGGCGGTGCCTATCTCGCCGATAATGGCGAGGATGATGTCCTTGGCGGTAACGCCCTCGGGGATTTTGCCATCGACACGCACCAGCATGTTCTTGGCTTTCTTCTGGATCAGCGTCTGTGTGGCCAGAACATGCTCAACTTCGGAGGTGCCGATGCCATGCGCCAGTGCGCCGAATGCGCCGTGGGTGGAGGTGTGGCTGTCGCCGCAGACGATCGTCATACCCGGCAGGGTGAAACCCTGTTCGGGACCGACGATGTGAACGATGCCCTGGCGCTTGTCGCGTTCGGAATAATATTCAACGCCGAAGTCCCTGGCATTCTGAGCCAGCGCTTCCACCTGAATGCGGCTTTCTTCGTTCTTGATGCCTTCCAGCCGGTCGGCGGTGGTCGGCACGTTATGATCGACCACAGCGAGCGTGCGGGCCGGCGAATGCACCGGACGGCCGGCGATGCGCAGACCTTCGAAGGCCTGGGGGCTCGTCACCTCATGAACGAGGTGACGGTCGATATAGAGAAGACAGGTTCCATCCGGGTCGCGATTGACGACGTGGTCGTCCCAGATCTTGTCATACAAAGTGCGGGGTGCGCTCATGGCTCTGTGCCTTGTCATGGAAAAGGATAATAGGGTTCAGTAAGGCGGTGGACAGCGGTGCTGTCAGGCGAGCCTAAGTCGGCTGGTGAGCGCCCCGGAAACGCGCGCAAAGAAGCGTGCCGGCAGACGCTTGTGGTCCTGCAGCACATACACATTCTGAGCGAGACATCCGAATTTAGATCCCATGGCAACTTTCATAGCAGATCGATGGTTTTACGGCAACATGAATGCGCAGGAGACAGGCTGAAGGACAGGATCGTGCCAGCACTATGCACTGCATCACGGCGAGACGGCCTGCCCAGCAACGCTTTGCAATTGTTATGATGCAACGCAACTTGCCTATTTTGCAGCGCACATATAGATGGGTTCCCTTATCATTTGCATTCGACGAGAAATCGAAGGGAGGAAAGCATATGGTATCCGAAAAGGCCCTTATCTCGAAGATCACCTGGCGGCTCATGCCGTTTCTTGGCCTTCTCTATCTCATCGCCTATATCGACCGACAGAATGTCAGCTATGCCAAGCTGCAGATGGTCGATGCGTTGAGCCTCAGCGAATACGCCTATGGTCTTGGCGCGTCGCTGTTCTTCATCGGCTACTTCATCTTCGAAGTGCCGAGCAACCTGTTCCTCAACCGCTTCGGCGCCAGCAAATGGTTTGCCCGCATTCTGGTTTCCTGGGGGGCCGTCACAATTGCGCTTGCTTATACGCAGAACGCCACGATGTTTTACATCCTGCGCTTCCTGCTCGGGCTTTGCGAGGCGGGCTTCTTCCCGGGTGTGCTGTTCCTGATGACGCTCTGGTTCCCGCGCGATTATCGCGGCCGCATGATCGGCCTGTTCATGATCTTCAGCGCGCTCGCCAATGCCATCGGCGCGCCGCTCGGCGGCATGTTGCTCGATCTCGACGGTTTCCTCGGTTATGCCGGGTGGGAATGGGTATTCCTTGCCACTGGTATTCCGGCTGTGATCGCTGGCATAGCCACCTTCTTCTATCTGGATGATACGCCCGAAAAGGCCAAGTTTCTGTCGCAGGACGAGAAGGACTGGCTGAAGAACCGGCTTGCCGAAGAGAACAAGGGCATGGAAGAGCATGCGGAAGATGGCTTCAAAGCCCTGATCAATCCGCGGGTTCTGTTCATGTCGCTCTGCTATGTTGGATTTCCGCTGGCCGCCTATGGTCTCAGCTACTGGCTTCCAACCATCGTGAAGAGCTTTGGCGTTTCCAACACCGCGAACGGTTTCATCAACATCATCCCCTGGGTGATCGTTGCCGTTGCCTTGTTCGTCGTGCCTCTGGCGGCCGATAAGGCAAAGAACAAGACGCCCTATATCGTTGGTCCTGCCTTTATCGGTGCGTTTTGCCTGCTGATGTCGGCATTGCTGAGCGACCCGGTGTTGCAGTTCGCTTTCCTCTGCATCGCCGCTGCAGGTATCTTTGCAGGCCAGCCGGTGTTCTGGAGCCTGCCCGGCCGCTTCCTCAAGGGAGCGGGCGCTGCTGCGGGTATCGCCGCCATCAATTCGGTCGGCAATCTCGGTGGCTTCGTGGCGCAAAACGTCGTGCCCTGGATCAAGGATCAGACCGGCAGCACCATTGCGCCGATGTTCTTCCTTGCCTTCTGCCTCGCGCTTGCCGGTGTGCTAGTCATCATCGCCACCCGCAAGATGGGCAATCAGGCTCAAACCGCCTGAACCAAAAGAGAGGGATGGCCGGATTGCTTCCGGCTGTCCCCTTTCCCTCATCCTTGTTTCGAGCGCATCGCCTTTTCAATCCGCCGCAATATCAGTGATAGGCCTATGGTCAAGATCAGGTAGATATAGGCGACGATCGAATAGGTCTCGAAAAACCGGAAAGAACCGGCGGCATAGACTTTTCCCATTTGGGTGATGTCGGTGACGCCGAGCACCGAAACAAGTGAGCTGTCCTTCACCATCGACACGAAATCGTTCGAAAGCGGCGGAAAGATCGTCCGGGTCGCCTGTGGCAGAGTGATCAGCCTGAAGCGCTGATAGCGGCTGAAACCGAGGGCCTTTGCTGCCTCGATCTGCCCCTCCGGAACGGCCTGTATGCCGGCGCGGAATATCTCTGCAATGAAAGCCGCATAACCGATGGTCAGTGCGATGATCGCCCGCCAGATCAATGATACGTCCCGCACAAGCAAAGGCTCCACCCATCCCTGTGAGACAAGCGGAGCAGTCAGCCCGTTATAGAGCGCCACCAGGCCTGGCGTTCCCACAAAAGCGATGTAGAAAAGCAGAACGATGATCGGTATGCCGCGAACCACTTCGATGTAAAACCGTGCCACTTGCCGTGCCACGATATTATCAGCCATTCCGACGAGGGCGATGCAAAGGCCAAGCAATGTTGCCAGCATAAAGGCCATGAGCGTGACGGAAACCGTGATGCCGACACCTTTTGCCACGGTGCTGAACACCTGCGTGTAAATGCCATTGACAGCGATCATCGCGGCAAGGGCAATGCCGATCACGAGGATCGCGAGCAGCCACCAGGGAAAATCCTCGCTCGTGCTGTTCTGCGTGTTCCGCTTTGTTGTGGCGTCGTGCAGCGTCATTCGCCAAGCTTGTAGTCGAGGAACCACTTCTTATCGAGTGCGGCGAAGGTGCCGTCCGCCTTCAGCGCCGCGATCGCGGCATTGACAGGGGCAACGAGATCGGAACCTTTTTTGAAGATGAAACCGAAGTCATCGCCGCCAAGCGGACCACCGATCAGTTTGAGCGTGCCGTTTGACGCATCGACATAACCCTTGCCGGCAACGCCATCGGTGAGCACGAGGTCGACATCGCCTGTTTTCAACGCCTGAACGCTGGCGCCGAAGGTTTCCATCAGGCGAAGGCGCGGATTTTGCTCGTTGCCATCCAGAACATCGTAAACGGCCGTGTAGAAGGGCGTGGTGCCGGCCTGTGCGCCAACGAGACCTTTATCGAAGGCGGCGAAACTCTTTGCGTCGGTAAAGCGGTTTTCGTCTGCCCGCACCAGCATGAACATTTCCGAACGCATATAAGGGACGGAGAAATCCACTTTTTCCCTGCGGTCGTCCTTGATGCTGATTCCGGTCATCCCGATGTCGTATTGCCCCGCAGAAACTGACTGTATCATCGCGTCCCAGGAAATATTTTGATATTCGACCTTGAAATTCAGCCGTCTGGCGATCTCTTCCATCGCATCATATTCCCATCCGATGGCTTTTCCGCTTTTCGGGTCGACGAATTGCAGCGGCGGATAGGCATTTTCCGTGACCACGACGACGGTGCGTCCCTCAAGATCCGGCAGATCGACGGCGCCGGCGAGTGCAGGCGTCATGGCCAATACGGCGAGGGCGGCGAGAAACGGGCGTCTGGCGATCATGAAAGGCTCCGGAGCGATTTTTCTCAAATTGCACGCTTGCCGGAGCGAGAGCAAGACATGTGAGCGCAACAAAAAAGGCGGTCCCAAGACCGCCTTTTTCGTAAATCCAGTAAACTGGAAATCTTATTCTGCTGCGGTTTCTGCAGCCTTTGCTGCTTCTTCTGCTGCCTTGGCTTCAGCAGCTTCGGCTGCTGCCTTTTCGGCGGCGAGAGCCTGTGCTGCTGCTACCTTTTCAGCTTCCAGACGTGCCTTTTCTTCGGCAGCTGCCTGGCGCTCGGACTCGTTCAACTTACGGGCGCGCGTACCGGTGTTTTCAACGATACGGGCAGCCTTGCCGCGACGGTCGCGCAGATAGTAGAGCTTCGCACGACGAACCTTACCGCGGCGAACGATTTCAACGCCTTCGACCAGCGGCGAGTAGATCGGGAATACGCGCTCGACGCCTTCGCCGTAGGAGATCTTGCGAACGGTGAAGCTTTCGGAAAGGCCGCCGCCGGAACGGGCGATGCAAACGCCTTCATAAGCCTGAACGCGGGTACGGTTACCTTCGGTAACGCGCACGTTCACGCGCAGCGTGTCGCCCGGAGAAAACTCAGGCAGGGTGCGCTTTGCTTCGATCTTGGCAGCTTGTTCGGCTTCCAGCTGCTGAATGATATTGGTCATGTTAACCTCTGATTTCTTCTGAAACAGCCAGAGCGCTCAACGGTTGCCTGTCGGTCGATGCCTTCAGGCCATGCCTTGCGGCAGGAGCGGGTTCGCCATTCTTTGCTTGCGGTTAAAGGGGTAAACCCCAATTCCACGCGGGCACATACACGAGGATGCACCGTTTGTCATCCCTTCATGACAATTTTTATCAATTCTTCGCCGCGCTCTGACAGTTGCGAAGCGGCTTTCGGCCGGATATGGCATGAAAACCTTGGGAGGGGCCATGTCCATATTCATCGTTCTCATGCTGTTTGCAACCGGCTTTCTGTCAGGTGTCGTCAATGCGATTGCCGGCGGCGGCACATTCCTGACCTTCGGTGCGATGACGCTGGCCGGCCTGCCGCCGATTGTCGCAAACGCCACGTCGGCGATCGTGCAGTTTCCGGGCTACGTCACGTCCGTCATCGCCTATGGGCCGGAGATACGCGCCCATTGGCGCGAGGCGATCCTTCTGTCGGCTGTTTCTGTCGTCGGTGGGCTGGGTGGATCGCTCCTGCTTCTGTCGCTCGACAACCCCTCCTTTCGTCAGCTGGTTCCATGGCTGCTTCTCGCCGCCACCGCCGTTTTTGCCGCCGGCCCTTGGCTCAGGCCGAAGGCAAGCACCGAGCGCTCTCCCGGCAATCTGCCGAGCCTCGTCTTCCAGGGGCTTGCCTCCATCTATGGCGGCTTTTTCGGCGCAGGAATGGGCATCATGATGCTTGCCATCCTCGGAATAACCTCGGGCGGGAGCTATCATCATCTCAACGCTTTGAAGAACCTGCTGTCGGTGGTGATTGCGGTCATCGCGATTACGATCTTCGTCAGCGGCGGTGTTGTCTCCTGGTGGGCGGCGCTCATCATGTTTCCCGCGGCAGCGCTTGGCGGCTATGCGGGCGTGCACACGGCGCGGCGGGTGCCGCAGTGGGTCATTCGCTGGCTGGTGATTGCGGTCGGGCTGGTGCTGACGGCTTATTATTTCGTCTCGACCTGAGGCTTCTCAAGAAGGTCGGGCCGCCTTTCCTTCGTCAGCTTCAGCGCCTGTTCATGACGCCATTTGTCGATGACGGCGTGATTGCCGGAGGTGAGAACGGCGGGGATATCACGGCCTTCCCAGAGTTGCGGGCGGGTGTAATGCGGATGCTCCAGCAGCCCGCCCTCGAAGCTCTCATGCACGCCGGAGAGATCGTTGCCCATGACACCAGGCAGGATGCGAACGACGGCATCAAGCAGCGTCAGCGCCGCCGGCTCGCCGCCGGAGAGAATGTAATCGCCGATCGACACCTCCTCCAGCCCGCGTGCTTCGATGACGCGCTGGTCGACACCTTCGAAACGGCCACAGACGATGATCGCGCCGTCTCCCGCCGCCAGTTCGCGCACACGGGTCTGCGACAGCGGTTTGCCGCGGGGGCTCATCAGCAGCCGTGGCCGGGTGTCGCCATTCGAAACGTGATCGATGGCCGCGGCCAATACGTCCGGCTTCAGCACCATGCCAGCGCCGCCGCCTGCCGGCGTGTCATCGACGCTTCTATGCCTGTCGGCGGCAAATTCGCGGATTTGTACGGCATCCAGCGACCATTGCCCCCGCTCCAGCGCCTTGCCGGCTAGCGAATATTGGAGATGTCCCGGAAACATTTCCGGGTAGAGCGTCAGAACCGTCGCCTTGAAGGTCATGGATTTATTTCTTACCGAACGGCGGTACGCCGTTTGGGTCCTTGTCGTCCGGGTTATCGATCAGGCCGGCGGCCATAGGGTCGATGAGGATGCGACCGGCTTCGAGGTCGATTTCGAGCACCGCAGCCTCGGAAAAGGGAATGAGGGCAGGGCGGCGGCCGGCGCCTTTCAGTTCCAGCAGATCGCCTGCACCGAAATCATAGACGGCGCTGACGGCGCCGTAACTTTTTCCCTCGGCGTCAACGGCTTCCAGACCTTCCAGATCGGCGTAGTAGAATTCGTCATCGTCGAGTTCATCGTCCGGGAGATTGTCGCGCTCGATGAAGAGTTCCAGCCCGTTCAGGCTTTCTGCCGCATTGCGGTCGTTGACGCCCCTGAAGCGCACCACAACGACGTTCTTGCCCTCGCGGATTTCCAGGATTTCAAAAACGCGGCCATCGGCACTGACCAAATTGCCGTAATCGCCCAATGCCATCGGGTCATCGGTGTAGGTGCTGACACGGACTTCGCCACGCAGACCCTGCGCGCCACCGATTTTTGCCATGAGTATCGGGTTTTCCAGCTTTGCCATCGGGCCGTCCGTCTTCTGGTATTGGTTGCGTCAGCTTTAAGGTCTGTTGACGCCAAAATAAACAAAAAACGGGCGGCGTGGAAATCCACGCCACCCGTTCCTCAAAAGTTTCCGTGCAGATTATTCTGCAGCAGAGGCTTCCGCAGCGGCAGCGGCTGCATCTTCAGCCTTCTGCTTCTTTTCAGCAACGCGTTCCAGAGCGCGCTTGCCCGGCTTTGCCTTTTCCGGGTTGCTGCGAGCGGCGCGCTCGGCAAGGCCGGCTTCTGCGAGGAAGCGCAGAACGCGGTCGGTCGGCTGTGCGCCCTTGGCGATCCATTCCTTGATGAGGTCAGCCTTCAGCTCAACGCGCTGCGGGTTGTCCTTGGCAAGCATCGGGTTCCAGGAACCGACCTTCTCGAGGAAGCGGCCGTCGCGGGGCGAACGGGCGTCAGCAACAACGATCTGGTAATACGGGCGCTTCTTGGAACCACCGCGTGCGAGACGAATTTTCAGTGCCATGTCATTTACTCCTTAGGATGGCTTGTCCGCCGTTCAGGCGGTCTTTTCTGTGCCGCCATGTTCGGCGGCGATTGCTTCATGATGCCGGATGACTTCCTTGATGATGAAGTTCAGGAACTTCTCGGCGAAATCCGGGTCCAGATTGGCGTCCTTTGCCAGGTGGCGAAGGCGTTCGATCTGGTATTCCTCGCGCGCCGGGTCGGCTGGCGGCAAATTGTATTTTGCCTTCAGCACGCCCACCGCCTTGGTACAGCGGAAACGTTCGGCAAGAATGTGAACCAGTGCGGCATCGATGTTGTCGATCGACTGGCGGTATTCGGAAAGCTGGGCTTTCACCTCTGTATTGTTCATTGGCGTCCCCCTCACTTCTTTTTCGGAAAGCCGGGAAGGCCCGGCATGCCGCCAAGACCCGGCAGCTTTGTGCCTCCGAGGCCCGGCAATCCGCCCGGCAGACCGCCAAGGCCGGGCATTCCACCCGGCTTGCCGAGGCCGGCGGCTTCCGCCTGCTTCTGGAGCGCTTCAAGCTGCTTCGGATCGATGTTGGACAAATCAGGCATGCCGCCGCCCATCATGCCACCGAGACCCATCTTGCCGGCAAGGCCGCCCATCATCTGCTTCATGATGCCGCCTTTGCCCTTGCCGCCCATGGCTTTCATCATGTCGGCCATGCCGCGATGCATCTTCAAGAGCTTGTTGATTTCGGCAGCATCGGTGCCGGAACCGGCGGCGATGCGCTTCTTGCGGCTGTGTTTCAGAATATCCGGATTGGCGCGCTCCGCCTTGGTCATGGAGGAGATGATGGCAATCTGGCGGTCGAACATCTTGTCGTTCATGCCGGCGGAAGCCATCTTGTCCTTCATGCCGGCCATGCCGGGCATCAGCCCCATGATGCCGCCCATGCCGCCCATCTTTTTCATCTGGGCAAGCTGGTCGGCCAGATCGTTGAGGTCGAACTTGCCCTTGGCCATCTTCTCGGCCATGGCGCGGGCTTTTTCCGCATCGATGTTTTCGGCGGCCTTTTCGACCAGCGACACGATGTCGCCCATGCCGAGAATACGATCGGCGATACGGCGCGGGTGGAACTCGTCGAGTTCGTTCATGCGCTCGCCGATACCGATCAGCTTGATCGGCTTGCCGGTGACGGCGCGCATGGATAGGGCCGCACCGCCGCGGCCGTCACCGTCCATGCGGGTGAGAACAAGGCCGGTGATACCGACACGCTCATCGAAATTTCGCGCCAGATTGACGGCGTCCTGACCGGTCAGCGAATCCGCCACCAGCAGGATTTCATGCGGGTTGGACTTCTTCTTGATGTCGGCCATTTCCAGCATCAAGGGTTCGTCGATGTGTGTGCGGCCGGCGGTATCGAGAATGACGACGTCATGCCCGCCGAGCTTTGCGGCCTGCACGGCACGTGCGGCAATATCCGTCGGCGACTGGCCGGCAATGATCGGCAGGGTGTCGACGCCGGTCTGGACGCCGAGCTGGCGAAGCTGCTCCTGTGCGGCCGGACGACGCGTGTCGAGAGATGCCATCAGCACCTTCTTCTTGTCGCGGTCGGTCAGGCGCTTGGCGATCTTGCCGGTGGTTGTGGTTTTACCCGAGCCCTGCAGACCTACCATCATGATGACGACGGGGGCGGCCGCATGAAGGTCGATCGAGACGCCTTCGGTGCCGAGCATTTCGACAAGCTCGTCATGAACGATCTTGACGACCATCTGGCCGGGCTTGATGGATTTCAGAACGGCCGCGCCGACGGCCTTTTCACGCACTCTGTCGGTGAAGGAACGCACGACTTCCAAGGCCACATCCGCTTCCAGCAGCGC
This sequence comes from Agrobacterium sp. InxBP2, assembly GCF_026191755.1. NCBI lineage: Bacteria > Pseudomonadati > Pseudomonadota > Alphaproteobacteria > Hyphomicrobiales > Rhizobiaceae > Agrobacterium > Agrobacterium sp. InxBP2. The sequence goes on from NZ_JAINDY010000027.1 coordinate 213,086, forward strand.
ACGGCGAACCTCGCGCAGGGCGGCGGCAACATCGGCTTCCGTCAGCGCGCCACGGCCGGTCAGTCCATTCAGAATGGAACCAAGGCGGTCCTGGAGGTTTTCAAACATCGTTTCTTCCTTCTTCGTTCCGGGTTTCCGAAACGTCGGTGCTTTCGCTGGCAAAAACAAGACGCAAAGCCAAAAAGCACCCGAGGGCGCATCGCGCTGTCGGGTGTTGACCTCCGGGATCTCTTTATACCTTTTCGGGTCCCGGTCGGCGGCTTGGAGTCGTGAAACTGCCAGCTGATGGGCGGGATAAACAGGAAAGTGCCGGAAAAGTCAAGGCAGCGTTGGTTTCCGCCCGACAAAGCCTGCATTTCATCTTTGCGTGATCAGTCGTCGGCCGTCAGAGGCGGCGCTTGAACGGCGCCATTCTGCTCCCTATACATTTGTCATGAACCGTCGAAAATTTTTCCGTTTTTCCGCTGTTGGCCTGCTCGCTCTCGCGGGCGGCGGCCTTTATGCCCGTCGTTCAAGCGCCAGCGCCTATTATAGCGGCCCCATCTCCGATCATTTCGACGGGATACGCTTTTTCAATCCCGGTGGTACGCCACCCAGCAACTTCATGGGTCTGCTGAAATGGCGCTTCAATGGTGAACGCGCCAAGTGGCCGGAAAGCTATGCGAGCCCGTTTCCGTTTGCGAAACCGGACAGCCGGGTCGAGGGTAAAGACATGCGTGTCACCTTCATCGGCCATGCTTCCTTTCTTATCCAGACAGCGGGCCTGAATATTCTCGTCGATCCCGTGTGGTCTGAGCGCACGAGCCCGTTCAGCTTCGCCGGGCCCAAGCGCGTCAACCCGCCCGGTATCCGTTTTGAGGATCTGCCGCCCATCGATCTGGTGCTGGTAACGCATAATCACTACGACCATCTGGATATGGAGACGCTGAAGCGCCTGCATGTGGCGCACAAGCCGCTTTTCATCACGCCGCTCGGCAATGATGCCATCATCCGTACCGGCGTTCAGGCGGCGCGCATCGAGGTGGGCGACTGGGGTGATGTGATTGATGCCGGTGCGGTGAAAATTCACTTCGAGCCGTGCCATCATTGGTCGGCGCGTGGTCTGAACGACCGGCGCATGGCACTCTGGGCGGCGTTCGTCATCGAAACGCCGGGTGGGAAAATCTACCATATTGGCGATACCGGCTTTCACGAGGGCCTCAACTATCACGCCGCGCGCAAGAAGCATGGCGAGTTTCGTCTCGCCAACCTGCCCTTCGGCGCCTATGAGCCACGCTGGTTCATGAAGGGCCAACACCAGAACCCGGCGGAAGCCGTGGAAGGCATGAAGCTTTGCGGTGCGGCGCATGTCTGCGGCCACCATTGGGGTACGGTACAGCTCACCGATGAGGCGGTGGATGCGCCGCTTGTGGCCCTCAAGGCAGCGCTGACCGAACACGGGGTGGAGGAGAGCCGTTTCCGGCCGATGCGCCCCGGCGAGGTTTTCGACGTGCCTTCCGCCTGACAGCCGCCCCGTTTGCGCCGCAACAGTCTGGTAATTTGTCGGCCTTTCCGCCATATAGGGCGAAAGCACGGGAAAATCCCGTATGAAAAGCGGTTTCAGGTTTAAAGCGATGGCGAACACGGTCGAATTTGCGAAGATGAACGGACTTGGCAACAAGATTCTCGTTATCGACATGCGCGGCCGAAAGGATATGGTCACGCCAGAGGCCGCAATTGCCCTCAATGCCGATCCTGCCACGCAATTCGACCAGATCATGGCCATCCACGATGCGCGTATCGCGGGAACGGATGCCTATATCGACATTCTCAACTGCGATGGCACCAAGGCGCAGGCCTGCGGCAACGGCACGCGTTGCGTGGTGCAGGCGCTGTCGTCCGAAACCGGCAAGACCAGCTTCACCTTCCAGACGGTCGCCGGTATCCTGAATGCCGTCGAGCATGAAGACGGCATGATATCGGTCGATATGGGGCTCCCGCGTTTCCGCTGGAGCGACATTCCGCTTTCGGAAGAGTTCCACGATACCAGCCGCATCGAGTTGCAGATCGGGCCGATCGACGCGCCGATCCTGCATTCGCCCGCTGTGATGTCGATGGGCAACCCGCACGCCGTATTCTGGGTTGATCGTGATCCAATGGAGTTCGATCTCGAACGCTTCGGCCCGTTGCTCGAAAACCATCCGGTGTTTCCGGAAAAGGCCAATATCACGCTGGCGCAGGTGATTTCAGACAGCGCGCTTCGCACCCGCACCTGGGAGCGCGGCGCCGGGCTAACGCTTGCCTGCGGTTCGGCCGCCTGTGCTTCAGCTGTTTCCGCTGCCCGCACCGGCCGCACCGGCCGCAAGGTCAGCATCGATGTCGCCTCAAGCCCGATCCGCGTGCCGCTGACCATCGACTGGCGTGATGATAATCACGTCATCATGACCGGCCCGGCCGAATGGGAATGGTCAGGTTCTGTCGATCCCATTACCGGCTTGTGGGCGCGGGATGCTGTCGAGCGGGGGGCTGTATGAGCGGGGTCGAGGTCATAACCTTCGGCTGTCGTCTCAACACCTATGAATCGGAAGTGATGCGGGCGGAGGCCGAAAAGGCCGGGCTTAACAATGCCGTGCTGGTCAATACCTGCGCGGTGACCGGGGAAGCGGTGCGACAGGCTCGTCAGGCGATCCGCCGCGCCCGGCGCGACAATCCACATGCGCGCATCATCGTGACGGGCTGTGCCGCCCAGACCGAGAAGCAGACCTTTGCCGACATGCCAGAGGTGGATGCGGTGCTGGGCAATGAGGAAAAGCTGAAAAGCGCCTCCTATCGCGCGCTGCCGGATTTCGGCGTTTCGGCGGAGGAAAAACTGCGCGTCAACGATATCATGAGCATCAAGGCGACCGCGCCGCAGATGGTGAAGCACATAGACGGGCATGTGCGCGCCTTCATTCAGGTGCAGAACGGCTGTGATCATCGCTGCACCTTCTGCATCATTCCCTACGGGCGCGGCAATTCGCGCTCCGTGCCGATGGGTGCGGTGGTGGATCAGGCCCGCAGGCTGACGGAGAGCGGTTATTGCGAGATCGTACTGACCGGCGTGGATGCGACCAGTTACGGCGCCGATCTGCCGGGTGAGCCTTCTCTTGGTTATCTTGCCAAGACATTGCTGAAGCAGGTGCCCGACATTCTGCGCCTGCGCCTTTCTTCCATCGACAGTATCGAGGCCGACCACCATCTGATGGATCTGATTGCCGGTGATCCGCGTTTCATGCCGCATCTGCACCTGTCACTCCAGCATGGCGACGACATGATTTTGAAACGCATGAAACGCCGCCATTCACGTGCCGATGCCATCCGCTTCTGTCACGAGGTGCGGGCCCTCAGGCCCGATGTGGCCTTCGGCGCGGATATGATCGCCGGTTTTCCGACCGAGACTGAAGAGATGTTCGAGAACGCGGCGAGGCTTGCGGAAGAATGCGGCATTTCCAACCTGCATGTCTTTCCCTACAGCCCGCGTGCCGGCACGCCCGCCGCACGCATGCCGCAGCTGGACCGAGCGCTTGTGAAGGAGCGGGCGGCGAGGCTTCGCGTGCGGGGGGAGTCGCTTAAGGTGGCGCATCTGCAAGGAATGGTTGGTTCGGTGCAGACCATTCTTGTTGAAAACAACGGTTTTGCCCATACGGACAATTTCACGCTGGTGGCGGCACCTGATCTTGCCCCGCGCACCCTTGCGCGGGTTGCGATTACCGGCCACAACGGCAAACATCTGAATATGAGGCTTCTGGCGGCAGATGCGGCCTGAGGCAGCGCAAGAAAAGAGACACGGGAACAACCATGGCCCTCGGCTTCATCAAAAAAGTCTTTTCGTTCGGCAAGGACAAGGCCGAAACGGAAGAGCGGCCACAAGAGAATGCTGCGCTTGAGCGCGGCAATGAAAACGCCTCTTTCGAAGCGGCGCTGAGCGACGCCGAAGCGCATGATGCTGTCGACAGGGATCCTGTTTCCGAACTGGAGATGGAGACGGCCGGCGGCCCGGCCCCCGACGAGGCGGAAGATCTAGCCTCCTCCGGCGAGAATGAAGACGAGGACGCGCCGCTTCTTCCCGGTGCCGAGCTTTCCGGCGATATGGGCCTGGTGCCATTGTCGTTGCTACAGGCGGAAGCGGCTGCCGAGGAGCAGGTCGAGCCGACTCCGGAGGCTGCCGACGTCGTGCTTGATGCCGATGCGATGGATGCGCTGCTTGACGAGGCGGAAGCCGCGACCGCGCCTGAACCAATTGCGGTTCCACCAGCCCTGCCAAAGGGTTTTTCGTCCGCCAGCGAACGGCAGGAGCCTGCGCCTGCCGCACATGAGGTGAAACTGACATGGTTTCAGCGCCTGCGGGCCGGGCTTGCCCGCACGTCTTCGCAGCTAACCACACAGATTTCGGCGCTTTTCACCAAACGTAAGCTGGATGAAGATACGCTCGACGAGCTGGAAGATCTTCTCATCCAGTCGGATCTTGGTGTCGAGACCGCCATGCGCATCACCGGCGCGTTGTCATCCGAACGCTACGGTAAGGATGTGAGCGGTGAAGATGTGGCGCGCATTATGGCTGGTGAAATCACCAAGGTGCTAAAGCCTGTTGCCAGACCTTTGGAACTCGATCTCTCGCACAAGCCGCATGTCATTCTCGTGGTCGGCGTCAACGGTACGGGCAAGACGACGACCATCGGCAAGCTCGCCGCCAAGCTTTCTGGCTCGGGCCTCAAGGTGATGCTGGCGGCCGGCGATACTTTCCGCGCGGCAGCGATCGAGCAGTTGAAGATATGGGCCGACCGCACCGGCTCGGACTTTATCGGCACCAAGCTTGGGGCAGATGCCTCGGGTCTCGCTTACGATGCCTATGAGCAGGCTCGGGCGCAAAAAAGCGATGTGCTCATCATCGACACCGCCGGCCGTTTGCAGAACAAGACGGAACTGATGGCGGAGCTGGAAAAGATCGTGCGCGTGCTCGGCAAGCTCGATCCGGATGCGCCGCACACCGTGTTACAGACTCTGGACGCAACGACGGGCCAGAACGCCATGAACCAGGTGGAAATATTCCGCAATGTTGCGGGCGTTTCGGGCCTGATTATGACAAAATTGGATGGCACGGCGCGGGGCGGTATCCTCGTCGCCATCGCTGCAAAACACAAGCTGCCGGTCTATTTCATCGGCGTGGGTGAAGGTGTTGACGATCTGGAGCCCTTCGAGGCGGAAGATTTCGCCAAGGCCATTGCGGGAGTTTGAGTATGGATATTGAAAGCAATTCCAAGGAAAGCGAAAAGATGGTGGCGGAAATCAGCCCGCTCCTGAAATTCGTGCTTGAGCTTGGCCCGCTCGTTGTCTTCTTTTTCGCCAATTCCCGCGGCGAATGGCTTGCCACCACTTTTCCGGTTCTGACAGAGTTCGGTGGCCCGATCTTCATCGCCACCGGCCTGTTCATGATCGCGACGGCGATTGCGCTCTCCGTTTCCTGGGTGCTGACGCGCAAGCTGCCGATCATGCCGCTGATTTCAGGCATCGTGGTCTTCGTGTTCGGCGCTCTGACGTTGTGGTTGCAGAACGACACTTTCATCAAGATGAAGCCGACCATCGTCAACACGCTGTTCGGCGTTATTCTGCTGGGCGGCCTGTTCTTCGGGCAGTCGCTGCTCGGTTACGTCTTCAATTCCGCCTTCAAGCTGACGGATGAGGGCTGGCGCAAGCTGACGCTGCGCTGGGGCATCTTTTTCCTCTTTCTGGCGGTGCTGAACGAGGTTGTCTGGCGCATGTTCTCCACAGACACCTGGGTAGCCTTCAAGGTCTGGGGCACCATGCCGATCACCATCATCTTCACCATGGCGCAGATGCCGCTTGTGATGCGCCATTCTGTCGAGCCGCTTGGCAAGGACGAAAAATGACAGTTGCGGAGATGCCGGCTTCCCGTTCGCGTTCGCTTAAATGGTTCGGCGTGGCCGCCGGGCTGCTTCTCCTGCAGATCATCATTCTCTACGCCATGGGCCGCATTCCGATTTGTGAATGCGGTTATGTGAAGCTGTTCGAACCGGGCGTGAATACACCGGGCAACTCCCAGCACATCGCTGACTGGTACACCCCGTCACATATCATCCACGGCTTCCTGTTCTACTGGTTTGCGTGGCTGCTGTTCCGCAACAAGCCGCTTTCCATGCGGCTTTCCCTTGCGGTGCTGGTAGAGACCGCGTGGGAAATTCTTGAAAACTCGCCCATCATCATCGATCGCTACCGAACAGCGACGATGGCGCTGGGGTATACGGGGGACAGTATCCTGAACTCGGCGATGGACACGGTTTTCATGGCGCTGGGTTTCTTCTTCGCCGCCCGTGCGCCGGTGTGGCTAACGGTGGTGGTCGCCATCTTCTTCGAGATATTCACCGGCTGGCTGATCCGCGACAACCTGACGCTCAACGTCGTCATGCTTGTCTGGCCTGTTGAAGCCATAAAGGAATGGCAGAACGCGCTCCCGCAAATGTGAACGGCGTTCGTTGACATTGCAGTCCGAACGGCCTTGGAATCGCGCGATATATGCAGGCTTTCTTAAGGGCATTGCGGTAACATCCGGGTTCAAAGGCTCGTCTCTCCCTCCGGCAGAACCCATTGCAAGACAATTTCGCCTATCTTCTTCCCTTTATCATGCTGACATTCGGCGTGGTGTTTCTGTTCCTGCAGAGGACCGGGCAGGCTTCCGCCCGCTACTGGGGTATCGGATATCTTTCGGCGGCCTTTGCTTTTGCAACACCGCTGGTGCTTGGCGGGCTGCCTTTTGAAGTTCAGGCGATCCTTTCGAATCTGTTGTTCTTTTCCGCCTTCTTCCTCTATGGCCACGCGTTGCTCACCCATTTCGGGCGGCCGCTCTATACCAAGGCGCGGCTGTCGATCGTCGTCGTTGCGGTGTTGCTGGTCTCTTTCCATGTTTTCATCACCCCCGATCTGAAACGCGAACTCGTCATCGGCGATCTCGTTTGCGCCCTTTTGCTCGCAATCCCGGTCTGGCTCGTGCGAAAGCGCCCGGCTGCGCTTGCCGACAGGCTGATGGTGGGAATCGCCTGTCTTGTGGTGGTGGAGACGCTGGTGCGCATCGGCTTGCTGCTGGTGATGACGCCGGGAGGCTCGATGATCGAACTCAGCGAGTTCTTCGAGTCGGATTATGCTTTCTACATGCAGCTTGCTGCGAGTATTTTTGGCTTCCTGCTCGCGCTTTCGGTGCTCGCGAGCCAGATTTCCGTCACCGTGGACCGGCATCAGCACGCGGCGGAGCATGACCCCCTGACGGACGTGCTGAACCGCCGTGGCTTCGACCGGCGTGTGCCCGACTTTCGTAATGATACGCCTGATGGCGCGGTGATTGCCTGCGACATAGACCATTTCAAGCGCATCAATGATGTCTACGGCCATGCGGCGGGAGATATCGTCCTCATCGGCCTTTCCGATCTTCTCACAAAAAATGCGCCCGAGGATGCGCTGGTAGCGCGTTTCGGCGGCGAGGAATTCGTGGTGTTCCTGCCCGGTCAGACGGCTGCTGCGGCCAGCCAGCTTGCCAATGGCATGCGGACAGGCCTGTCGTCACTGGATTGGCGGAACCGGGGTGTGACCAGTCAGATCACGGCGAGCTTCGGTGTTTCGGCGGTCGCGAGGGGCGATCATTCCATTCACGACGCCATCAAGCGTGCTGATGACAGTCTTTATGCCGCAAAACGCGGCGGTCGCGATCAGGTGGTGCTGGAAGGCATGCGTCTGCCGGCGGAAGGCCCGCCTCTGAGGGTCGTTAACAAGGCGTGATGCCTTACGAGCGGTTATTTTCCGGCTGCGGCCGCAATGGCCGGTCGCAGGTCGCGCTCGACGCTGCGGGCATCAAAGGGGCCGACCTTTTTGTAAAGGATCGTGCCGTCCGCGCCGACCAGGTAACTTTCGGGAATGCCATACACACCCCAGTCAATCGCCGCCTTGCCGCTGGGATCGACCCCTATCGCGGCAAAGGGGTTGCCGAGCTCGCCGAGGAAGCGCAGGGCATTGTCCGGCTTGTCCTTGTAATTGATGCCGACGACAGTGATGCGGTCGTCTTTCGCCAGTTCCTGCAACAGCGGATGTTCCTGCCGGCAGGGAATGCACCAGGAAGCGAAGACATTGACCAGCGTCAGCTTGCCCTTGATGGCCGCATCCGTCAGTGCCGGCAGGTTCGAACCTTCCAGCGGCGGCAGCGACAGGGTCGGCGCCCTGGTGCCGATCAGCGCTGACGGTATGGCGCTGACATCCAGTCCGTTGACATCCTGATCATATAGCATCTTGCCGGCAACGAGGGCAAAGCCGCCGAACAGCAGCAAGGGAAGAAGCGCCAGCGCGTAACGTGCGCGGCCAGACGACCTGGATTTTGATGTGTCATTCTGGTTAGTCTGCGTCATTTGCCGTCACCAGCGGAACCGGCTCTTGTCCTGCGGCGCATGCCGGATGCTTCGAGTTCCTTCAGTTCCCGCTTGCGTGCCTGGCCGTCGACGACGACCCAGGCGATGAGACAGAGAACGACAAGGCCGGTCGCCGCATAGGACATGCCGATATAAAAGGCGTGTGTCATCCCTCAACCCTCCCGGTTCGCCATGCGAGCGGCAAGCCGGCGTTGCGCGGCCACGCGTCGGCGCCAGATTTCATTGCGCATGGCGGCGATATGCAGGGTGAAGAACAGCAACGTGAAACCGATGGCCATGGTCAGAAGCGGCCAGAGAAACTCCGCGTCGATGGCGGAGCCGCCCATCCGGATGACGCTTGCCGGCTGGTGCAGCGTATTCCACCACTCGACCGAAAACTTGATGATCGGAATATTCACGAACCCGACGAGGATCAGCACCGCGCTGACGCGGGCGGCTCTGGATGGATCGTCCATGGCGCGGTTGAGTGCGATGAGCCCGAGATACATCAGGAAAAGCACGAAAACGGAGGTCAGCCGCGCATCCCACACCCACCAGGTTCCCCACATAGGCTTGCCCCAGAGCGAGCCGGTGATAAGTGCGATGAGCGTGAAGGCCGCGCCAATGGGGGCTGCGGCCTTATGGCTGACATCGGCTAGCGGATGGCGCCAGACGAGGGTGCCGATGGCGGATATTGCCATGACCGAATAACACATCATGGCCAGCCAGGCGGACGGAACGTGCACATACATGATGCGCACCGTGTAACCCTGCTGGTAATCTCCTTCCGAGGTGAAGGACATGTAGAGGCCGGCCGCCAGCACCAGCGCGGTCAAACCGGCGAGCCATGGCAGGATGCGTGTCGCCAGCGCCAGAAACCGCGTGGGATTGGCGAGATCGCTGAACTTGGTGATGGAGAAAGTCTGCTCGTTCATGCCGTTTGTGTAACCCGAGAATGGCCGCCCCGCAATTGATCCCTGTCAACAGGGTATCGTGCGTTGCGGTTTCCTCAATCCATAACATTGCGCAACGCCAAAGCGGCAAAGAAAGGGCCGGTCACGGCTGAAAATAACGTGATCGCGCACAAAATGAGAAAGGGTGGGAGGAAAGGCGCCGGGTCCTGCACTGCGGCGTAGGAAGCGCTGACACCGAAGATCAGCACCGGAATGGCGAGCGGCAGGACGAGGATGGAGACCAGAAGGCCGCCGCGTGGCAGGGCAACGGCAACCGCCGCCCCCACCGCGCCGATGAAGGTGATGGCGGGTGAGCCGACGAGGAGGGTGAGCATCACCGCGCCGATTGCTACCTCGTCCATGTTCATGAACAGGCCGAGAAGGGGTGATGCCAGCACCAGGGGCAGGCCCGTTGATACCCAGTGCGCCAGGCATTTGACGAAGACGGTCAGCACCAGTGGCGTTTCCTGCATCAGGATGAGATCGAGGGAGCCGTCGTCGCGTTCGGCCTGGAACAACCGGTCGAGGCCGAGAAGGGCGGACAGAAGTGCGCCGATCCAGACAATGGCCGGGCCGATACGAGCAAGCAGGTTGAGATCGGGTCCAACGCCGAAAGGGATGACGGCAACCACTGTCATGAAGAACAGGACGCCGATCAGCGCGCCGCCGCCGGCGCGGATGGAGAGTTTGAGATCGCGGAGGAAGAGAGCGGTCATTGGGGCGACCTCGGTGGGTGTAGTTTACCCCCCTCTGTCCTGCCGGACAACTCGCGGTTAGGTCTCGTCCAACTCAATGCTCGAGAATCGAGTGGCTGTAGCGCCTCTTGCCGATCTCCCCCCTTGAGGGGGAGATGCCCGGCAGGGCAGAGGGGGGTAAGCCGCGTGCACATCGCCATCACGCCCAAGCCTCCACGCCCGCGAACCCGGTCATTTGCAACTCCTGCGCCTTCTCCAGCCCCAAAGGCTGATGGGTTGCCGCCAGCACGATACCGCCTTTTGCAAGATGGCCTTTCACAAGGTCGGTAAACATGTCGTCTGCCGCCCTGTCGAGCGCCGCAGTCGGTTCATCGAGAATCCATACCGGCCGCCATGCGACAAGGAGCTTTGCCATCGCGAAGCGGCGCTGTTGACCGGCGGACAGGTAACCGAAAGGCAGGTGGGTAATGCGGGCAAGGCCGACACTCTCGGCCGCTTCGTCAATCGCTACGCCCGCCGCGCCATGAAAGTCTCCAAGGAAATCCTTCCAGAAGCGCAGGTTCTCGGAAACTGTCAGTTCCGTCTTCATCGCATTGCGATGGCCGAGATAATGGCACGCTTCCGAAGGTCGCATCTCGGCTTCTATTACTTCGCCGGCTATCTTCACTTGCCCCCGCTCGGGTCGCAACAGACCGGCCACCGTGCGCAGCAGCGTCGATTTTCCCGAGCCGTTACGCCCGGTCAGCACCAGCGCCTCACCGTCGCTTAACTTGAAGGAAATGTTCATGAATATGAAATCTTCGCCGCGTCGCACGCCAAGATTTTCCGCCGTCAGATGCATGCTGCGGTTCCGATTAAAATTTGCCGTTCGATCATAAAAAAATCGATTAGCGTCGTGGAATGGTCTGGCACGTTTGTCTGAAATTATCTATATGGGTGTCAACACGCCAGCGGCCGGCGTGAACATCATCTTGCGCCGGACTTGACGATTGCGAGGAGCAATTTTCACGTGCGGACAGCGGAAATGGTCGTACCCGCATCCTGATGTGCATGAGTGCATAGGTGTCCGCACGAACGTGTTGGCTATCAGTGTAAGCGGGGTTTTTATCCATGCCCAAATCACTCGACAGTTTCAAATGTCGTTCCGTTCTTACCGTCGATGGTAAGGACTATGTCTATTTCAGCCTACCCAAGGCTGAAGCCAATGGCCTGAAGGGCGTTTCCAAGCTGCCCTATTCCATGAAGGTCCTGCTCGAAAACCTCCTGCGTTTCGAGGACGGCCAGTCCGTTACCAAGGAACACATTCTGGCGGTTTCCGAATGGCTCAACAACAAGGGCCTCACCGAAAACGAAATCGCCTACCGCCCCGCCCGCGTTCTCATGCAGGACTTTACCGGCGTTCCTGCCGTGGTCGATCTTGCCGCGATGCGTGATGGTATCAAAGCGCTGGGTGGAGATCCCGAAAAGATCAATCCGCTGGTTCCTGTCGATCTCGTCATCGACCACTCCGTTATCGTTGACGAATTCGGTACGCCGAACGCTTTTGCCCGCAACGTCGAACTTGAATATGAGCGCAATGGCGAGCGTTACCGCTTCCTCAAGTGGGGCCAGCAGGCATTCAAGAACTTCCGCGTTGTTCCCCCCGGCACGGGCATCTGTCACCAGGTCAACCTGGAATATCTCGGCCAGACCGTCTGGACCAAGGAAGAGGACGGCGAGACCATCGCTTATCCGGATACCTGCGTCGGCACGGATAGCCACACGACCATGATCAACGGCCTCGGCGTTCTCGGCTGGGGCGTCGGCGGTATCGAGGCTGAAGCGGCCATGCTTGGCCAGCCGGTTTCCATGCTTCTGCCTGAGGTCATCGGCTTCAAGCTGACTGGCAAGGTCAAGGAGGGCGTCACCGCGACCGACCTCGTTCTGACCGTCGTGCAGATGCTGCGTAAGAAGGGCGTCGTTTCCAAGTTCGTCGAATTCTTCGGCCCCGGCCTTGATTCGATGTCTTTGGCCGACCGTGCGACCATCGGCAATATGGGCCCGGAATATGGCGCGACCTGCGGCTTCTTCCCGGTTGACAGCGAAACCATCAATTACCTGACGATGTCCGGCCGTGCAAAGGATCGTATTGCCCTCGTGGAAGCCTACTCCAAGGCCCAGGACATGTGGCGCACCGGCGACGGTTCCGATCTTGTCTTTACCGACACGCTCGAACTCGACCTCGGCGACGTCGTACCGTCCATGGCCGGCCCGAAGCGTCCGGAAGGCCGCCTGCCGCTCGAAACCATCGCGCCCAATTTCGCGACTGCTCTCGAAAACGACTACAAGAAGCCCGGCCAGCTTTCGAGCCGCTACGCGGTTGAAGGCGAGGACTTCGATCTTGGTCACGGCGATGTGGCAATTGCCGCCATCACCTCCTGCACCAACACGTCCAACCCCTCCGTCCTCATCGCTGCCGGCCTTCTCGCCCGTAACGCTGTCGCCAAGGGGCTGACCTCCAAGCCATGGGTGAAGACGTCGCTTGCACCTGGATCACAGGTGGTTGCCGAATATCTCGACAAGTCGGGCCTTCAAAAGGATCTCGATGCGATCGGTTTCAACCTCGTTGGCTTCGGCTGCACGACCTGCATCGGCAACTCCGGCCCGCTGCCGGCGCCGATCTCCAAGACGATCAACGACAAGGGCCTGATTGCGGCCGGCGTTCTCTCCGGTAACCGCAACTTCGAAGGCCGTATCTCGCCTGACGTGCAGGCGAACTATCTGGCCTCTCCGCCCCTCGTCGTCGCTTACGCTCTTGCCGGTACGGTCCAGAAGGACCTGACCAAGGAGCCGATCGGCAATGATAAGGACGGCAACCCGGTCTATCTCAAGGATATCTGGCCGACCTCGAAGGAAATTCAGGAGTTCATCCTGAAATACGTTACGCGCGAGCTTTACGAGACGAAGTACGCCGACGTCTTCAAGGGTGATGCCAACTGGCAGGCCGTTCAGGTGCCGCCGGGTCAGACCTATGCCTGGGACGACAACTCGACCTATGTCCAGAACCCACCCTACTTCGTGGGCATGGGCAAGACGGGCTCGGGTCTCAAGAACATCAAGGGCGCGCGCGTTCTCGGTCTCTTCGGCGACAAGATCACCACCGACCATATTTCTCCGGCCGGTTCGATCAAGGCGGCATCGCCTGCCGGTGCTTATCTCACCGAGCATGGTGTCGGCGTTGCCGACTTCAACCAGTACGGCACACGTCGTGGCAACCACGAAGTGATGATGCGCGGCACCTTCGCCAATATCCGCATCCGCAACCACATGCTCGGCCCGAACGGCAAGGAAGGTGGCTACACCATTCACTATCCGTCCAAGGAAGAGATGTCGATCTATGACGCGGCCATGAAGTACAAGGCTGAGGGCGTTCCGCTCGTCATCTTTGCAGGTGTCGAATATGGCAACGGCTCATCCCGTGACTGGGCGGCCAAGGGTACCAACCTGCTCGGCGTCAAGGCGGTTATCGCGCAGTCCTTTGAGCGTATTCACCGTTCGAACCTGGTCGGCATGGGCGTCGTCCCCTTCGTCTTTGAAGAGGGAACGTCCTGGGCGAGCCTCGACCTCAAAGGCGATGAAATCGTTGAGATCGACGGTCTCGAAGGCGAGATCAAGCCGCGTGAAAAGAAGATCGCCAAGATCACTTACAGCGACGGCACGGTGAAGGAAGTTCCGCTTCTTTGCCGTATCGATACGCTTGATGAAGTGATCTACATGAACAATGGCGGTATTCTGCAGACCGTTCTGCGCGATCTGGCTGCGTAAAGCTTCGACAATCGAAGGCGCCGGGAGGAATCCCGGCGTCTTTCCGTTTCAAGTCGCTTGTTTTGTGATTGTCGCTCACCCCTTCGTGACTTTCTATTGAAGGGCGTTAGACGTTATTTTCCGGTTTGCATCCCGGCGGGATTGATCGCATCAATTCGTCTGGATCTCTTCCGGACAAAGGTTTTTGTAATGCCGCTGAAATTCCCCCTGTCGATATGTCTTCTCGGCACGTTGCTCGTCACCTCCGCGCAGGCGCAGGAGGCGGTGAAGGGCGTCGTCGAATTGTTCACATCGCAGGGATGTGCATCCTGCCCCCCGGCGGATGAGGCCCTGCGCAAGATGATCCAGAAGGGCGACGTCGTCGGTCTCTCCTATCATGTCGATTATTGGAACTATCTCGGCTGGACGGATTCGCTCGCATCCAAGGAAAATACCGAACGGCAATACGGTTACATGCGTGCACTCGGCCGCAACGGGGTCTACACGCCGCAGGCCATTCTGAACGGCCGTGACCACGTAAAGGGCGCGGATGTGCGCGGGATCTATGACAGGCTCGACTCGTTCAAGCGTGAGGGCAAGGGATTGAACGTGCCCGTCTCGTCAAAATTTGCGGGTGATGAGGTGGAGATCGATATCGGTGCCGGCAGCGGCAAGGCCGATGTCGTCGTCGCATATTTCACCCGGGAGCAGACTGTAGATGTGCAGAAGGGTGAAAACCAGGGGAAAAAAATGTCCTACTGGCATAGTGTTTATGACGTGCAGACGGTCGGCATGTGGGACGGTTCGCCGATGACGGTAAAGCTGCCGGCGAGCGTGGTGGCCAAGGTAAAAAAGGGCGGCTGCGCCGTGCTGTTGCAGACGGCGAATGCAAGCGGTGATCCCGCGGCAATTGTCGGTGCAAGTATTTTATTGGGGAACGAAACGCCATAATCGCCGATCTGGCGATTGAAGATCCGGTCCGGGCACTGGGGGCTGGGGGTAAAGGGTCAATGCACCGGACCGGGTCATCTTGGTGCCTAGGCATCAATTGACAATGCGACTATTCCACCCAATTCAGGCCATGGTTTGACCGAAATACGGCAGGCGCCCGTAAAATGGGTGCCTAAATGGTTACCGTTTTTACCCTGCGTTTGCGCGGGGCGGTTTGTCGGTGATGTTGGGGCAGATGCTCGTTGTCGCATTATTTTTCTGCCTGCAGAGCTTTCGAAGCCGAGAAACCCCATCTGGTTCCTGTGAGCGCCGTAAGTCGACAACACTTGCAATTTCAAGCCGCCAAGCTCACATTGATCTGATGATTTGGGTGGAATCGGAGGTACTGGATGACCGATCAACCGGATGTGCAGCAGGCTCAAACCGCTTCACGCGACAGCTCCACCGTTATCGATCTCCGTGAATACAAGAAGAACAAGGATCCATTGCCGGTGACCTTTCACCGCCGCGAGCTGGATGCGATTTTGCGCATTTATGGCCGCATGGTGGGAGAAGGGGAGTGGCGGGATTACGCCATCGATCATCTGAAGGAAAAAGCGGTGTTCTCCGTCTTTAAACGGTCGGGAGAAATGCCGCTCTATAGGATCGAAAAGAACCCCAGGCTGGCGGCGAAGCAGGGAGCTTACAGCGTCGTGAATGTGGATGGCCGCATTCTGAAGCGCGGCCACGAGCTGCCGCAAGTCCTCAAGGTTTTCGACAAGGTTTTGAAACTTATCGAATGAGCTCCAGTAACGTCAGTCTCCTGCCTTGACGGACGATCAGGCGCATTGAGCGAAATGAGGTAATAAAAAAGGCGACCTTGAGGTCGCCTTTCTTTTTTCCGTAGGACCCAATCCCTTAGTCGTCGCGGTTCCCGAGGAACTGCAGGAGGAAGGTGAAGAGGTTGATGAAGTCGAGATAGAGCGTCAGCGCACCCATGATGGCCTTGCGGCCAGCGACGGCAACATCGTCAGCATCGAAATACATTTCCTTGATCTTCTGGGTGTCGTAGGCGGTCAGGCCTGCGAAGATCAGCACGCCAATCGCGGAAATCGCGAACTGCAGCGCGGAGGATGCAAGGAAGATGTTGACGATCGAAGCGATGATCAGACCGAACAGGCCCATGATCAAGAACGAACCCATGCCAGACAGGTCTTTCTTGGTCGTGTAACCGTAAAGCGAGAGCGCACCGAACGAGGCCGCGGTCACGAAGAAGGTCTGCACGATGCTCTGGCCGGTGTAGACCAGGAAGATCGAGGAGAGCGAAACACCCATCAGCGCGGCGTAAACCCAGAAGGTCGTCTGCGCAGCGGAAACGCTCATGTTCTGGATGCGGAAGCTAAGGAAGAAGACCAGTGCCAGCGGAGCGAGCATCACGACCCAACGAAGCGGCGACGCGAAAAGCAGCTGCTGGACAGCCGGATTGGAAGCGGCGAGCGTATAAGTGCCGAACGCGGCAACGCCGGTGATGACCAGAGCCAGCGCCATAAGGTTGTAAACCTTGAGCATATAGGCGCGAAGACCTTCGTCGATCAGCGCACCAGACTGTGCACGCGTCTGCGCCATGCGGTTCTGGTAGTTATTAAAGTCAGCCATTGTTTCCTCTTTTGAGCTCCGTAATTGCTACGGTGTCGGGATACCTCCCGGGCGCCGCTGCGGAGCTTCAGCAAGCCTGCTCAAGAATATGATGGCAGAACGTGTTCGATACAAGGCCTTTTCCCGCCGAAAAGACACCGTATGCGCGAAAAGCGCTCACGTTTTGGCGATCATTACAAAGAATTAATCGTTAAAGTTAAGCGGCGCACAACCGATGATCATTCACCGGCCTGTCTGAGAATAGGCGCTGCCTTCTGCCCGAGAATCCGCCAGGTGCCGATGAGGCCGATGCCCACAGTCATCACAAGGGCGACGACGAGGGTTCCGATTGCCACATCCGGCAGGAAGCTGGAGGGTAGCTTCATGATGCGGGCGATCACGAACCATGCGGAGACACCGCCGGCGAAAAGCGCGAAGACGGCGGTGGCGAGACCGAGGATCATGTATTCATAGGAGAAGGCGCGTATGAGCAGGCTTCGCGTGCCGCCCAGCGTTTTCAGGATGACGGCGTCATGCGTACGGGCGCGATTGCCGGCCGCAAGCGCGCCGGCGAGAACCAGGACGGACGCAATGAGCGCAACGGCTGCGGCGGCGCGGATCGCGGTCGCGAGCTGGCCGACAAGCCGGTTGACGACGTCGAGCGCATCCTTCACGCGGACGCTGGTGATCGTGGGATAAGTATTGGTGACGGCGCGCAATATGCGGCCTTCGTCGGCCGCAGTTGCGGAAGGATCGGCAAGTGTTGCCAGCCAGGCATGGGGCGCGCCGCGGAAAGTATTGGGCGAAAACACCATGACGAAGTTGATCGACAGGGATTCCCATTCGACATTGCGCAGATTGGCGATCTTCGCCGTAATGCTGCGGCCAAGCACGTTGACGGTAACGCTGTCGCCGATCTTCAGGCCCAGATCACCCGCCTCTTTCGCTGCGAAAGAGACCAGCGGTTCGCCGCTATAATCCGTTGCCCACCAGGCGCCTTCCGTCAGCTTGGCATTTTCAGGAATGTTTTCGGAATAGGTGATGCCGCGGTCACCACGCAGCACCCATCGCCCGGACGAGGGTACGTCCATTTTCGTCACGTCTTCTCCGTTGAGAGCGAGGATGCGGCCGCGCAGCATGGGCACTTCCGTCAGGGTGCCATGCGGCGCTTCCTGTTTGAGCAGATCGCGGAAGCCTTGCACTTCGCTGCCCTGAATATCGACGAAGAAGAAATTCGGCGCCTTCTCCGGCAGGCTGTCCGTTAGTTCGCGGCGCAGGTTGCCGTCGATCAGCGTCAGCGTCACGAGGAGGGTCAGGCCGAGGCCCAGAGAAAGAACCACCGAGGGGGTGAGTGCGCCCGGTCGGTGAATATTGCCGATCGCCAGTCTCAGCGCAGCCGAATGAACGCGCGGACTGCGCTTGGCTATGGCCTTTACGCCGGAGGCGACCAGCCGCAGCACTACGAAGGCAAAGGCAATGGCCGCGAGGAAGACCGAGGCTATGAAACGGTCTTCCGCCGATAAGACAGCAAGGGCCGCAAGCGCCGCCAGAAGCACACCGGTCGCGGTCAGATAAGGCCAGGACGGCAAGCTTCCCTCCTCGAAACCCTGTTCGCGGAAGAGCGCCGTAGCCGGCACCTCGCGTGCCTGACCGAGTGGTACGATGGCGAAGGCGAGTGTTGTCAGGAGGCCGAACAGGGCGGCGAGACCGAGCGCGCCGGGATAGAAGGCAAGTTCTTCCGGCACTGGCAGCACGCCCTCCAGAAACCGCATGGCGATGAGTGGCGCAACGGCACCGACCATAAGCCCGATCACAATGCCGACGGCCGCAATGAACGCGATCTGGAAGAGATAGGTCATGGTGACCACGGAGGCCGGCGCACCCAGGCATTTCAGCGAGGCGATGGTGGTGCGCTTGGAATCCAGAAATGCGCGAACGGCATTGGCGACGCCGACACCGCCGACGATCAGGGCAGTGAGGCCAACCAGCGTCAGAAACTGCGAGAACCTGTTGACGTTTTCGGTGAGCGACGGGGCAGCCCGGTCGCTGGTGCGGATCGACCAGCCGGCATCGGGAAACGCCTTGTTGGCTGCATCGGTCATTGCCGCCCGTGCTGCAGGATCGTTCAGCTTGATCTTGTAAGCGTGTTCGACGAGACTGCCCGTCTGAACGAGACCAGAGGCGAAAAGGGCGTCGCGGCTGACCATCAGTCGAGGAGCAAAACCGAAACCATCAGATAGGGCATCCGGCTCATCGATCACGGTGCCGTTTAGTCTCAACGTCACATTACCGAGCAGAATCTCATCGCCGACCTTGATTCCGAGCCGTTCCAGCAGAAGCGGCGCGGCAATCGCGCCATAGGTGTCGCCATTTCCGGCCAGAAGCTCGCTCAGCGGCCGGTTCGGCTCGGCCACGAACGTTCCATAGAGCGGGTAGGAGCCGTCAATGGCCTTTACTTCCGTAAGGGTCTGTTCTGAGCCATTGGCGAGGCGCGCCATCGAGCGTAGACCGGTGGAAACCGCGACGGTGCCGAGACTATCGAGGTAAGCGCGCTCTTCTGTCGTCACTTCCCTGTTGCGCAGCTCAAAACGCACATCGCCTGCCAGTATGGACTGCCCCTCCGTGGCGATGGCGCTGGTGACCGCGCGCGAGACGGAATTGACGGCGGCGATGGCGCCGGTTCCAAGCGCGATGCAGGCGAGGAAGATGTAAAAGCCCCGCAGGCCGCCGCGAATTTCGCGCCGCGCGAGCCTTGCGGCGTTTCTGACATTTGCAAAAGACGGAAGAAAGATTCCGGTCATGCGGATACCGCCCGAGCCATCTGTGAGCGGGCGCTGTCGCCCTCGATTTCGCCGGAGCGAACCTTGATCTGCCGTGAGCATCGGGCCGCCAGCGAGGGATCATGGGTAACGAGGATCATCGTCATGCCGCGCTCGGCCTGTTTGGCAAACAGAAGATCGGCGATCTGTTTGCCCGTGTCGGTATCGAGGTTGCCGGTCGGTTCATCGGCTATCAATACGGCTGGCGACGGGGCGAGTGCGCGGGCGATGGCCACACGCTGCTGCTCGCCGCCGGAGAGCTGGCCGGGATAATGATTGAGGCGCTCGCCGAGACCGACAGCGACCAGTTCACGCTCGGCGATTTCGAACGGGTTCGGAACGTTTGCCAATTCCAGCGGCACTGCGACATTTTCCAGTGCGGTCATGTTGGCGATGAGGTGGAAGGACTGAAAAACGATGCCAATGTTGCGGCCGCGGAAATCCGCGAGCGCGTCCTCACCGAGCTCGTGCAGCGGCGTATCCGCAATGATGATTTCGCCGCTGTCGAGCCTCTCGAGCCCGGCAAGCACCATCAGAAGTGTCGACTTTCCCGATCCGGAGGGGCCGACGATGCCAACCGCCTCGCTCTCTCTGATTGAGAGATCGATGTTCTTGAGAACGTGGACGGAGGCGGCGGCATTGCCGAGCGTGAGGTCGGCTTTCTTCAGCTCTATGATGCTTTTCGTCACAATTCTCGTTCCTATATAGGGTGATGAAAACGGTCTGGCGGTAGATGCGGTCAGTATTTCAGGCAATGGGAACCAAGTTAGGAAAGCCGTGATGAGATTTAAAGCTGCCCTGTTTCACTTCATCGTCATTTTCGCCACCTCCCTTTCCGCCACTGCTGGCTTCGCCCAGGAGCGGACATTGCAGCTGGTTGGCCTCGGCGACAGCCTGATGGCCGGTTATCAGCTTCCCCCGACTGACAGCTATACCGCACAGCTTGAAGCTGCATTAAAGGCCAAGGGGATCAATGTCGCCATCGCCAACGCAGGTGTGTCCGGTGACACTTCCTCAGGCGGTCTGGCGCGGGCGGAATGGTCTGTTCCCGATGGCGCTGACGGCGTCATTCTGGAACTGGGCGCCAACGACGCCCTGCGGGGAATTCCGCCGGAACAGACCGAAAAGAACCTCGACACCATCATTTCCGGTTTTCAGAAGCGCAACATAGCCGTGTTGCTGGTCGGTATTATGGCGCCGCCAAATATGGGCGATGATTATGCAAAGCGCTTCAATCCGATATTCCCGAAGCTTGCGGAAAAATACAACCTGCCGCTTTATCCCTTCTTTCTGGATGGCGTGGTGACGGATGATGCGCTGAAGCTGGACGACAAGATGCACCCCAATACCAAGGGGGTGGCAGTGATGGTCGAAAAATCTTTGCCGGCTGTTGAAAGCTTCATCAAGACAATCGGTGCGCAAAAAAAATAAGCACTTGCGCCCGTCTGCATTGCGTGATTCGCTATGCTTGTTCTGCCAAGAGATTCGGGGAGCTCGCCATGCCGAGACTGTTTACCGCCCTCGAAATTCCGCGCAATGCGGCGATGAGCCTCTCATTGTTGCGCGGTGGTCTGCCGGGAGCCCGGTGGATCGATGTGGAGAATTATCACATAACCCTGCGTTTTATCGGTGACATCGACGGTCGTACCGCCGATGAGGTCGTTGACAGGCTGGACCGGATAGACCGGCCGGAATTCCAGCTCAACCTCACCGGAATGGGCTCCTTCGGCTCCAAGAAGCCGCATTCCATCTGGGCTGGCGTTTCTCCCTCGCCCGAAATGCATGCGCTGCAGGCGGAAATCGAGAGAATCTGCCAAAGGATCGGCCTCCCGCCCGATCCGCGCAAGTTCATGCCCCACGTCACGCTGGCACGGTTGCGCTCCTCCCGCGTGGACGATGTGGTGCAGTATCTTTCCGGACGCGGCAACTTCCGCACCTCACCCTTTACGGTCGGGCGCTTTGTGCTGATGTCGTCGAAGGAATCGGTGGGTGGCGGACCCTATATCGTCGAAGAGGTGTTTCCGCTTCACGAGGCGCGGTCCAGCTCGATCTTTTCGAGCAGCGATCTGCATCCCGCCAAAAGCATGTTGTAAACTGTGAGGAATCCGTCCTCGGCCCCGTAATAGGGATCGGGGACGTTCTCGCGACGCCCGGCGGCATATTCCATGAAAAGATGGATTTTGTGGCGATGCCTTTCGGAGCTCAATCGCAGCAGGTTCGCCAGATTGTTTTCGTCCATGGCGAATACCAGATCGAAGGTCTCGAAATCCGCCGCAGTGACCTGTCTCGCCCGTTGAAGTGAAATATCGATACCGTGCCGGCGCGCCATGGCGATGGATCGCGGATCGGGCGCGTCACCCCTGTGCCATCCGCCGGTGCCGGCGGAATCGACGGTAAGCTGATGAAGCGCTGCGCTGTCGGCAAGGTTCCTCAAAATCCCTTCGGCCAACGGTGAGCGGCAGATATTGCCCATGCAGACGAAGAGAATAGCTGTATGTTTCATGGAATATGCGTCGATCCGGTCGTTGAAGCGTTAATGGGTTTAAAGCGGAGGCAAATTCATGAAATATCCCAGACTCGAGCCCGATGCCATCCGGCAGGCCCTGCAGAAACTGGAGGGTTGGTCCCTGCGCGAAGACGGGGCGGCGATCGTCCGTTCCTTCAAGTTCTCCAGCTTTGCGGAAGCCTTCGGTTTCATGGCTGAATCCGCACTCGTCGCAGAGCGGCTCAATCATCATCCCGAATGGTCCAACGTCTACTCGCGGGTCAAGGTATGCCTCACGACCCATGATTCGCAGGGTGTGACGGAGCGCGATTTTCTTCTGGCCGAGGCCATGCAGAAGGCCGCTGCCGGCCGAGGCAATTGAACGCTCCGCCTTAAATCCCATATAATAGCCGTGACCGGAGGACCGTCGATCATGGATGATGTGAAAATCGGTGAAATTCTTCTGCCGGGTGAAACCGACAGGCAGCGTGAGCGCGAAGAGGTTGTTCGGACCAGGTTCTGGCCGAAGCTGAAACGTGTCATGTCGAAAGTGCCGTTTGCCCGCGATGCGGCCGCTGCCTATTACTGCGCGATCGATCGCGACACGCCGCTGCGCGCCAAGGGTATCATCCTCGCTGCGCTGGCTTATTTCATCATGCCTTTCGATGCCGTGCCGGACATGCTAGCCGTCGTCGGTTTTACTGATGACATAGCCGTCATTACCGCAGCGCTCGCGATGATCCGCGCCAATATCAAGATGGAACATTACGATGCGGCGGACGCCATGTTGAAGCGGCAGCAGGAAGCGGGGTAACGTCTCTGTGATCTGCCCGTTCGGGCGCGCCCGACGGGCGACAAATTCTTGCCTGAATTTATGTGTCATACACACGGAGGAAGGGTGTCGCACGCCCTTCTCCTCAGGGCGTCGGGAGTCGCCAATCTGTAACACTGCAAGACGTTTCCGGCATTTTATGCATGTTGTTGACGGTTTGGTAACCGCTTCCCGACCACAATGAGAAAAGACGATCCGCACCTGAACGTGGCCGATCCAGACTCTGGGCTCGCCGATGCTTCGGGCCAATGGAAGACAATAACCCGGCAGGAAATTCTATGTTTGTAAGAAGTGTAGCAACCGCAGCGGCCATTTTGCTGACCAGCGTCGGCGTAGCATCTGCACAGTCGCCCACGCGCATCCAGCAGTTCAATGCTTGGGGTGCCTATTCGTACAAATCGGGCAACAGCACCGTCTGCTACGTTCTTTCCATTCCCACCGCCAAGGAACCGGCGAGCGTCGACCACGGCGATATATTCTTCATCGTCTCCCAGCGCCCGGGCCAGAACATCTCCTACGAGCCGCAGGCCATGGTAGGTTATCCGCTGAAGCAGGGTTCGAAGGTCAATGTGACGATCGACAACAAGAATTTCGTCATGTTCACGAAGGACAAGGCCGCCTGGGTTGAAAACGCTGCGGAAGAACCGGCTCTCGTGGCTGCCATGAAGGGCGGCAAGTCCATGACCGTCAAGGCAGTTTCCGGCCGTGGCACCGCGACCTCCTATTCCTATTCGCTGTCGGGTATTTCGGCTGCTCTCAAGCAGATCGAGAGCTGCAAGTAACGCTGACCCTTCATCGCGTTTGACAATGGCCGGTCCTAGACCGGCCATTTGCGTTTTTGCCAGTTTGATGCTAAAGGCGCGGCAATATTGACAGGCGGATGCGCGAAAAGTGCTCCGCCTTTGATTTTCTCGACATGCAGACGATTTTCCGCCTTCCCGACAGGCCGGTCGTGCGACGCATGGAACGATGGGATAACGTGATGTCCGTAATGCAAGCTCCTGCCGGTCTGGCAGTCAAAACCCCGCTGATCGCCAATAGCGATCTCATGTCCGGCAAGCCGTCGCTGATCGGCATGACCCGTGAGGAGATGGGTGAGGCGCTCGCGGAAATCGGTGTGCCGCAAAAGCAGGTGAAGATGCGCGTCAGCCAGTTGTGGAACTGGCTTTATGTGCGCGGCGTCTCCGATTTCGACAATATGACCAATGTCGCCAAGGAGCTGCGCGAGAAGCTGAAGGCGGCCTTCACCATCGCTCGACCTGAAATCGTCGAGGAGCAGATCTCCAATGACGGCACCCGCAAATGGCTGATGCGTTTTCCGCCGCGGGGCGCTGGTCGTCCCGTCGAGATCGAAACGGTTTATATTCCGGAAGAAGGGCGCGGCACGCTGTGCATTTCGAGCCAGGTGGGCTGTTCGCTCACCTGTTCTTTCTGTCACACCGGCACGCAGCGTCTGGTGCGCAACCTGACGGCCGAGGAAATCCTCTCGCAGCTGTTGCTGGCGCGTGATCGGCTCGGTGATTTCCCCGATGGTTCGACGCCGGTTGGCGCTTATGTGCCGAGCGAAGGCCGCAAGGTCTCCAACATCGTGATGATGGGCATGGGCGAGCCGCTCTACAATTTCGAGCATGTAAAGACCGCGCTTCTGATCGCCACCGACGGCGATGGCCTGTCGCTTTCCAAGCGCCGCGTCACACTCTCCACCTCGGGTGTGGTGCCGGAAATCTTCCGCACCGGCGATGAGATCGGCGTCATGCTGGCGATTTCGCTGCATGC
Source organism: Agrobacterium sp. InxBP2 (assembly GCF_026191755.1). Taxonomy (NCBI): domain Bacteria; kingdom Pseudomonadati; phylum Pseudomonadota; class Alphaproteobacteria; order Hyphomicrobiales; family Rhizobiaceae; genus Agrobacterium; species Agrobacterium sp. InxBP2. Next base: position 237,417 of record NZ_JAINDY010000027.1, read on the forward strand.
GGTGCGCGATGAGTTGCGCGACATGCTGGTGCCCATCAACAAGAAATATCCTCTGAAGGAACTGATCGAAGCCTGCCGCAGATATCCGGGCCTCTCCAACGCCCGGCGCATCACCTTCGAATATGTGATGCTCAAGGACGTCAATGACAGCTTGGAAGACGCCAAGATGCTGGTGCAGCTTCTGAAGGGGGTTCCAGCCAAGATCAACCTCATTCCGTTCAACCCGTGGCCGGGCACGAATTACCAGTGCTCGGACTGGGCGCAGATCGAGAAGTTCGCCGATTTCATCAATCAGGCAGGTTATGCCTCGCCGATCCGCACGCCGCGCGGCCGCGATATCCTAGCGGCCTGTGGCCAGCTGAAGTCGGAATCCGAGCGCATGCGCAAGACCGAAAGGCTGGCTTTCGAGGCGATGATGATCGCCAACCACGGCGCAGACGACTGAATAAGCCGGTTTTGCCTCATAAAGCTGGGTTTCCAGCGGTTCTCCGATTGATTTCGGCCTGTCTTGTTCCTAAGAAGACGAAAACAGGGAACCAACAGGAGGATATCCATGCGCGCATTCATTCTGGCTCTCGCCGCTGCGAGCGCCATCGTTCTGCCGGCGAAGGCTGAAACCGTCACCGTTGCCGTGACCGCCATCGTCGAACATCCGGCACTCGATGCCGCCCGCGATGGCGTGAAGGCTGCCCTTGCCGAAGCGGGCTACAAGGAAGGTGAGAACCTCAAGTTCCTTTACGAATCCGCGCAGGGCAATCCCGGCACCGCAGCACAGATCGCGCGCCAGTTCGTTGGCGAGGCACCTGCTGTCATCGTGCCGATTTCCACGCCGTCCGCCCAGGCCGTTGTTGCCGCCACGCGCGACATTCCGGTTGTCTTCACGGCGGTTTCCGATCCGGTCGGCGCACAGCTCGTCAAGGATATGCAGAAGCCGGGCCGTAACGTCACCGGCCTTTCCGACATGTTGCCGGTGGGCGAACATCTGGCGCTCATCAAGGAAATCTCGCCGAACGCCAAGTCCATCGGCTTCATCTACAATTCGGCCGAGGCAAACTCCGTTTCGACACTCGCCCTCTTGAAGACCGAGGCCGAGAAGGCGGGTCTCAAGGTTGTTGAATCCGTCGCCACCAAGTCGGCTGAGGTGCAGGGTGCGACCCGTGCGCTGGTCGGCAAGGCCGACGTGATCTACGTTCCGACTGACAACACCATCGTTTCGGCTTTCGAGGCTGCTGCCGGTGTTGCGTCTGAAGCCAAGATCCCGCTTTATGCCGCCGATACGGATTCCGTTGCTCGCGGTGCGGTTGCTGCCCTCGGCTTCAACTATTTCGACGTTGGCAAGCAGACCGGTGCCGTCGTTGTCCGCATCCTCAAGGGTGAAAAGCCGGGCGATATTCCGGCAACCGTTGCTGTTGGCACCGATCTCGTGATCAACAAGAAGGCCGCTGAAAAAGCAGGCGTCACCTTCCCCGAAAGCATTACGAAGCGCGCTACCAAGGTCATCGACTGAACCGAAACCTGACTGAATAACGGGCGGCGGCAAACTCGCCGCCCGTTTTACGTGGCACGAGACGGTGCCCGTATCCGCCCGATGGCGGCAATAACAAGGACATTACCGTGAGCCAAATCGCCTTCTGGGGTGCCGTGGAGCTGGGACTGGTCTTCGCTTTCGTGGCGATCGGCGTTTACCTCGCTTTCCGGGTGCTTGATTTTCCTGACCTGACCGTGGACGGTTCGTTTCCGCTTGGCGCTGCCGTGGCAGCCGTGCTGATCATCGCCGGTCTGAATGCCTGGGTCGCGACGGCGATTGCGATGGTGGCCGGTGCGGCTGCCGGCATCGTGACCGCCACACTCAATGTGCGTTTCAAGATTCTGAACCTGCTTGCCTCGATCCTGACGATGATCGCACTGTTTTCGGTCAACCTGCGCGTGATGGGAAAGCCGAATGTCGCGCTGCTCAATCAGGACACGATGATATCGCCGTTTTACGGCCTCGGCCTTTCTGAATATCTGGTGCGGCCGCTCTTCGTCGGCGCTTTGGTGCTGATTGCGGTCATTCTCGTCTGGCGTTTCCTTGAAAGCGATGCGGGTCTTGCCATGCGCGCGACGGGTGCCAATGCCCGGATGGCGCGGGCGCAGGGCGTGAAGACCGGTAGCCAGATCTATCTTGGCATGGCGCTTTCAAATGCGCTTGTGGCTCTTGGTGGTGCGCTGTTTGCCCAGACCAATGGTTTTGCGGATGTGACTTCCGGTGTCGGCACCATTGTTGTCGGGCTTGCGGCCGTCATCATCGGTGAAACCCTGTTTGGCGCGCACGGCATCCTGATCGCGCTGATCGGCTGTGTCTTCGGCTCCATCGCCTATCGTCTCGCCATCCAGCTTGCTCTGTCGAGTGATGTGTTGGGTCTCAAGGCGTCCGATCTCAATTTTGTAACGGCGGTACTGGTGGCCATCGCATTGATCCTGCCCCAACTGCGCCGCGGGGGAGCAACATCGTGATTTCGCTTTCCGACATCCAGGTCGTCTTCGGGCGCGGCACGCCGCTGCAGAAGCAGGCGCTATCCAAGATAGACCTCACCATTGAGGATGGTTCGTTCGTCACGGTCATCGGTTCCAATGGTGCGGGCAAATCCACACTTCTCGGTGTTCTGGCCGGCGATGTGCTGCCCACGGCAGGCAGGGTGATGATCGGTGGCGCCGATGTTACCCGCAAGCCGACCGCCAGCCGGGCGGGGCGGGTGGCACGCGTGTTTCAGGACCCGCTGGCGGGCAGCTGCGGCGCGCTTACCATCGAGGAAAACCTCGCGCTGGCGGCATCACGTGGTGAACGTCGCGGTCTTCTGCCTGCGCTCGGACGTGGCCGGCGGGATTTTTTCAAGGAGCGTATCGCTTCGCTCAATCTCGGTCTGGAAAATCGTCTGAAGGACCGCATGGACCTTCTGTCGGGCGGCCAGAGGCAGGCGGTCTCTCTCGTCATGGCGACACTGTCAGGCTCGGACGTGCTTCTATTGGACGAACATACGGCAGCGCTCGATCCCGGCATGGCGGAATTCGTGATGGAATTGACCCGCAAGGTGGTATCGGAGCGCAAGCTGACGACGCTGATGGTCACCCATTCCATGCGTCAGGCGCTGGACTATGGCACGCGCACGATCATGCTGCATGCCGGTGAGATCGTGCTCGACGTTTCCGGCGACAGCCGCAAGGATCTTGAGGTGGAGGATCTGATCGACATGTTCCGCAAGATACGCGGCCAGAAGCTCGATGACGATGAGTTGCTGATCGGTTGATTGTAAAAAGGCGCCGTAAGGCGCCTTTTTGTTTGCCGTCAGCGCGCCTGTGTGAAGAAAATCTTGACGGCGAAAAGCGAAAAGACGCCGGCGATCGTATAATCCAGTCCGCGCAGAATTTTCCGGTTGCGTTGCAGCCAGGCGGAGAGAACATCTGCGGCGATCACGATGCCGATGCCGATCGGCAGTGCGACGATGATTGACCAGATGCCGAGGAAAATCAGCTTGCCGGTCACATGCGGATCGGATGCGCTGACGAATTGCGGCAGGAAGGTCATGAAGAAGATGATGATCTTCGGATTCAGCAGGTTGACCCAGATGCCGTTCAGCAGGGCGGATTTGAGGGAGGCCTGCGCTTTTTCGCCGGTGCCTCTGACCATCACGAAATCCGAGCCCTTGCGGATCGCCTGAATGGCGAGCCAGACAAGATAAGCGGCTCCGCCGGTCTTCAGGATCATGAAAGCCGTCGGCGAGGCGACGATGAGGGCGGCGACACCGAAGGCGACCAGCATCGTGTGCACGGTGATGCCGATATTGGTTCCTACCAGGGTCATGAAGCCCGCCGCCCGGCCTTCGCGCAGGGAGCGGCTGATCCAGAGCGTCATGTCCGGACCCGGCGTTACCGCCAGGAGAAGGATGGCGATGGTGAAGGCGATCAGTGTTGGCAGGCTTGGAACGAAATCCATCGCGGCACCCGTAAAGCTGGAGACGGCCGTTGTTTAACGTGATTGCGGATTTCTGCCAATGTTTTTGAGTGGCGGCCCTAGCGCAGCGGTGGATTAAGCAGGGCGGGGCACCGCAATTTTCAGATCGCGGCGGCCCCTAGGCGTCAGTTCTTGAGGAAGCTGGTGAAGGCGGCGGAATATTCCGTGTGCCAGCGCGAGAGCGGCGGGCGGTTCTGGACGATATCATAGGCCGCCCAGAGAATGCGTTTCTCGTCCGTCGGGCGGTCAACCTCGCCATCCGGGCAGAGAATGTAGAAATCGCCCCGGCCGATGCTTTCGAGCATGAACTCGATGGTCTGTTCGCCGGTCCAGGCGCCTTCCGGTTTTTCCGTTCTGCCTTGGGCTGTAAGGCCTGTGAAGACGAAGCCGGGGATGAGGAGATGAGCGGAAACTCTACCATTTGGAACATTGCGCAACTCGTGTTGAAGCGCTTCCGTGAAGGTTTTGACGCCTGATTTCGAGACATTGTAGGCGGGATCGCCGGGAGGCGTGGTGATGCCCTGTTTCGAGCCGGTGTTGATGATGAGTGCCGGCTCACCATGGGCGATCATGCCCTGACCGAAGACACGGCTGCCATTCACAACGCCCATCAGATTGACGCTGATAATCTTTTCCCAGTTGGCCTGGGGACCGAAAATGGCGCTGCCAGGCTGGATGCCGGCATTGTTCATGAGGACGTGAACGCGCCCGAAACGCTGAATTACGGCGCGTTCCAGCGCCTCCAGCTCATCGAGTTTCGAGACGTCGGTCGGGATCGCAACGATTTGCGCCTCGCCGTCCCGGGCAAGTGCCAGAACGTCCGCATGCGCGGCGGCAAGTTTCTCGCCATCGAGATCGACGAGCACGACACTCATGCCGAAACCGGCGAATTTGCGGGCGGCGGCGAGTCCGATGCCAGAGGCCGCACCTGTTATGACGGCGACATTATCTTCCTTGAATGCGGGGTGGATGGTCGTCATAGGTTTCTCCTTCGCGTCGTTTCTGCTGTTTCCAGCGGTTTGCAACGTTGCCTGAACCTGAGTGGCTTCATTCACGGTTTTCAAGTCGATCGCGCCGCTTCATCATAAAGCGCGAATTTTCTAAATGCATGTGACAAAGGCTTCGTTCCCCTCGGTGTAGCTGTCGTCACGTGCGTCACGCGTGTCCATCAATTGTTTTGTCGCTTATCTCACGGAAAAGCGCTTCACACATTTCGGGTTGCACTGTAAAAGTGCCGAAATCCCAAGGAAATGGCGGTGTCCCGATGCCGTCATCATGCAGATGGACATCACTATGGCACTCCCGAAAGACGTTAAGAAAGTCGTTCTCGCCTATTCCGGCGGCCTCGACACCTCGATCATTCTGAAATGGCTTCAGACGGAACTCGGCGCTGAGGTCGTTACCTTCACCGCCGATCTCGGCCAGGGCGAAGAGCTTGAGCCGGCACGCAAGAAGGCCGAGATGCTGGGCATCAAGGAAATTTTCATCGAGGACGTCCGTGAAGAGTTCGTGCGCGATTTCGTGTTTCCGATGTTCCGCGCCAACGCCGTCTACGAAGGCGTCTATCTGCTCGGCACCTCCATTGCCCGGCCGCTGATTTCCAAGCACCTGATCGAAATCGCCAGGAAGACCGGCGCCGACGCCATCGCCCATGGTGCGACCGGCAAAGGCAACGACCAGGTCCGTTTCGAGCTTTCGGCCTATGCACTGAACCCTGACATCAAGATCATCGCCCCGTGGCGCGACTGGACGTTCAAGAGCCGTACTGACCTCCTGAACTTTGCCGAACAGCACCAGATTCCGGTTGCCAAGGACAAGAAGGGCGAAGCGCCATTCTCCGTGGACGCCAACCTGCTGCACTCCTCTTCCGAGGGCAAGGTTCTGGAAGACCCGGCGGTGGAAGCTCCTGAATATGTGCATATGCGCACGATCTCCCCGGAAGCCGCTCCCGACAAGGCAACCGTCATCAAGGTTGGTTTCCGAAAGGGTGATGCCTGCTCGATCAATGGTGTCGAGATGTCGCCTGCGACGCTTCTTGCCACGCTCAACAATTATGGCCGTGAAAACGGCATCGGACGTCTCGATCTGGTCGAGAATCGCTTCGTCGGCATGAAGTCGCGCGGCGTTTACGAAACGCCCGGCGGTACCATCCTTCTTGCCGCGCATCGCGCCATCGAGTCCATCACGCTCGACCGGGGTGCTGCGCATCTGAAGGACGAGCTGATGCCGCGCTACGCCGAGTTGATCTATTACGGCTTCTGGTTCTCGCCGGAGCGCGAAATGCTGCAGGCCCTGATCGACAAGAGCCAGGAGCATGTGGAAGGCGAAGTCACGCTGAAGCTCTATAAGGGCAACGTCATGGTAACCGGCCGCGAGAGTGCCAAGTCGCTCTACTCCGACGCGCTGGTGACCTTTGAGGACGACCACGGCGCTTATGACCAGAAGGATGCGGCAGGCTTCATCAAGCTCAATGCGCTGCGTCTTCGCACTTTGGCAAAGCGCAATCTCAGCAAGTAATTCTGTTCTTGAAAAAATAACGAAACCCGCTGGTGGTGACACCGGCGGGTTTTTTCATGTCGCTCTTCTGGAGACGATGCGGAAGCCGATGTAGCTGGCAACGGCTGTGAATTCCATCATGGGAATGATGACGCCGAAGCCGGTCAAAGGTGAACCGATGAGGGAGGCTGCAGCACCGCCGGCGAAGCCCGATCCCATCTGGATAAATCCCATCATGGCCGATGCCGAACCGGCGATATGCGGGAAGGGAGCAAGCGCTGCTGTCACCATCGAAGGGGTCAGCAGGGCGATGCCGACAGTCGCGACTGCAACGGGCCCCATGATCGAAAGGAACGATGGCGGCATCAGGAAAACTGACAATAAAATAAGGAGGCCGCCGGTTCCGGAAAAACAGAGGCCGATCACGACCGAGCGCCGGTCTCCCAGTCGGGGGGCGATGTAACGCAGGGCAATCGAGCCGAAGAAGTAGGCGCCTGTCTGCATCAGCATGCCGATGCCGAAGGCGGTGGGTGTCATGCCGACCTCGTTGATAAGGATGAAAGTCAGCATTGTGGCCTGCGCATAAAGCGCGCCGATGGAACCACCAAGCACCAATGCAGCCAGAAGGAAACGTGGCGCGCTGAGCAGCGTGCCATAGGCCGACAGGAGCCGCCTGGGCCGGATCAGACTCCTGTCCGGAACCGTTGTTTCCCGCAAAAAAATCACGACGGATAAAATGGCGATGGCTCCGAGGCCGACCATCAGAAAAAACACGGATTTCCAGCCGAAAGCCGCGAGTGAAAGTCCACCGATCGTCGGTCCGAGGGCAGGACCGACCGCCAGCATGATACCAATGAGATTCATGATGCTGGAGGCTTCGGCGCCGGTAAACTGGTCGCGCACCACGGCACGCGCCACCGTCATACCGACCGAAGCACCGATGCCCTGAACCAGCCGGGCGAAAAGCAGCACTTCGATCGTCGGCGCGGAAATGGCCACCAGGCCGCCGCCCAGAAAGATCAGGAGGAAGACGATGCTTGCCTTTCGCCGACCGAAGGCATCCGATGCCGGCCCGGCGAGCAGTTGCGCCAGCGCGAACCCGGCAAAATAGAGGGACAGGCTGAGCTTGACGGCGGACTGGTCAGTGGCAAAAACCCGCGTCAGTTCCGGCATGGCGGGTGTGTAAATCGCCATGGATATGGGCGCAAGCGCCGTCAAAAACGCACCAAGCATCGCCGTGCGTTTCGTGGACATGATCGGTTTTGGCGACATGGTGATCAGCCGTTCTGCCCCGGTTGTTCCGGCTGCAGATTGTCACGAAGGGTTTGCAGAAAGTGGCGGAACAGCGCCACCTCCTCGTCATTCAGGCCCTGGGTAGCGTGGCGGACGAGTTCATCTATTTCCTGCCGGACGGCTTCCAGCATGTCGGCTGAGGATTTGGTCAGCACAATACGCTTGGAGCGTCTGTCCTGCGGGTCCTGCTGCCGCTCGATGAGATCGAGGGACTGCAACTTATCAAGATAGGCGCAGATCGTCATGGGTTCTATTCCGAGGCGAGCGGCGATGTCCGACTGTTTGCTGCCGTCAACGACAGCGACCGTCAGCAATGCGCGCGCCTCGCCGGGGGTCAGGCCCAGTCCGGCCTCGGATATACGGCGCTCAAAAGCACTGTTCAGCAGGCGTGCACCGCTGTTCAGCAGAAATGCCAATGAATCTTTTTCGCGTTTCGTACCCATGCTTCGCCTTTTCGTAAGTCAGCCTTACTAAAATCCGGGCGATAATCAATGGTACACAAATCATATTACCGAAAATCGAGTAAACTATATGTCACTTCCATTGCGGTGTGCCCCGCAACGCGGTTCAGGGGCCGTCACGCCAAAGCAAAAAAAGACAGAACGTCCTGCATTTTTTCAACCTCGTCTGCGGTGCCGATGGAACGGGCAATTTCAGCTCGGTCGGAAAAATAGGTCAGGAAGTCGAATTCCGTGTCCTCGGTCACATCAGCTATGTCGATGACCTCACCGCTGGCACTAAGGGTTTGTGCCGGAAGTTCGGACGAAAGTTCAAAAAGTGTGTCCTGGCTGATTTTTCCCGCATGGTAATAATCTCGGGCGATTTCGCGCAGGTCGCGCGGGCTGATGCGGGTAAAATCTATCCCTCTTACCGTCTCTTCAAAGCCTGAGGCTGCATCGGATTTTCCGGCCTTGCCGAAATCGGCAATGCCCACGGATCTTGCGTTTCTGGAATTGTCCCTGAAAAGGAAATTATTAGAGGCCCTTAAAGAATAAATCTCGATAATACATATCTCCGTCATGGGATATTATTTAAAGAAGCAGACCATGATGTCGTCATATCGGTCAATACTTGGAAATGAAGGCGAGTGCGTATTCCACACCAAATTCCGATATTGAATTGGCGGCGGCGGCGTGCCCATATGGCTAAACCGGAATTGTACGAGGAACATGAAATGCCATCTGAGACCGCGCTTTATCCCGCACTCGTTCACTGGAACGGTCACAATGGTCTGCCAAAATTCGATTCAGTCAGGGATGAGGATTTCGCTCCGGCCTTTGACGCCGCACTTGGTTCCCATGAGCAGGAGATCGATGCGATCGCAGCCAATGTCGAGGCGCCGACATTTGTAAACACTGTAACTGCGCTTGAGGTCGCGGGTGACGATCTTTCACGCATTTCGGCGCTGTTCTGGAACAGGGCAGGAGCGAACACCAATGGCGTGATCCAGGCGCTGGAGCGGGAGATTGCTCCGAAAATGTCGCGGCACTATTCTAAGATCGGCATGAACGAGGCTCTGTTCAAGCGCATCGATACCTTGTGGGAAAAACGCGAGACACTTGGGCTGACGGGTGAGGAAAACCGTGTTCTCGAACGGCACTGGAAGGGTTTCGTGCGCTCCGGCGCGAAATTGCCGAAAGACCGGCAGGAGCGGCTGGCGGCGATCAATGAGGAGCTGGCCGGCCTCGGTGCAAAGTTCGGGCAGAATGTACTGGCGGATGAAAAGAACTGGAAGCTCTTGCTTTCCACGGAAGAGGAACTTGCCGGCATTCCCGGTTTTCTGCGCGACGCTATGGCGGGTGCGGCCCGTGAGCATGGCGAGGATGGCATGTTCGCCGTCACCCTTTCCCGTTCCATCATCGAGCCCTTCCTGACATTTTCCGAACGTCGAGACCTGCGTGAACAGGCCTTCAGGGCATGGGTGGCGCGCGGTGAAAACGGCGGCGAGACCGACAATCGAGAGATCGTCCGCCGCACGCTTGAACTGCGCGAGGAGAAGGCGAAGCTTCTCGGTTATGCGAATTTCGCCGCCTATAAGCTTGACGACACGATGGCAAAGACGCCCGATGCTGTGAACGGCCTTCTGGGGCAGGTCTGGGAAAAGGCCGTTCGCCGCGCGGGTGAGGAGGAGGCTGAGCTTGCCGCCATCATCGCCGCGGAGGGCAAAAACCACGACGTTCTGCCATGGGACTGGCGACATTATGCCGAAAAGCTCCGCGCTCAGAAATTCAATTTCTCCGAGGCGGAATTGAAACCTTATCTGCAGCTGGAAAAGATCATTGAAGCCTGCTTCGATGTGGCCGGGCGGCTGTTTGGAATTCGTGCCGTCGAGGTCAAGGGTGTCGCCGCCTATCACCCGGACGTCCGGGTTTTCGATATCCGCGACGACCAGGGCGATCTGAAGGCCATGTTCCTCGGCGATTATTTCGCGCGGCCCTCCAAGCGATCAGGCGCATGGATGAGTTCGTTCCAATCGCAGCACAAGTTGCCGCTGAAAAATGGTACGGTTGGAGAAATCCCGATTATTTATAATGTCTGCAACTTCGCCAAACCGGCCGAAGGTAAGCCCGCGCTTCTTTCGCTTGACGATGCGCGTACACTCTTCCACGAATTCGGCCACGCGCTGCATGGCATGTTGTCCGATGTCACCTACCCCTCGGTGTCGGGAACGGGCGTATCGCGCGATTTCGTCGAATTGCCCTCGCAGCTTTACGAGCACTGGCTGACTGTGCCGGAAATCCTGGAAAAATACGCCCTGCATTATGAAACCGGTGCGGCAATGCCGAAGGCGCTGCTGGACAAGGTTCTGGCCGCACAGACCTTCAATGCCGGCTTCAGCACGGTGGAGTTTACCTCTTCGGCGATTGTCGACATGGCGTTCCACACGCGCGACAGCGTCGACGACCCGATGGCCGTGCAGGGTGAGGTTCTTTCAACGCTCGACATGCCTGAATCCATCGTCATGCGCCATGCGACCCCGCATTTTCAGCACGTTTTCTCCGGCGACGGTTATTCCGCTGGATATTATTCTTACATGTGGTCGGAAGTGCTGGATGCCGATGCCTTTTCCGCCTTCGAGGAAACCGGCAATGCCTTCGATAGCAATATGGCGCGACGGCTGAAGGACAACATCTACTCCGTCGGTGGTTCCGTGGATCCCGAGGAAGCCTATCTCGCCTTCCGCGGCAAGATGCCGAGCCCGGACGCGATGCTTTCGAAGCGCGGTCTCCTATAAGAGACTGTCATATTTCTGAGCTAGAAGCTGAGCGCAGGGGGCTTATGACATGAGCCCCCTTTCGCATTTGCAAAAAAAAGGTTATGAGCGCGCCAAACTAAATTGGCGTTTCTCATCAATATAGCGCCCAACCTCAGAGATTTTGAACAATGGCACTTCGCAACATCGCGATCATCGCGCACGTTGACCATGGAAAAACGACGCTTGTTGACGAGCTTCTGAAGCAATCCGGTTCGTTCCGTGAAAACCAGCGCGTGATGGAACGCGTGATGGATTCCAACGACATCGAAAAAGAGCGCGGCATCACCATTCTCGCCAAGGCGACCTCGATCGAGTGGAAAGATACCCGCATCAACATCGTCGACACCCCCGGCCACGCCGACTTCGGCGGTGAAGTCGAGCGTATCCTGTCGATGGTGGACGGCGCCATCGTTCTCGTTGACGCTGCCGAAGGCCCTATGCCGCAGACGAAGTTCGTGGTTGGCAAGGCGCTGAAGGTCGGCCTTCGCCCGATCGTCGCCATCAACAAGATCGACCGTCCGGATGCCCGCCATGAGGAAGTCGTCAACGAAGTCTTCGACCTTTTCGCGGCTCTGGATGCAACCGACGAGCAGCTCGACTTCCCGATCCTCTACGGCTCGGGCCGTTCCGGCTGGATGAACGTCAATCCGGAAGGCCCGACTGATGAAGGTCTTGCGCCGCTTCTCGATCTCGTCGTCAAGCACGTGCCGGAGCCCAAGGTCGAAGAAGGTCCGTTCCGCATGATCGGCACGATCCTCGAAGCCAACAACTTCCTCGGCCGCATCATCACCGGCCGTATCGCTTCCGGTTCGATCAAGCCGAACCAGGCGGTCAAGGTTCTCGGCCAGGATGGCAAGCTGATTGAAAACGGCCGCATCTCCAAGATTCTTGCTTTCCGTGGCATCGAGCGCACCTCGATCGAAGAAGCCCATGCAGGCGACATCGTCGCCATCGCAGGTCTCTCCAAGGGCACCGTCGCCGACACGTTCTGTGACCCGGCCGTCATGGAGCCGATGCAGGCGCAGCCGATCGATCCGCCAACCGTTACCATGTCCTTCATCGTCAACGATTCGCCGCTCGCCGGCACCGAGGGCGACAAGGTGACGAGCCGCGTCATCCGCGACCGTCTGTTCAAGGAGGCCGAAGGTAACGTTGCGCTGAAGATCGAAGAATCCGCCGACAAGGATTCCTTCTTCGTATCTGGCCGTGGCGAATTGCAGCTGGCGGTTCTGATCGAAAACATGCGCCGCGAAGGTTTTGAGCTTGCCGTTTCGCGTCCGCGCGTTGTCATGCACAAGGATGAGAACGGCCAGCTGATGGAGCCGGTCGAAGAAGTTGTCATCGACGTGGATGAGGAGCATTCCGGCGTCGTCGTGCAGAAGATGTCCGAGCGCAAGGCCGAAATGGTCGAGCTTCGCCCCTCGGGCGGCAACCGCGTCCGTCTGGTGTTCTTCGCGCCGACCCGTGGTCTGATCGGTTACCAGTCGGAACTTCTGACCGACACGCGCGGTACGGCCGTCATGAACCGCCTGTTCCACGACTACCAGCCTTACAAGGGCGAGATCGGCGGTCGCGTCAACGGCGTTCTGCTGTCGAACGAGTCGGGCGAAGCTGTTGCCTATGCTCTGTTCAACCTCGAAGATCGCGGCCCGATGATCATCGATGCCGGTGAGAAGGTTTATGCTGGCATGATCATCGGCATTCACAGCCGTGACAACGACCTCGACGTGAACGTGCTGAAGGGCAAGAAGCTCACCAACATCCGCGCCGCCGGCAAGGATGAAGCGGTGAAGCTCACCCCCCCGATCAAGTTCACGCTGGAGCGCGCGCTTTCCTGGATTCAGGATGACGAACTCGTTGAAGTCACGCCGAAGTCGATCCGTCTTCGCAAGCTCTATCTCGATCCCAATGACCGCAAGCGTTTCGAAAAGGCAAAGCTTGCTGCCAGCTGATCGGTTCGATCCCTGTTTCGAAAACCCGGCCTTGCGCCGGGTTTTTTTATGCATTCTTTTTTATGTGTGCATGAGTCGAAAGGAGCTTTGCCAAAGGTTAAGGATGCGTTAATTTTTTCTGGTCGTCCACATGAATAGGCTGTGGGTAAGCTTGCCGGCGTTAACCTTTATGACTGGTAAGTTTCCGTGGCCGGGGCCAGAATCGCGTTATGAAAACGTTATCCATCGATGTTCGCCGTGCTGAACCGCATGATGCGCGCGCCATATCCGAGGCGCACCGTCTGTCGTGGCAACAGGCCTATGCCGGGCTTATCCCGCATCGGCCGTTGACGCAGATGCTCGAGCGCCGTGGCGAAATCTGGTGGAAAAAGGCAACCAAGGGTTCAGCAACCATGCTGGTGGTTGAAGTGGCGGGCGTTGTTGCCGGCTACGCGACGCTGGGCCTCAGCCGGGCGCGCGGACTGCCGCATGACGGCGAAATTTACGAACTCTATCTCCGTCCGGAATATCAGGGCATCGGCCTCGGATCACTGCTTTTCACGGAAGCGCGACGCTTGCTGACCTCGCTTGGCTGCAACGGTATTGTCGTCTGGTGCCTTGAGGACAGCGATGTAGCCAATCGCTTTTTCCGCTCGCATGGCGGGCGCGACATTGCCGAAGGCATGGAAGATTTCGGTGGCAAATCACTTCGCAAGGTCGGTTTCGTCTGGAACTAACGGCGCAAATTCCGGGATTGTCGTTTCGCGTCCGGTCGTGACCGCATCGCTGACACCCAATTTATCCATTATGCCTTATATGCCCACAGCCGTGTTGCAATGCGCAGACTTTCCCAGTATCGAAAACCAAATCCAACCCGTCGAATGAGGGAAGCGAATGCGTATCGATGCAATTTCCGTAGGCAAAAATCCGCCGGAAGACGTTAATGTTATCGTTGAAGTGCCGGTCGGTGGACACCCGATCAAGTACGAGATGGACAAGGATGCCGGTGCGCTGATCGTTGATCGCTTCCTCTACACGCCGATGACCTATCCGGGTAACTATGGTTTCGTACCGCACACCCTGTCCGACGATGGCGATCCGATCGACGTTCTCATCTGCAACACCCGCCCGCTGGTACCGGGCTGCGTCATCAATGTTCGTCCCATCGGCGTGATGATCATGGAAGATGATGGCGGCAAGGACGAGAAGATTCTGGCGGTTCCGGTTCCGAAACTGACCCGTCGTTACGACAAGGTCAATAATTACACCGATCTTCCGGAAATCACGCTGAAGCAGATCGAGCACTTCTTCGAGCACTACAAGGATCTGGAGCCCGGCAAGTGGGTGAAGATGGGCGGCTGGCAGGATGTTGACGTTGCCAAGAAGCTGATCGTCGAAGCCATCGAGCGCTACAAGGCGCAGGGCTGATCTGGTCTAAAGCTTTTTCAATCGGTCTTCAAAATCCTCCGGGTCGGTGTCGATCCGGAGGGTTTTTTGCGCGCTGTTTCGCCCGAAACGAAGCTGATGGCGGTTTTGGGTACGCCAAGTTTCTTTGCCAGCAAAACAGTCAGGGCCTTGTTCGCCTTACCGCCTTCCGGCACGGCGCTGACCCGGGCCTTTAGCTGCGCGTTTCCGTCCGCATCGAGCTCGACTCCATCAATCGCGTCCCGCCTGCCATTCGGCGTGAGGCGAACGGAGAGCCGGATATGATCACCGTGTTTTTGCCAGCAGCCGTTCACGCGAACATCGGGTACAGCGTGTTCCACATGAAGGATCGGATGAAGAAGATGATCAGGAGCACGATGATCGGCGAAATGTCGATGCCACCGAGATTGGGCAGAACGCGACGGATGGGGCGCAGAACCGGTTCCGTGACATTGAACAGAAAGCTGCCGATGGCGTTCACGAACTGGTTGCGGGAATTGATGACGTTGAAGGCGTAAAGCCATGAAAAAATGGCGCTGCCAATCAGCACCCAGGTATAGAGGTTCAAGGCCAGATCGATGGTCTGAAACAGGGCAAGCATCAATATCTCCGTATCTTGGTTGCAAGACATTTAGACATTCGTCGCTGAACCGGCAAGTGTTGCGCCGAATCGTAATCATCACCGGTTAGATTCACCTGCGGTGATCGTGGTCTAACTCATAACCCGGCGGCAGGATTTCACGCAAAAAACGCTCACACTTTGCGCGATCGCGATGGTGAGGGCTGGCGATTCCTGTCATATCGCTTTATTGCCATCACACATTTTCCTCGCGAGCACACAGCCGATGTCTCTTCCTTCTGCCGAAAACCGTTTCGGTGCATTCCGGCATTCATCCTATCGGCGTTTCTTCAGCGCCCGGTTTTTTTCGGCCTTTGCCATACAGATCGTCAGTGTTTCGGTTGGGTGGCAAATGTATGAAGTGACCGGCAATGCCTTTTATCTCGGCCTGATCGGTCTTTTCCAGTTTCTGCCGTCCCTTCTTTTGATCCTTGTTACGGGAACGGTTGCCGATCGGCACAATCGCCGGCGTATTATGGCCATATGCCTGATGGTTGCGGCGCTCTGTGCCGTCGCTCTTCTGGCGCTGACACTCACGCACAGCTTTTCCCCTTGGCCGGTCTTTGCCATTCTTGTCGTCTTCGGCATAGAGCGCGCTTTCATGGGACCGGCGGTCCAGTCGCTGGCGCCCAATCTCGTGCCGGTAGAGGATTTGCCGAACGCCATCGCCTGGAATTCTTCTTCCTGGCAGATGGCCTCCATTCTCGGTCCCGTTGCCGGCGGCCTGCTTTATGGTCTCGGCGCCTCCGTTGCCTACAGTGTGGCGCTCGTGCTCTTTATCGTCTCCGCAGGACTTGCGGTGGCGATCCGCAAGCCGGAACAACGCGGCCCGGCAAAGGCGATCAGCCTCGAAACCATGCTCGCCGGGTTTAAATTCATCTCGCAGGAAAAGATCGTCCTCGGTGCAATATCGCTCGATCTCTTCGCGGTGTTGCTGGGTGGCGCGGTTGCATTGATGCCGATCTTTGCCAAGGAAGTGCTGACGCTCGGCCCGTGGGGCCTCGGGCTTCTGCGCGCGGCGCCCGGTATCGGCGCCATCACCGTCGCCGTTATTCTGGCATTCAAGCCCATTCGTCACCATGCCGGCCTGCTGATGTTCGCTGGCGTTGGCCTTTTCGGCGTTTCAACCGTGGTCTTCGGACTTTCGCAAACCGCGTGGCTGTCCATCGCCGCGTTGGTAGTCATGGGCGCATCGGACATGGTATCGGTTTATGTGCGAGAAACTTTGATCGCGCTTTGGACACCGGATGAGGTACGCGGGCGTGTGAACGCGGTGAACATGGTCTTCGTCGGCGCATCGAACGAACTGGGTGAGTTTCGTGCCGGCACCATGGCTCATGTTGTGGGTGCCGTTCCAGCCGTTGTCATCGGCGGGGCTGGCACGCTCGCCGTGGCGGTCATCTGGGCGCTCGGCTTTTCCAAGCTGCGCAAGATCGACAATCTTGACGCGCCGCACTGACAGCGATGGGTCTCAGATCGTCTTGGCTTTTCTTCGAAGCGCAAAAACGATCCAACTTTTTGTTTTCACGGATTATCCGGACGTAAAGCCGCAGCGCATCTTTACCGGAAATGCTCTAGCGCTGCGCCTTGCCCTCAAAAACCAGATCGAGAAAATTGCTGAGCCATGCCCTGAGCGGCGTATCGAACAGCATGCGGCCTTCCAGATGCTGGCTGCCCACCTGGGCATTGGGCATGCCGAAGCGCTGCGCGCCGCGCACCACCCAGCTATGCATCATGGCACGGGTCAGTTCGGCGTGAAACTGCAGGCCCCAGGCATTTTTTCCATATCGATAGGCCTGATTGGGGTAGGTTTCGCCCGATGCCAGAAGTTCGGCTCCACGCGGCAGCTCAAAGCCTTCGCGATGGAAGTGATAGACCATCTTCGGCCAGTGCGGCATCAGAAGCCGCCCATGTTCGGTGGCATGGAGCGGATACCAGCCAATCTCCACCTTGCCGTCCCTCTCGGCTTCCACCCTGCCGCCCAAATGTTTGGACAACATCTGCGCACCGAGACAGATGCCGAGAAAAGGCTTGTTTTCCTTCAGTGGCACTTTCAGCCAGTCGATTTCGGCTTTGACATAATCGTGCGGATCGTTGGCGCTCATCGGGCCGCCGAAAATGATGGCTCCGGCGTGTTTTTCCAGCGTCTGTGGCAGGTCATCGCCGAGCGCGGGGCGCCTTATATCCAGACGATACCCTTTTTCCACCAGCATCTGACCGACGCGACCGGGCGTGGAGCGTTCCTGATGCAGGACGATGAGCAGCGAAGGTTGTTGTTTCTGTTGCCTGGAGGGGTCAAACAGCATCGTCTTCGTTTTCGCTTTCTTCAGCGGGTCCGGACCTCGTGGCGGCCTGCTGACGTTGCAGGACCCTGTCGCGCACGGAAACACCCAGCAGATCCGCGACACGCCAGATCACATGGTCTTCCATCTCGCTTCGTTCGCCGTCAGCGTAAACAATATCCCATAATATGCCAATAAGCTCCACGCGCTGATCTTCATCCAGGTGGCGACGGATATCGGTGGTAAAGCGGTAATAATCGACGGCTTCCTTGCCGGCCTCCTGGCCGGCGGCGAGCAGGGCATCAAGCTTGCCGCCGTCGAGATGATAATATTCATGCAGAATTTCGCGAAGACGATCACGCTCGCTTTTCGAGATGGTGCCATCGGCTTCCATGACCTGGAAACAGAGGGCGGCTACCGCCACCCTCAGATCATCGGGACTGAAATCACCTGCCTGCGGGCCGACGAGGTTCTGAATAAACGACTGTATTTGCTGGAACATCGATAGCCTGCTCGTCAGAAGAGTTTGAGCCGTGTCTTGGGTTCGGCTTCCGCGCCGGATTTCTTCACACCCGGATCATCTGGCGCACCGCCGAAAAAGGGCACTGCTTCGGCCTTTTCATTCGCCGCTTCGGTTTCCACCGGCGCTTCGATCGTGACGGGCTTTTTCTCCGTCGGAGCCGAAACACTCGGTTTTACCTCTATGGGCTCAGCCGAAGCCTGCTTTGGCTCCGCACGGGTCTCGGGCGCGGTTTCCACGACGACCGTCTTTACCGTCGGTTCGGTCCTTGCGGGTGCTGCGGCAATCGCGTTTTCGATTGTTAGATCTTCAACAGGGCCTTCCAGCTGCCCGAAAGGCGCTTTCCATTCAAAGGCATCGAGACGGCCCGTGACAGGCGAGACCGGCAGCCATTTTTCAGAGACGATACCGTCGGCGACCCATGCCGGATCACGCGGCGCGCGCAGTGCCTGCGCCATCCAGTAGCGCACACGGCCCTGATCCCCGGTTTCGGCCTCCTCGATATCGGCCATCAAGAGGAAGATGCTTTCGCGCGGCTCGATCCGGGCGGCGGCCTCGGCCTTCGCCCGGGCCTTGGCGAATTCCTTGGCGTCGAGCGCCGCCTGCGCCACTGCAAACAGGGATTCGATGTTGTTGGGCTTCAGACTTTCAAGCCGCTCTGCCCGCTTCAGCCGGTCGATGGCGGTATCGCCGCTGCGCGCACGTACGTAAAGTTCGGCGATCTGCGGATGCGGATCGTTTTTCCAGACGGGTTCAAGAATCGCGGCGGCCTTGCGCAGATTGTCTTCGCGCAGGTAGGACTTTGCCGCGATAAGCGCTGCCGGGACGAGGCCTTTTGCAAGCTTGAGAGCGTGCTTCGCGTCCTCGCGCGCACCTACCGGGTCGCTTTCCAGTTTCTCGCCGGCCTTGGCAGTGAGAAGCACGGCTTTCAGCCGCTCCGCCTCGCCGCGTTCGATGACGCTGGCCGCCTTCTGCTGATCAAGCAGACGGATGGCATCGTCCCACTGCCCATTGCGGCATCGGTTTTCCAGCGTCGCCTGTGCCGCCCATGGCAGATAGGGTGCTTTTTCCGCGGCGTCCTCGGCATATTGCTGGGCGGCTTCGTAAGCGCCCTGACGACGTGCCTCGATATAGAGGCCGCGAAGGCCGAGTTCACGCGTTTCGGGATCACGCGCCATGGCCTCGAACTTACGGCGCGCCTCATCATATTTGCCTTCGATGAGATCGGCCTGTGCATCGAGCAGGTGAATCAGCGGCTCCTGATCGGCACTCAGTAGTCCCTGCGTGCGGGCCGTCATCTTCCGTGCAAGAATGGCATTGCCAGCGCCAGCGGCGATGAGGCCAGTGGAGAGCGCCTGATAACCGCGGTCGCGCTTGCGCGCGCGGAAATAACGACGGGCGGCATTAGGCGAAGTCCATACGGCGTTGACGATCCACCAGAGCAGCATGGCAGCAGCGATGAGCGCCGCGATGATGGAGGCTGCGACCATCAGGCTCATTTCGATCAGCCGACCTTGCCAGACGATGGAAAGGACGCCCGGCCTGTCAGCCAGCCAGGAGAAACCGAAGCCGAGGGCCAGAACGATAACGGCGAAAGTCAGAATTCTGGTCATGCCCTTACCCCTGCCTGCCGGTGCTGGTGATGGCGCGGTTCAACGTGCTGCCCACCAGATTTTCGACCTCGACGCGCGCATCCAGAGATTTCTTGTAATCAGCGGATGCCGTCTTGGCGGCATCCGGAAGACCGTTCCACTCAAGTGCCGCGCCCTGAAGATCGCCATTGCGCAGCTTGTTTTCCATGCGTGCGATCCTGGCTTCGGGGGTTTCGCCTTCGATGTTTCCGACGGGTCGCACCTTCACCAGCGAAAAGGCGCTTTCGGTCAGGCGTTCCATGATGCCCTGATTGGGGTCAGGCTGGTTTATGGCTGAGAGCATCGCATTGGCGACATCGGGGAACTTCTGCATCAGCTCCGAGCGTGATGGTACGCCGGTTGCGGCGAAGGATTGCAGCGATGCGATGGCCGGATCGTCGGGCGTTACCTTGGACAGGGTATCCAGTTCCGTCAGGAACGGTCCACCGCGATCGATCGCGGCCTTCAGCGCGGCCGATGCTATAGCGCGGGCGACTTCGATATCGTCGCGCGGCTCGTTGATCTTGGCTTCAGCGTCAGCGAGACGGCGTGTCAGTTCCGCTGTCGCCGAAGTCTGCGCAGACCGTTCCGACTGGAGAGCCGCTTCGAGGGCGGTGACTTTCTCTAACAGCCCATCGACCTGCGAGGCCTCCCCGTTCACGCCTTCAAGGGTTGCGATGCGCTGTTCCAGCGCCGAGGTGTCGGAGGCTGGCGCATTGGCAAGCTGCTGGCGCAAGCTGTCCAGATCGGTTTTAAGGGCAGCGATTTCCTCGCTTCCCGCCTTGCCCGCATTAAAGGAGGGCAGGATGCCTGCATATTGCATGCTGCCGGCGGCGGCGAGCGCCACAAGGCCGCCGACGATACCTGCCGCGATCAGGCCCGAGGTCGCCGCCTGTTTGCTATCGACCCGCTGCGGTATGGAGGGCTTTGCCGGTCCTGAGGACGAGGTCGCGGTCGAAGGCTTTGCCGTGGTGGCGCCGCCGGATGCGCTGGTGGAGGCTGTGGATCCGGAGGCAGGCTTTGCTGTTGCAGCAGCGGCAGCGCTCGTCTGGGCGGTGCCTGTCGAAGATTTAGTATCGGTTTGAGCCGGAGCGGGGGAGGGCGTGACAGGCGCTTTCTGTCCGTTATCCAGGTTCTCCGCCTTCGGTGTCGCCGCCACGGCGTCCGCTTTCCCGACATTGGGCTCGGGCTCGAGAGGGGGTCTCTTTGGCTGATCCCATATCGGTGCGGCATTGCCTGTTGCGGTTGCTTCCGATCTGATATCCGAAACTGCGGAATCCGCCGCGGTCTCCGGGGTTTTGTCACCGGGCTTTTTGTCGGTCTCGGCGGCATCCACGTCGGCGGAAACTGCTTTCACGTCTTTGGCGTCCAGGTCGATCGTGACCGGTTCGGCTTTGGACTTGGAGTGGCGTGGCGGCTTTCCCGATACCATGACAACCTCATTTCTGCCTGCAGTACTCTAAACCTAGTCAGTGACGGCGGCAAAGGAAAGAGGCGAGCTCGAATTAGGTTCCAGAGTTGCGGTGCAGAAGTTCAAACATTGCAGCCTCGCTCGGCTCTTTGGCAGCAACCGCGTTGACGCGGAAGATTTCCGGAAGGAGAGAAAACACGTTGCGGCTGATGCAGATGAATTGTGTTCTCGCCAACGCCTTTTCGTATTTTTCCGTCGATACATGACGGAAAAATGCCCGCGCCGCTTCCGATGAATAAAGCAGGACCACATCCGCCGCGTTTTTCACCAGGGCCGTTTCGAGCACAGTTTCAGGAACGTCGCAGGGCAGCATCTCGTAACAGTCGACCGTTTTGAAGGCAATGCCGGCGGCGGCAAGGCCTTCCTCGAAGACGGCGCCACGGGGTCGACCGGCGAGATAAAGCAGGGGTTCTTTCTCGGAAAACAGGGCCGCGCGTTCAGTCATCAGCGCGTTCAGACTTACGGCGTCGCCGGAAGCGGTGAGAATGTGTTTGAAACCGATTTTTTCCGCCGCTTCAGCCGTTGCCCTTCCGACGGCGAACAGCGGTTTTGACAGATTGGGAACCAGCCGGTCTAGTGATGTCTCCAGTGCCCGCAAAGCCTCTGCGCTGGTCACGGCGATGGCCGCCATTGGGTGCGACAGCGCCGAGATGGCGCGCTCGTGATGATGGACGGGATAGAACAGCGGCAGTAGCGCCGGCGTGTGGCCGAGCGCTTCGAGTTTTGCGGCCGTCCTTTCGCCCGAACGCTGCGGCCGGGTGACGACGATCCGCATTGGCTCAGCCCCAGCCTTCGAAGAAACTGCTGCCTGCCTTGGCGCGTACCTCTTCGCCGGCCTGTTGGCCCAGTCTCGCCGCATCCCTGCGGTTGCCAGAGATTTCGCTGCCATGGCTCGTCTGGCCATCGGGGGTGAGGATGAGGCCGTAAAAATGCAGTTCCTCGCCGTCACAGGTGGCATAACCGGCAATCGGCGTGCGGCAGGAGCCGTCAAGCGCCGCCAGAAAGGCGCGCTCACAGCTCACTGAATCATGAGTGGGCCTGTCGTTTATGGGCGCGAGCAGTTCGTCCATGCGCGTATCGCCGATGCGGCTTTCCACGCCGATTGCGCCTTGGGCTGGAGCAGGAGGGAATTCCTTCGGGTCAAGAATTTCCGTCGGAACATTGTCCTTTCCGAGCCGCTTCAGGCCGGCAAGGGCAAGAAGTGTCGCGTCCGCCTGGCCTTCCTCCAGCTTACGCAGCCTCGTATCGACCTGACCGCGAAAAATGATCACGCTCAGATCCGGCCGCAGGCGACGGATCAGCGCCTGGCGACGCAGGGACGCGGAGCCGACCACGGCGCCATGCGGCAGTTCGAGCAGCTTCGGCGCGGTGCGGCCGATGAAGGCGTCGCGTATGTCTTCACGCGGCAGGAAGGCGGACAGATAAAGGCCTTGCGGCAAAACGGTCGGCATGTCCTTTGAGGAATGCACGGCCATATCGAGTTCGCCTGACAGGAGCTGGCTTTCAAGCTCTTCGGTGAACAGGCCCTTGCCGCCGATTTCGGACAAGGCGCGATCGGTTATCCTGTCGCCCTTGGTGGATAGCACGACAATTTCGAACATGTCTTCCGGCAGACCATGCGCCGCCATCAGCCGGTTGCGCGTCTCATAAGCCTGCGCGAGCGCCAGCGGGCTGCCGCGCGTGCCGATTCGGAAAGGTTTTGTTTGCATCCGCGTCTATCCATTGTTACCGGAGTTGTCTTAGACCAACTCCGCGCATGATCGCAATGAACGAACAGATGTGATGACCCCCTTTCTTCGTATCCTCGGCATAGAGACAAGCTGTGACGAAACCGCTGCATCCATTGTGGTTCGGCATGCGGATGGGCGCGGCGAGATCGTCTCCGACGTCGTTTTGTCGCAGCTCGAGGAACACAGCGCCTATGGCGGTGTGGTGCCGGAAATTGCCGCACGGGCCCATGTCGAGGCGCTGGATACGCTCGTGGAAGAAGCGCTGGAGCAGGCAGGCGTGACCCTTGCCGACGTCGATGCCGTTGCTGCCACCTCCGGCCCCGGGCTGATCGGCGGCCTGCTGGTGGGCCTGATGACGGGCAAGGCCATCGCAAAAGCAGCAGGCAAGCCGCTTTATGCGATCAACCATCTGGAAGGACATGCACTGACGGCGCGCCTCACCGATGGTCTATCTTTTCCCTATCTGATGCTGCTCGTGTCCGGTGGCCATACGCAGCTGGTGCTGGTGCGTGGCGTTGGCGATTATGAGCGCTGGGGCACCACCATCGATGATGCGCTCGGCGAGGCCTTCGACAAGACCGCGAAACTTCTCGGCCTGCCCTATCCCGGGGGGCCTGCGGTTGAGAAGGCGGCGGCAAAGGGCGATCCCGACCGCTTTCCGCTTCCTCGTCCAATGGTCGGCGAGACCAGGCTCGATTTTTCCTTTTCCGGCTTGAAAACGGCGGTACGGCAGGCGGCGACCGCGATCGCGCCGCTGTCCGAGCAGGACATTGCCGATATCTGCGCATCGTTCCAGAAAGCGGTCTCACGCACACTCAAGGATCGGATTGGCCGTGGTCTTGCCCGTTTCAAGCAGGAGTTTCCGCATATGGAAACCCAGCCTGCTCTGGTCGTCGCAGGCGGCGTTGCGGCCAATCAGGAAATCCGCCAGACGCTGCAGTCGCTTTGCGATACCCATGGCTTTCGTTTCGTTGCGCCGCCGCACCGGCTCTGCACCGATAATGCGGCCATGATCGCATGGGCCGGGCTGGAGCGAATGGCCGACGGCCGAGAAGCCGATCCGCTGGAAATCCCGCCGCGCTCGCGCTGGCCGCTCGACGGCAGTGCGGAGACATTGATCGGTTTCGGTAAAAGGGGAGCCAAGGCCTGATGCAGCGGGAGAAAATCGTCGTCATCGGCGCTGGCGCCTTCGGAACTGCGCTTGCCGTCGTCATCGCGCTGGAAAACCGGCACGACGTGATCCTGCTCGGCCGCGATCCATCCCTGATGGCCGACCTCAGGAGCGACCGCGTACATGAGGCGGCGCTGCCTGGCGTCGAACTGCCGGATGTGCTTGAATTTTCCGCCGAGCCGGATGTTCTGACCAGTGCCGGCATCGTCCTCTTTGCGATGCCTTCGCAGGCTCATGCCGATGCGGCTCGTCATTATCGTCCTTATCTGGCTAATGACTCGATCGTCGTTACCTGCGCGAAGGGTATCGACCGGAGTTCCGGTCGGCTGCTCACGGAACTTCTGGAAGCGGAATTGCCCCGTCATCCGATCGCGGTTCTCTCCGGTCCGGGCTTCGCGGCCGATATTGCTCGAGGTCTACCGACGGCCATGGCGATTGCGGCGGAAGATGCAACAATAGCCGAGCGGCTTGCGACTACGATCTCCGGCAAGACCTTCCGGCTTTATGCCTCGACAGACCGCATCGGCGTGCAGCTTGGCGGCGCACTGAAAAATATCCTCGCCATTGCCGCCGGCATCGTTGAAGGCGCGGGCCTCGGCGATTCCGCCCGGGCGGCGCTGATATCGCGCGGGCTTGCCGAAATGTCGCGTCTCATCGTTGCCATGGGCGGCAAGGCCGATACGGTACGCGGCCTCTCCGGTCTTGGCGATCTGGTGCTGACCGCCACCAGTCACCAGTCGCGCAACCTGCGTTTCGGCATCGCGCTTGGCCGCGGTAACGGCAAGGACATGTCCGGCGGGCTGGTAGAGGGTGCCTTTGCGGCCGCCGTCGCCGCCCGGCTGGGAGAAAGTCACACCGTGGACATGCCGGTTACCGAAGCGGTGGCCGCTATCATCGACGGAAATCTGGATGTGGCGAGCGCCATGCAACAATTGATGACACGGCCCATCACAACCGAATAAGGCATAAGGAGACAAAAATGCTGTTCGCTTTTATCTGCAAGGACAAGCCCGGCCACCTGAACGTGCGCATGGAAACGCGCCCGGCGCATCTGGAGCATCTGAACAGGCTCAATTCCGAGGGCACGCTGAAGATCGCCGGGCCTTTTCTCGACGCCGAAGGCAAGCCTAATGGCAGCCTCGTCATCGTTGAAGCCGCCGATATCGATGCGGCCAAGGCTCTTGCCGAAGCCGATCCCTATGCAAAGGCTGGCCTGTTCGAAAGCGTGGACGTGAAGCCCTATAACTGGGTCTTCAACAATCCGGGAGCTTGAGCGGGCATGGCGAATTATTGGCTTTACAAGTCCGAGCCGTTCAAATGGTCGTGGGAGATGCAGAAGGCCAAGGGCGAGGCTGGCGAAGAGTGGACCGGCGTGCGCAATTATCAGGCGCGCAACAACATGCGCGCCATGAAGATTGGCGACAAGGGCTTCTTTTACCACTCCAATGAGGGACTGGATGTTGTCGGCATCGTCGAAGTCTGTGCGTTGTCGCATCCGGACTCGACCGCCGAAGGTGATCTGAAGTGGGATTGTGTCGACATCCGCGCCGTCTGCGATATGCCGCAGCCGGTTTCGCTAAAGGATGTTAAGGCCAATCCGAAGCTGGCGAATATGTCGCTTGTCACCTCCATGCGGCTTTCCGTGCAGCCGGTGACGGAAGAGGAGTATCTTGAGGTCTGCCGCATGGGCGGGCTCGCAAATCCTCCGAAATCCCCGGATTGAAGCGTCGGTGAGGACCGATCCCGAACGCTTCATCCTCGACAATACCGGCATCATGCATCCGCCTCATGTGCCGGAACTCTCCCTTCATCTCGCGACCGAAGCGCATGAGCTCTGGCTGAAGACGGAAGAGGAACTGGAGCAGATTGGCTTGCCGCCGCCTTTCTGGGCTTTTGCCTGGGCCGGCGGGCAGGGTCTTGCCCGTTATGTGCTCGATCACACGGAAAGCGTAAGCGGCAAGCGTGTGGTGGATTTTGCCAGCGGCTCCGGGTTGGTTGCCATAGCTGCTGCAAAGGCCGGCGCTGCGACCGTGCTTGCCGCCGATATAGATCCGTGGACGGAAACGGCTGTTCGTATGAATGCAGGCCTGAATGGGGTTGATATCGGCTTTACCCATGCCGATCTGATCGGCCGCGCCATTGAGGCTCATGTCCTGCTGGCAGGAGATGTCTTTTACGACCGGGCCTTTGCGGATCTCCTCGTGCCATGGTTTATAAACCTGACTGACCGGGGCGTCAGCGTTCTCGTTGGAGATCCAGGCAGAGCCTATCTGCCGAAACAGCGTCTTGAGGCCCTCGCGACCTATCAGGTTACCGTCAGCCGTGCGCTGGAAGACAGCGAAGTAAAGAAGACCACCGTCTGGCGCTTCCTCTGATCAGGGGCGAATAATGCAGACACCGTGCTGGTAAACGCAGGCATCATCCGCATTATCGATATTCACGGTAATGATTTTTGCTCTGGGCGCCGGCAATAAACGGGGTCCGGTCGTGGCAATCTGCGGCGATATTCCGCTGCCAGTCGCGAAATAATTGCCGTTGCCTCGAACTCTTAGTGCGGAAATGCTCCCGACATAGGTGCCCCCAGGCAGCGTGGACGGCAGGCCGTCGGTTGAAAAGCTGACTTGCGATTGACTGTGACGATAGGAATTCCGACTATGAAAATCGCCCGCCAAAGAGGGCAGCGCGTAAGTTGAAATCCCGCCTGAAACGATCATGACCAAGGCAACGATTCGGTACTGTAACATGAGCTTCATGCTCCGGTTTTTTGAGTTAACCAATCGTAAATTACACCTTTTCGGAATTACGTAAAGGTAAATATTTTGAGGGCGTAAATCTTGGAAACGCTCGATTTTTTATTTTCATGCAAAAAAATTCCAAAAAAAATTCGCGAACCAATCGATTAAATTGGAATCCGCCATGAAATGTGCTTGTGGTGATGCGCCCATGTGATTAAACGTCGCGGTTGGTGCAATGCACATTCTTTCGTCATGTGCTGTTGCTTGGGGGCGTCCTGTCTTGTGGACGCACGGGAAAACGCCGCGAGGTTCTGATGGCGAATGTGACAAATAACCGGCCTCTGTCGCCGCATCTTCAAATTTACAAGCCGATTCCGACGATGGTGGCCTCCATCATCCACCGCGTGACCGGTGGCGCGCTCTATTTCGGTACGCTCCTGGTCGCCTGGTGGCTTATCGCGCTGGCATCCGGTCCAGCTTATTATGACTGGGTCAGCTGGGCGATGGGCACCATCATCGGCAAGATCGTTCTCGTCGGCTACACCTGGGCGCTGGTTCACCACATGATCGGCGGCCTGCGCCACCTGATGTGGGACCTCGGGCACGGCTTCGAGAAGCACTTCACCACCAAGCTGGCAAAGGCCTCCTTCGTGGCGTCTATCTGTCTGACCGCGCTGATCTGGGTCATCGTCCTGATCGTGCGCTGAGGAGATACTTACATGGATATGCGTACACCTCTCGGGAAGGTTCGCGGTCTCGGCTCCGCCAAGGAAGGCACCGACCATTTCTGGCGCCAGCGCCTGACGGCCGTTTCGAACATTCCGTTGCTGACCTTTTTTGTTGTCTTCCTGATCAAATATGCCGGCGCGCCCTATCCGGAAGTCGTCGCTGCGCTTTCCAACCCGCTCGTCGCTGTCATCATGGCTCTGGTGCTGGTCTCCGGTCTCATCCACATGAAGCTCGGCATGCAGGTCATCATCGAAGACTACATTCACGCCGAAGTTCCGAAGCTCGTTCTTCTGATGCTGAATACATTTTTCGCGATCCTCATCGGTGGCCTGTCTGTCTTCGCCATCCTGAAAATCGCATTCGTAGGATAAGTTCGTCATGGCTTCGATCAGTTCACCTTCCCAGAATGGCAAGGCCTACACCTATGTCGATCACTCCTATGACGTGATCGTGGTGGGCGCCGGCGGCGCCGGTCTGCGCGCTACACTCGGCATGGCCGAACAGGGTTTCAAGACCGCCTGCATCACCAAGGTTTTCCCCACGCGCTCCCACACCGTCGCAGCGCAGGGCGGCATCGCCGCATCGCTCACCAATATGACGCCCGACTGTTGGCAGTGGCACCTTTACGACACCGTAAAGGGCTCCGACTGGCTGGGCGATGTCGACGCGATGCAATATCTCGCCATGGAAGCGCCGAAGGCGGTCTATGAGCTGGAGCATTACGGCGTGCCTTTCTCGCGTAACGAAGAAGGCAAGATCTACCAGCGCCCCTTCGGCGGCCACATGCAGAATTACGGCGAAGGCCCACCGGTGCAGCGCACCTGTGCCGCCGCCGACCGTACCGGTCACGCCATTCTGCACACGCTTTATGGCCAGTCGCTGCGCAACAATGCGGAATTCTTCATCGAATATTTCGCGCTCGACCTCATCATGGCGCCGGATGGCCGCTGCACCGGCGTCGTTGCCTGGAACCTCGATGACGGCACGATCCACCGCTTCGCTGCCAAGATGGTCGTTCTGGCGACCGGCGGTTACGGCCGCGCCTATTTCTCGGCGACGTCTGCCCACACCTGCACCGGCGACGGCGGCGGCATGATCGCCCGTGCGGGCCTGCCGCTTCAGGACATGGAATTCGTGCAGTTCCACCCGACCGGTATTTATGGCGCGGGCTGCCTCATCACCGAAGGCGCGCGCGGCGAAGGCGGCTATCTCGTCAACTCCGAAGGCGAACGCTTCATGGAGCGTTATGCACCTTCGGCAAAGGACCTTGCCTCGCGTGACGTTGTCTCCCGCTGCATGACGATGGAAATCCGTGAAGGCCGCGGCGTCGGCAAGAACAAGGACCACATCTTCCTGCATCTCGATCATCTCGATCCTGCGATCCTGCATGAGCGTCTTCCGGGTATTTCCGAAAGCGCGAAGATCTTCGCCGGCGTTGACGTGACCCGCGAGCCGATCCCGGTCCTGCCGACGGTTCACTACAACATGGGCGGCATTCCGACCAACTATTGGGGTGAAGTGCTGAATGCCGATGCCAACAACCCGGAACGCATCGCGCCCGGCCTGATGGCGGTCGGCGAAGCCGGTTGCGCCTCGGTTCACGGCGCCAACCGTCTTGGCTCCAACTCGCTGATCGACCTTGTGGTCTTCGGTCGTGCCGCCGCCATCCGCGCCGCTCAGGTCATCAACCGTGACGAGGCGATTCCCGCTCTCGATACGGCTGCCTGCGACAGGATCATGGAACGCTTTGACAGCCTACGTTATGCCAATGGCTCGACGCCAACGGCGGTGCTGCGTGATAAGATGCAGCGCGCCATGCAGGACGACGCGGCAGTGTTCCGCACACAGGAATCGCTCGAAAGCGGCTGCCGCCGTCTCTCGGCGATCTGGAAGGAACTGCCCGACGTCAAGGTCACCGACCGTTCGATGGTCTGGAATTCCGACCTGGTCGAAACGCTCGAGTTGCATAACCTCATGGCCAATGCCATCACCACGGTCTACGGCGCGGAAGCGCGCAAGGAAAGCCGCGGTTCGCATGCCCGCGAGGATTTCGTCGACGGTCCGTTCGGTGGTCGCGACGACGTGAACTGGCGCAAGCATACGCTTGCCTGGGTCAGCCCCGAAGGCGACGTGAAGCTCGACTATCGCCCGGTTCACACCGACCTGATCGCCGACGGCATCGATCCGAAAAAGATCGAGCCGAAGGCGCGTGTCTACTGATTTGAGGAACTGGATATGGTTGAACTTGCTCTCCCCAAGAATTCCCAGATCAACGAAGGCAAAGTCTGGCCGAAGCCGGATGGTGCCAAGAATGTGCGCGAATACCGCGTCTATCGCTGGAACCCGGATGACGGCCAGAACCCGCGCATCGACACTTTCTATATTGATGTCGATGATTGCGGACCGATGGTTCTCGATGCGCTTCTTTACATCAAGAACAACATCGACCCGACGCTGACGCTACGCCGCTCCTGCCGCGAAGGCATCTGCGGTTCCTGCGCGATGAACATCGACGGCACCAATACGCTCGCCTGCACCAAGGGCATGGACGAGATCAACGGCACGGTGAAGGTTTATCCGCTGCCGCATATGCCTGTCGTGAAGGACCTTGTTCCTGACCTGTCGAACTTCTACGCCCAGCACCGCTCGATCGAGCCCTGGCTGAAGACGGTTTCGCCCACACCCGCCAAGGAATGGAAGCAGAGCCATGAGGATCGCCTGAAGCTGGACGGTCTTTATGAGTGCATTCTCTGCGCCTGCTGCTCCACGTCCTGTCCCAGCTACTGGTGGAATGGCGACCGTTATCTGGGTCCGGCCGTTCTGTTGCAGGCCTATCGCTGGCTGATCGACAGCCGCGATGAGGCGACCGGCGAGCGTCTCGACAATCTCGAGGACCCGTTCCGTCTCTATCGCTGCCATACGATCATGAACTGCGCGCAGGCTTGCCCGAAGGGCTTGAACCCGGCCAAGGCGATTGCGGAAATCAAGAAGATGATGGTTGAGCGCCGCGTCTGAGGACGAATCGCCGACCACAGAGATTTATCGGGCCGCGGTCTCGACCGTGGCCCTTTTTTCAACCCGGCGTGGGAAAATTCGGTAAAAATTGACCGAAATGGTAATTATCCCGGCCATCGCTTGTGCAAGATAAGGCTTTGGTAATAATTCAGCCTTCTTGTTTGATCATCGTCTTTCCGGAAGCGAGAGAATCGGGAGCTTGATATGCAATTCAGATATGTGGTGACGGGCCTTGCGGTTGTGATGAGCCTTGCCGGTTGCCAACGTACCTCCTACGATTACAACAATAACGCCAGCAACAATCCCGGTTATACGCCGCCCCTGCAGGCGCAGCCGGTGCCCTCCGTTCAGTCTGGCGCCCTGCCGCCGCCCGGTGGTGCCAATGGCAGCCAGTTCCCGTCGGCGCCTGCTTCGGCGACACCCGGCGGCACCAATGTTGCATCCGCTGCTCCACCGGCAACAGCTCTCGACGTGACCAAGGAATCCATGGTCGGCAACTGGCGCGTTTCTAATGGCGGGGCCAATTGCGATATGTTCCTGACGCTCACCAACCTGGGCAGCGGATCGCGTGGCGGCACGCGTGGTTGCTCCGGCGAGCTGACGGCGATGGGGTCCTGGGAAGTATCCGGCAAGATGGTCGTCTTCAAGAATCGCTCGGGTGACACTATCGGCCGCGTCTACAAGAGCGCAGACGCACGCTTCGACGGCACGACCAATAGCGGGCAGCCGCTCAGCCTCAGCCGATGAGTCGTTCCGGTGCAGCCGGAACGTTCATTCTGCTCTAAGCCATTCCATTCGTCGCGGGTTCCGTGCTGCATCCGCGACCGGGGCGTCTTTTCATGAAGCCATTGCCTGATTACAATCATAGTGTCGTTGAACAGCTCAACGCATTGACGGCAGCTGGCACCTTGCAGGCCGATGCCGCCCAGCTTGGTGTGGCGGCCCATCTCGACAGAATTCTCGCCGATCTGAAGGCCCGCAAGCCTGCCAAGAAGAAGAGCGCGCTCGGCTGGATGTTCGCACGCAAGGCCGGTCCAGCAACGACGGTGAAAGGGCTTTATGTCTATGGCAGTGTCGGCCGCGGCAAGACGATGCTGATGGACATGTTTTACGAAATGGCGCCCGTTTCTTCCAAGCGGCGTTGCCATTTTCATGAATTCATGGCGGATGTGCATAATCGTGTGCATGCGCACCGGCAGAAGCTGAAGAATGGCGAGACCAAACAGGCCGATCCGATTCCGCCTGTCGCCGCCCAGCTTCTGGCGGAGGCCGAACTCCTGTGTTTCGATGAATTCACCGTGACGGATATTGCTGATGCGATGATCCTCGCGCGGCTATTCAGCGAGCTCTTCGCCAATGGCTGCACGTTGGTGACGACCTCCAATGTCGTTCCGGACAATCTCTACAAGGATGGTCTCAATCGCGGCCTGTTCCTGCCCTTTGTCGAGCTGCTGAAGAAGCATGTGGAGGTGGTGACGCTGGACAGTCCCACCGATTATCGGATGGAGAAGCTGGAAAGCCTGCCGGTCTATGTGACGCCGCTTGATGGCGCGGCCGATCAGGCGATGGATATGGCGTGGCGGCACATGACCGGCGGGCACCTTGTTGCGCCAACCGAGATACCCATGAAGGGTCGTTCCATCCTGGTGCCGCGCGCCAGCGGCCGTGTGGCGCGTTTTTCCTTTTCCGACCTTTGCGAGAGGCCGCTCGGGGCTTCCGACTTCCTTGCCATCGCCAATCGTTTCGACACGGTCTTCATCGACCACATTCCATTTTTGAACGCGGACAAACGGAACGAAACCAAGCGTTTCATCATCCTCATCGACGCGCTTTATGATCACAGCGTCAGGCTGTTCGCATCGGCGGCAGCGATGCCGGAAGATCTGCTCGGCAAACGCAAGGGAACGGAAGGTTTCGAGTTCGATCGCACCGCCTCGCGTCTGTTTGAAATGCGTAGCGCCGATTATCTGGCGCTTCATCAAGAAAAACGGCAGAAAGTTTGACACTTTCGTGACGCATTTTCTTACGTTTACGTAAGAAAATATTGATCTAAACGATTGAAAATACTCAGCAGAAAAGAATCTGTTGCCTATTTTGGCCAATGGGTCTAATCGGAGTGCGACAATTTGGCTGCCGGTTTGGCGCGGTGAAATTGAATTGAAGCTCAAGAGGAAGCATTCGATGGCTCGCAAAAAGATTGCACTTATTGGTTCTGGCATGATCGGCGGCACGCTGGCGCATCTGGCCAGCCTGAAGGAACTGGGCGATATCGTCCTCTTCGATATTGCTGACGGCATCCCGCAGGGCAAGGGCCTGGATATTGCCCAGTCCGGCCCGGTTGAAGGCTTCAATGCAAAGCTCACCGGCGCATCCGATTACGCTGCCATCGAAGGCGCTGACGTGTGCATCGTCACCGCTGGTGTTGCCCGCAAGCCCGGCATGAGCCGCGACGATCTTCTCGGCATCAACCTCAAGGTCATGGAACAGGTCGGCGCCGGCATTAAAAAATACGCGCCGAACGCTTTCGTCATTTGCATCACCAATCCGCTCGACGCCATGGTCTGGGCGCTGCAGAAGTTCTCCGGCCTGCCGAAGAACAAGGTCGTCGGCATGGCCGGCGTTCTCGACAGCGCGCGTTTCCGCCTCTTCCTCGCCGAAGAGTTCAACGTTTCGGTTGAAGACGTCACCGCCTTCGTTCTCGGCGGCCACGGCGACACCATGGTGCCGCTCGCCCGTTACTCCACCGTTGCCGGCGTTCCGCTGACCGATCTCGTAAAGATGGGCTGGCTGACCGCCGAGCGTCTCGAAGAGATCATCCAGCGCACCCGTGACGGCGGCGCCGAAATCGTTGGTCTCTTGAAGACCGGCTCGGCCTATTACGCCCCGGCTGCCTCGGCAATCGAGATGGCTGAATCCTACCTCAAGGACAAGAAGCGCGTTCTGCCCGCCGCTGCCCACCTTTCGGGCCAGTATGGCGTAGACGACATGTATGTCGGCGTTCCCACCATCATCGGTGCAGGCGGTATCGAGCGCATCATCGAGATCGAACTCAACAAGGAAGAAGAGGCTGCCTTCCAGAAGTCCGTCGGCGCTGTCGCTGGTCTCTGCGAAGCCTGCATCAACATCGCTCCGTCGCTGAAGTAACAACTTCAAGCGGTTCCAAACAGGGATTATTCCATGAATATTCACGAATATCAGGCCAAGGCTCTTCTGAAGGGCTACGGCGCGCCGGTTGCTGAAGGCGTTGCCATTCTCAAGGTCGAAGAAGCTGAAGCTGCCGCAAAGCAGCTTCCGGGCCCGCTCTATGTCGTCAAGAGCCAGATCCATGCTGGCGGCCGCGGCAAGGGCAAGTTCAAGGAACTCGGCCCGGACGCCAAGGGCGGCGTTCGTCTGGCCAAGTCCATTGAAGAAGTCGTTTCCCACGCCAAGGACATGCTCGGCAACACGCTGGTAACGGCGCAGACGGGCGATGCCGGCAAGCAGGTCAACCGTCTCTATATCGAAGACGGCGCTGATATCGCTCGCGAACTCTATTGCTCGCTGTTGGTAGACCGTTCGGTCGGCCAGGTTGCCTTCGTGGTTTCCACTGAAGGCGGCATGGACATCGAAGCCGTCGCCCACGACACGCCTGAAAAGATCCACACCATCGCCATCAACCCTGAAAAGGGCGTTTCCGATGCCGACGTTGCTGCGATCTCCAAGGCGCTTGAGCTTGACGGCGTTGCAGCCGAAGATGCCAAGTCGCTCTTCCCGATCCTTTACAAGGCCTTCAGCGAGAAGGACATGGCTCTCCTCGAGATCAACCCGCTGATCGTCATGGAAAATGGCCATCTGCGCGTTCTCGACGCCAAGGTTTCCTTCGACGGCAACGCCATGTTCCGCCATGACGACGTCAAGGCGCTGCGCGACGAGACCGAAGAAGACGCCAAGGAAATCGAAGCCTCCAAGTGGGACCTCGCTTACGTCGCCCTCGACGGCAATATCGGCTGCATGGTCAACGGCGCAGGTCTTGCGATGGCCACCATGGACATCATCAAGCTTTACGGCAAGGAGCCGGCAAACTTCTGCGACGTCGGCGGCGGCGCCGGCAAGGAGAAGGTTGCGGCAGCTTTCAAGATCATCACTGCCGACCCGAAGGTCGAGGGCATCCTCGTCAACATCTTCGGTGGCATCATGAAGTGCGACGTTATCGCCGAGGGCGTTATCGCCGCGGTGAAGGAAGTCGGTCTGCAGGTTCCGCTCGTTGTTCGCCTTGAAGGCACCAATGTCGAACTTGGCAAGAAGCTTCTGAACGAATCGGGCCTTGCGATTACGGCTGCTGACGATCTGGACGACGCAGCCAAGAAGATCGTCGCGGCGATCAACGGCTAATTGAGGGACCGGAAATAATGTCTATTCTCGTTAATAAAGACACCAAGATCCTCGTTCAGGGTCTGACCGGCAAGACCGGTACCTTCCACACCGAACAGGCGCTTGCCTATTACGGCACGCAGATGGTCGGCGGCATTCATCCGAAGAAGGGTGGCGAAACCTGGACCGGTTCCAAGGGCGAAACCCTGCCGATCTTCGCAACGGTTGCCGAAGCCAAGGAAAAGACCGGTGCAGATGCATCCGTGATCTATGTTCCGCCGGCAGGTGCAGCAGACGCGATCATCGAAGCCATCGATGCGGAAATTCCGTTCATCACCTGCATCACCGAAGGCATCCCGGTCATGGACATGGTCCGCGTCAAGGCTCGCCTCGACCGTTCGAAGTCCCGCCTGCTCGGCCCGAACTGCCCCGGCATCCTGACGCCGGAAGAATGCAAGATCGGCATCATGCCGGGCTCCATTTTCCGCAAGGGTTCGGTCGGTATCGTATCGCGCTCCGGCACGCTGACCTATGAAGCCGTGTTCCAGACGTCCAACGAAGGCCTCGGCCAGACGACGGCTGTCGGCATCGGCGGCGACCCGGTCAAGGGCACCGAGTTCATCGACGTCTTGGAAATGTTCCTCGCTGACGACGCCACGCAGTCGATCATCATGATCGGCGAAATTGGCGGTTCGGCTGAAGAAGATGCGGCGCAGTTCCTGATCGACGAAGCCAAGAAGGGCCGCAAGAAGCCGATGGCCGGCTTCATCGCGGGTCGTACGGCTCCGAAGGGCCGCACCATGGGCCACGCCGGTGCTGTCGTTTCCGGCGGCAAGGGCGATGCGGAATCCAAGATCGCTGCCATGGAAGCAGCGGGCATCAAGGTTTCGCCTTCCCCGGCGCGCCTCGGCAAGACGCTGGTTGAAGTCCTCAAGGGCTGAGACCACATGAAACCGGTAACGGGCGGCGCGGCTTCAAGCTCGCGCTGCCCGATGCCGCAAGAAGACAAACAGACGGCATACCGCCCCGGCGGCAGACAGCAATAATCAAAGCGGCAGGCCGGTCGAACGGCCCTAACGGCATCGAGGAGGCGGACGGACAAGTCCGCAAGAACACAATGGCAAGGCAAGAAGCGAACGAGCAGTTTCAGATCACGTCGTTTCTGGACGGCGCGAATGCAGCCTATATCGAGCAGCTCTATGCCCGGTACGAAGAGGACCCCTCTTCCGTGTCGCCGGAGTGGCAGAGCTTCTTCAAGGCACTGTCCGATAATCCGGAAGATGTGAAGAAGGCGGCCAAGGGCGCCTCCTGGAAGCGTGCCAACTGGCCGATCCCGGCAAATGGCGACCTGGTTTCCGCACTTGATGGCAACTGGGCCACGGTCGAAAAGGCCATCGAAAAGAAGGTTCAGGCAAAGGCTGAGGCCAAGAGCGCCGATACCGGCAAGCCGGTCAGCGAAGCCGAAGTGCTGCAGGCGACCCGTGACAGCGTTCGCGCCATCATGATGATCCGCGCCTACCGCATGCGCGGCCACCTGCATGCAAAGCTCGATCCGCTCGGTATTGCCGTTGCCGTCGAGGACTATAACGAGCTTTCGCCGAAGTCCTACGGCTTTGAAGAAAGCGATTACGACCGCAAGATTTTCATCGATAACGTGCTCGGCCTCGAATATGCGACCGTGCGCGAGATGATCGATATCCTGGAGCGCACCTATTGCTCCACTATCGGCGTCGAATTCATGCACATGTCCAGCCCGGAAGAGAAGGCCTGGATTCAGGAGCGCATCGAAGGTCCGGACAAGGGCGTTGCTTTCACGGCCGAAGGCAAGAAGGCCATTCTGTCAAAGCTGGTCGAAGCCGAAGGTTATGAGCAGTTCCTCGACGTGCGCTTCAAGGGCACCAAGCGTTTCGGCCTCGATGGCGGTGAATCGCTGATCCCGGCGCTCGAGCAGATCATCAAGCGCGGCGGCCAGGAAGGTCTCGAAGAAGTCGTTCTCGGCATGGCCCACCGCGGCCGCCTGAACGTTCTGACCAACGTCATGGGCAAGCCGCACCGCGCCGTATTCCACGAGTTCAAGGGTGGTTCGTTCAAGCCAGACGACGTCGAAGGTTCGGGTGACGTGAAGTATCACCTCGGTGCCTCCTCGGACCGCGAGTTCGACGGCAACAAGGTGCACCTGTCGCTGACGGCCAACCCGTCGCATCTTGAAATCGTCAACCCTGTCGTCATGGGCAAGGCCCGTGCCAAGCAGGACCAGCTGGCCAAGGTGTGGGAAGGCGATGTCATTCCGCTTTCCGAGCGCGCCAAGGTTCTGCCGCTGCTTCTGCACGGCGATGCCGCTTTTGCGGGCCAGGGCGTGGTTGCTGAAATTCTCGGCCTCTCCGGCCTGCGCGGTCACCGCGTTGCCGGTACCATGCACTTCATCATCAACAACCAGATCGGCTTTACGACGAACCCGGCCTTCTCCCGTTCGTCGCCCTATCCGTCCGACGTCGCCAAGATGATCGAAGCGCCGATCTTCCACGTCAACGGTGACGATCCGGAAGCTGTGACCTATGCGGCCAAGGTTGCCACCGAATACCGCATGAAGTTCCACAAGCCCGTCGTCGTGGACATGTTCTGCTACCGCCGCTTCGGCCACAACGAAGGCGATGAGCCGGCGTTCACGCAGCCGAAGATGTACAAGGTCATCCGCGGCCACAAGACCGTCGCGCGCATCTATGCCGACCGTCTGATCGCCGAAGGCCTGCTCAGCGAAGGCGAATTCGAAAAGATGAAGGCCGACTGGCGCGCCCATCTCGAGCAGGAATTCGAGGCGGGGCAGTCCTACAAGCCGAACAAGGCCGACTGGCTGGACGGTCAGTGGTCCGGCCTGCGTGCCGCCGACAATGCGGATGAGCAGCGTCGCGGCAAGACCGGCGTGCCGATGAAGCAGCTGAAGGAAATCGGCAAGAAACTGTCGACCATTCCCGAGGGTTTCAACGCCCACCGAACGATCCAGCGTTTCATGGAAAACCGCTCGCAAATGGTCGAAACCGGCGAAGGCATCGATTGGGCGATGGCGGAAGCGCTTGCTTTCGGTTCGCTCGCCGTCGAAGGCCACAAGATCCGCCTCTCCGGTCAGGATTGCGAACGCGGCACCTTCTCGCAGCGCCATTCGGTTCTCTACGATCAGGAAACTGAAGAGCGTTACATCCCGCTCGCAAACCTCGCGCCGACGCAGGCCCGTTACGAAGTCATCAACTCGATGCTTTCGGAAGAAGCCGTGCTTGGTTTCGAATATGGTTACTCGCTCGCCCGTCCGAATGCGCTGACGCTCTGGGAAGCCCAGTTCGGCGACTTCGCCAACGGCGCACAGGTGGTGTTCGACCAGTTCATCT
Organism: Agrobacterium sp. InxBP2; assembly: GCF_026191755.1. Taxonomy (NCBI): domain Bacteria; kingdom Pseudomonadati; phylum Pseudomonadota; class Alphaproteobacteria; order Hyphomicrobiales; family Rhizobiaceae; genus Agrobacterium; species Agrobacterium sp. InxBP2. Next base: position 275,442 of record NZ_JAINDY010000027.1, read on the forward strand.
CGTCGGGTGAACGCAAGTGGCTGCGCATGTCCGGTCTGGTCTGCCTTCTGCCGCATGGTTACGAAGGCCAGGGTCCGGAACATTCGTCCGCCCGTCTGGAGCGCTGGCTGCAGATGTGCGCGGAAGACAACATGCAGGTTGCCAACTGCACGACGCCGGCAAACTATTTCCACATCCTGCGCCGCCAGGTGAAGCGCGACTTCCGCAAGCCGCTGATCCTGATGACGCCGAAGTCGCTGCTGCGTCACAAGCGCGCCACCTCTTCGCTGGCCGAGCTTGCAGGCGAGTCCTCCTTCCACCGTCTCCTGTGGGACGATGCTGAAGTCATCAAGGACGGCCCGATCAAGCTGCAGAAGGATTCGAAAATCCGCCGTGTCGTCATGTGCACGGGCAAGGTCTATTATGATCTGCTGGAAGAACGTGAGAAGCGCGGCATCGACGATATCTATCTGCTGCGTATCGAACAGCTCTATCCGTTCCCGGCCAAGGCGCTCATCAACGAGCTGTCGCGCTTCCGCAATGCGGAGATGGTCTGGTGCCAGGAAGAGCCGAAGAACATGGGTGCGTGGTCGTTTATCGACCCTTACCTGGAATGGGTCCTGGCGCATATCGACGCCAAGTACCAGAAGGTCCGTTACACGGGCCGTCCGGCTGCCGCCTCTCCGGCGACCGGCCTGATGTCCAAGCATCTGGCGCAGCTTGCTGCGTTCCTGGAAGACGCGCTGGGAGAGTGAGAACTCTCCCGCACCGCCCCGCAAAAAAAGACACCTGAATAACGGAACTAGATCATGGCCACTGAAATCCGCGTACCAACCCTCGGCGAATCCGTCAGCGAAGCGACCGTCGGCACCTGGTTCAAGAAGGTCGGCGACACCGTCAAGGCCGACGAACCTCTGGTTGAACTGGAAACCGACAAGGTTACCGTCGAAGTCCCGGCGCCTGCCTCTGGCGTTCTGACTGAAATCGTTGCGCAGAACGGCGAGACCGTTGGGCTCGACGCGCTTCTCGGCCAGATCGCCGAAGGTGCTGCCGGCGCTGCGACCTCCGCACCGGCTGCCGAACCGGCAAAGCCTGCTGCTGCCGCGGCCGCCGCTCCGGCCCCCGCTGCTTCCGCCGCCAGCGCCATGCCGCCGGCACCTGCCGCTGGCAAGCTGCTTGCTGAAAACAACTTGTCTGCCGATCAGGTCGACGGTTCCGGCAAGCGTGGCCAGGTGCTCAAGGGCGATGTGCTCGCTGCTGTCGCCAAGGGCGTTTCGGCTCCGGCCGCTCCGGCTCCTGCTGCTGCACCGCGTCCGGTTTCCGCCGAACAGGATCAGGTTCGCGAAGAGCGTGTGAAGATGACGCGCCTGCGTCAGACCATCGCCAAGCGCCTCAAGGACGCGCAGAACACCGCCGCCATGCTCACCACTTACAACGAAGTGGACATGAGCGCGGTTATGGACCTGCGTAACCGTTACAAGGACGTGTTCGAGAAAAAGCATGGCGTCAAGCTCGGCTTCATGGGCTTCTTCACTAAGGCCGTGACCCACGCGCTGAAGGAACTGCCTGCCGTCAACGCCGAAATCGACGGCACTGACATCATCTACAAGAACTATTGTCACGTCGGCATGGCTGTCGGCACGGACAAGGGTCTTGTCGTTCCCGTCATCCGCGATGCCGACCAGCTTTCCATCGCTGGCGTCGAAAAGGAACTCGGTCGCCTCGCCAAGGCAGCGCGCGACGGTTCGCTCGGCATGGCAGACATGCAGGGCGGCACCTTCACCATCACCAATGGCGGTGTCTACGGTTCGCTGATGTCTTCGCCCATCCTCAATGCACCGCAGTCGGGCATTCTCGGCATGCACAAGATCCAGGAGCGTCCGGTCGCCATCGGCGGTCAGGTCGTCATCCGTCCGATGATGTATCTTGCACTCTCCTACGATCACCGTATCGTTGACGGCAAGGAAGCCGTGACCTTCCTCGTTCGCGTCAAGGAAAGCCTCGAGGATCCGGAACGTCTGGTTCTTGATCTCTAATCGCTCTTGCTTTTCGTTTCAGCGGGGCTTCAAGTGAAGCCCCGCTGAAAGACTAACAGGGAGAGCAGACGTGCAGCCGACATTTCTAGCCGCTTCGCCTTTTTTGCCGCTTGTCGGTCTGAGCGTTCTTCTCCTCGTCGTGCACGTCATGTTGCAGGGGATGACGGCGACCAAGGAATTCGGGCTTGAATGGAATGCCGGCCCGAGGGATGGCAGCCGAGAGCCGAAGGGCAGGCTTTCCGGCCGTGCCTCACGCGCGTCTGCGAATTTCCGGGAAACATATCCGGCTTTTCTGGCGCTCGCTTTCGGGGTCATCATGGCGGGTGATCCTGCCGGTCTGGCGCTCACTGGCGCCTGGATCTGGCTGATCTGCCGGGTGATCTACATTCCGCTCTATCTGGCGGGCATCCCCTATATACGGTCTTTCGTCTGGCTGGGGTCGATGCTCGGGCTGGCGCTCATGTTTGTCGTGCTGATGTTCTGAAGGCTGCTTTACGATGCATCAATATCTCATCGAACTTGCATCCCTGATGGCGATTTTCTCCTTCGCGATCGTGTCGCCTGGCGCCGATCTCGCCATGGTCATGCGCCAGGCGATGGTACACGGACGCAAGCAGGCCATCATCACCAGCTTCGGCGTGGGAACATCGCTAATGTTCCACGTCACCTATACGATCCTCGGCCTTGGCCTCATCATTTCCCAGTCGATCTATCTCTTCAACATCGTCAAATGGCTCGGCGTTGCTTATCTGATTTATATCGGGATCAAGGCGTTGCGCGCCGGCAAGACCGAATTGCCCGCCGCTGAAGCTGAAGGCGTTCAGACGAAAAGCAGCCAGACGGCGCTCAAGGCTTTCACGCTCGGTTTCGCCGCCAATGCGCTCAATCCCAAGCCGGTGTTTTTCTTCCTGTCGATATTTTCGACGGTGGTTCACGCCCACACGCCGGTGGCCGTCAAATTCGGATACGGTTTCGTCATGGCAAGCTGCCTCATCCTTTGGTTCGTTGGCGTCAGCCTGTTCATGACGACACCACGGATGCGCGCCGCGTTTCAGCGCGCCAGCCAATGGATCGACCGCACCAGCGGGGTGGTTTTCATCGCCCTCGGTATAAAACTCGCAACGGAAAAAGCGGCCTGAGTTTCAGGTCAAATGGAAGCTGGGCAATGATCCGATATCTTGCCCCTATAAAGCAGGAACCAGAACATGGCATATGATGTAGTTGTAATCGGCACCGGCCCCGGCGGTTATGTTTGCGCGGTCAAGGCGGCGCAGCTGGGCCTCAAGGTCGCTGTCATCGAAAAGCGCGCGACCTATGGCGGCACCTGCCTCAATGTCGGCTGCATTCCCTCCAAGGCGCTGCTGCACGCGTCCGAAACCTTCGCGCATGTTGCCCATGGTGTCGACTCGCTCGGCATCGAAGTTCCAGCGCCCAAGCTGAACCTTGAAAAGATGATGGGTCACAAGGACGGCGTGGTGAAGGCCAATGTCGATGGCGTTTCCTTCCTGTTCAAGAAGAACAAGATCGATGCTTTCCAGGGCACCGGCAAGGTTGTGTCGGCCGGCAAGGTTTCCGTCACCAACGACAAGGGCGAGACACAGGAAATCGAAGCAAAGAATATCGTCATTGCCACGGGTTCTGACGTTGCCGGCATTCCGGGTGTTCAGGTTGATATCGATGAAAGCGTCATCGTGTCCTCCACCGGCGCAATCGCTCTCTCCAAGGTTCCGGAAAAGCTGATCGTTGTCGGCGGCGGCGTCATCGGCCTTGAACTCGGTTCGGTCTGGTCGCGTCTCGGCGCCAAGGTTACCGTCGTCGAATATCTCGACAACATTCTCGGCGGCATGGATGCCGAAGTTTCCAAGCAGGCGCAGCGTCTGCTCGCCAAGCAGGGCCTCGATTTCAAGCTCGGCGCAAAGGTAACGGCTGTTGAAAAAACCGCTGCCGGCGCCAAGGTCGTGTTCGAGCCGGTCAAGGGCGGCGCTGCCGAAACGCTGGAAGCAAACGTCGTGCTGATCTCCACCGGCCGCAAGCCCTACACCGAAGGTCTCGGCCTTGCCGAAGCTGGTGTCGTGCTCGACAGCCGTGGCCGCGTTGAAATCGACGGCCACTACAAGACCAATGTCGATGGCATCTATGCGATCGGCGACGTGGTGAAGGGCCCGATGCTGGCGCACAAAGCGGAAGACGAGGGTGTTGCGCTTGCGGAAATCCTTGCCGGCCAGCGCGGTCACGTGAATTACGACGTCATTCCGGCAGTCGTTTACACGCAGCCGGAAGTGGCTTCCGTCGGCAAGACCGAAGAGGAACTCAAGGCCGCCGGCGTCGCTTACAAGGTTGGCAAGTTCCCCTTCACCGCCAATGGCCGCGCCCGCGCCATGCAGGTGACGGATGGTTTCGTGAAGATCCTTGCCGACAAGGAAACCGACCGGGTTCTCGGCGGTCACATTGTCGGCTTCGGCGCTGGCGAAATGATCCACGAGATCACCGTACTGATGGAATTTGGCGGTTCCTCGGAAGATCTCGGCCGCACCTGCCATGCGCACCCGACCATGTCGGAAGCCGTGAAGGAAGCGGCGCTGGCAACGTTCTTCAAGCCGATCCACATGTGATCGGCGTTTGAGCCCGACGCTCGAATATTAAATTTCCGTCATCTGCTGAACCCCGGCTTGCCATGCAGGCCGGGGTTTCTCATACTCGCGCTAAAGCCTGTCTAACCTTCTGATAAAAGGCAATAAAATGGCGCATTCCACTCAAGTTTCCTTCTCCATTCCGCAGCGTGTCATCCATTGGACAATGGCGCTTCTGATTTTCTTCAACCTCTTGTTTCCCGATGCCATGGCCCATGCCTACCGGCTGATGCGGCGGGGTGAAACACTGACGCCAGATCAGATTTCTTCTGCCAATATCCATGCCTATGTCGGCTTCGCCGTGCTGTTTCTTGCGGTACTGCGCTTCTGTCTGCGGCTGATCCAGGGCGTTCCGCCACATCCGCCTGAGGAGCCGCGTGTCGCGCAGATTGCCGCCAAGGTGGCGCATTTTACGCTTTACGCGCTGTTCTTCATCCTGCCACTCTCCGGCATCGCCGCCTATTACTTTGGGGTGAGCGCGGCAGGGGAGCTACACTCCGGCCCGTTTAAGGTGCTGATGTGGGTTTTGATCGCGGGCCATGTCGCGGCTGTCCTTGTTCATCAGTTCTATTGGCGCACCAATCTCCTCCGGCGCATGACACACGGCTGAGCGGCGGTTTGTCACGTTCCCCCTGCCGCGTAAAAACGGCATGTTTCCCTTGCTGCAAAGGAGCGGCTGGGGATCAAAGATGCCAAATATTGAAGATATATTGCCAGGTGCCGATTGGTACGATTGCTTTCAGGGTGAATTGACAACACCGGTAACGTCATCGCTCGATGTGAGCAGGCTTTTTCTGGAGCATCCTCCGACGTGGATCAGCGGCCTCATGTCGCTTCGAAACGGTATCGTTTCGATGGTCGGTTTAAAAACGGTCGAGCTGGCGGCGGGCAGTTCTGCGGGCGGGTTCCCGGTCATCACCTCGACGCCAGAGCGAACAGTCCTCGGCTTTGATGACCGCCACCTCGATTTTCGCATCGTCATCGATCTCGAAGATGCGGCAGACCGCCAGCTGGCGAGCGTCACCACCATCGTCAGGCGCAAGAACCTGTTCGGTCGGTTTTATCTTCTTCTCGTTGGTCCGTTTCACCGCCGTATCGTGCCTGCGACGATGCGACCGTTCTGCGCCTCTATCCGGCCCGTCGAAACAGGAACTGTTCCGGTCACTCAACCCGCGTCAGCGTGAAGCCTTTCGCGCGCAGCAGTTCCACGAGGCCTCCTTCGCCCGCCAGGTGCAGCGCGCCGACGGCCATGAAGACATTACCCTTGGCAAGCTCATTGGTGGAGCGGTCCGCCATCACATGGTTGCGATCGGTGATGATGCGCTGTTCGAAAGCGGCGTAGCCCTTATCGTTGTCGGCGGCCTTCTTGGGATCCAGACTTTTCAGCATCGGCATGGTCATGCCGATGTCGCCCGCGACGTAAAGATCGGTCATGGTCGTCATCACGTCATCCATGCGGTCGCCAAGCTCAAGCGTTTCGATAAGCGCCTGCAGATGAAATTCCATCGGCAGTTCGGACATGGCGGTCAGTTGTTCGACCATTGTCTCCAGCCCGACGAGGCGCTTTCCGTTCGCAACCGCATCTTCGGCAAGCTTCTTGTCGAGAAAGGAAAGGCCCGTTGCCTTGCGGGCAAACTCGCAGGCGGGAAGGGCAACGAAGCTCGAGAGCATCCAGGGCTTCATGCGCGACACGGCATTGAGTGGAATGCCGCGCTCCTTCAGGCCCTTTTCGAGGCGCGCGACATTGTCGGGCGGCAGGATGTCGGTGATCGATTTTCCGTCCAGAAACATGGTGAGTTCGGGCTTGCCCAGCAGGGATGCCGCTATTTTCTTGTCATCAAGGATCTCGTCCGATTCCACGATGACAGTCGCTGCCTTCTCAAAGGCGGGGCTGGCGGCGGCCGGCATCTCCAGAACGCGCGGATCGGTCACATGCATGGTGCCGAGAAGATAGGATGGGGCCGTACCTGTCTTTTCGATGCGCCAGAAATTGCCCTTGCCGTTCGGGATCGCTGCCGCTTCCTGTTCGATCTTGGCGAAGGCTTCAGGATCGGTCTTGCGCATGTCAACGAGAATGTCGCTGCCCGCGCAGGTGATCGTCTGCTCGGCGGCTTCCGCTTCACTGAGTGACAGCAAGGTCATGAGCAGGATGGCAACGGCGGTGACATGCAGGGCGGCCAGCAGCCAGAGCAGCGCGTCGCCGGTCTTGCCCATCAGGGTGGCGGTGAGATTTTGAGGCTTTATCAGGCTGTGCATCGGTCCAATCCGGTTCTTTTTCGCTTATAGAACGGGGGTTTGGACGTCTGGTTAATGCCTATGGTTAACCATTTCCTGCATCATGCGCGTGGGTGAGCGTTGTCGTAGATCTCCAACAGTCTCGCCGTATCGACGCCGGTATAGACCTGTGTGGTGGAGAGGCTGGCATGGCCCAGCAGTTCCTGAATGGTGCGCAGATCCCCACCGCCGGCCAGAAGATGGGTGGCGAAGGAATGGCGCAACGCATGCGGGGTGGCGTTTTCCGGCAGGCCGAAAGCGCCGCGCAGCTTCTGCATTTCACGCTGGATGATGGCAGGCTGAAGCTTGCCGCCGCGTGCCCCGAGGAACATCGGTTCGTCCGCCGACATGGCATAGGGGCAGAGCTTTTTGTATGTATCGACCGCTTCCGTCACCACTGCGAGCAGCGGCACGATCCGCGTCTTGTTGCCCTTGCCGGTGATGCGCAGGCTGCGCACGCCGGGTGGGAAATCGGCGGGAGTAAGACCCAGTGCCTCGGAAATGCGCAGGCCACAGCCGTAAAGCAGCGACATGACCGCAGCGTTGCGGGCGGCAATCCAGGGTTCTTCGTTCAACTGTGCCTCGGCCGTGGTGATCTTCAGCGCCTGACGGTCGGTCAGCGGCTTCGGCAGCGATTTCGGCTGTTTTGGCGCGCGCATTGCGGTGGCGCCGGCCGCATTGACGAGTCCCTTTTTCTGCAGGTGGTGCAGTAGCGAGCGCAGGCCCGCCAGATGCCGCCCAAGCGACCGCGCGCCGGCGCCCTCCTTGCGTCTATTGGCCAGAAAGGCGCGAAGATCAACGGGGCGCAGATCGGCAATATCGCTTATGGAGGCTGGTTTGCCGATGTAGCCGGTCAGGAACGTCAGGAACTGACGCGTATCGCGCTCATAGGCCTCGACGGTGTTGTCGGAGAGGCGGCGCTCGCCTGCAAGCGCCGTCAGCCAGGCTTGGCGCTCGGCGAGCAGGTCGGGTTCGGCAAATGTCAGGATTTCGGTCACGCGGCGCTCCATTCCACAATTCGAAACTATGCGCTTATGGTCAGCATTTGGTTAAGAGGTGGACTTTGCGGGACGCGGCCACTACATCCGGGCGGTTTCCTTTTTCCTGTCGCCGGGGCATGGTCGCCACATCATGGCAAAAGATTCGTCCGATCTGTTTGGGGCTCTGTTCGACCCGCCGTCGCCCACGCGCACGGTGCCCGTTCTTGTGCCCATGCCGGCGCCCGGGCCCTATAGCTACGCCGTGCCTGAAGATATGGTGGTGGAAACTGGTTCCGTCGTTCAGGTGCCGCTTGGCCCCCGGCAGGTGTTCGGCGTGGTGTGGGACGAAACCGGAGAGAAAGCTGTCGATCCGAAGAAGTTGCGGCCCATTACCAAGAGTTTCGAGTGCCCGCCCATGAAGACGGAAATGCGCCGCTTCGTGGACTGGGTCGCCGCCTATACGCTTTCTCCGCCCGGCCTCGTGGCACGCATGGCGTTGCGTGCGCCCGCCGCTTTCGATCCCGAACCGATGATCGAGGGGCTGCGGCTGACCGAAGGTAGGCCGGAGCGCCTGACTCCCGCCCGCGAACGGGTGATGGAGCTGGCGGCCGAAGGGCACGGCTGGACGAAGAGCGGGCTTGCCCACGCTGCAGGTGTTTCGACAAGCGTCATCGACGGGCTTGTCAAACAGGGCGTGTTCGAGACGATATTCCTGCCCGCGCCGCCAGTGGTGCCCGAGCCTGACCCCGATTATGTCGAGCCGCGTCTGGAAGGCCCGCAGAGACAGGCGGCATCGGAGATTCTCGAGGATGTGCGCAAGGGCGGTTTTCACGTCTCGCTCATCGATGGCGTGACCGGCTCCGGCAAGACCGAGGTCTATTTCGAGGCCGTGGCCGAGACGCTCAGGCAAGGCAAGCAGGTCCTCATCCTGCTGCCCGAAATCGCGTTGACGGCGGCGTTTCTGGAGCGTTTCCAGGATCGTTTCGGCGCGAAACCGGCCGAATGGCATTCGGACCTGTCGCCGCGGATGCGCGAAAAGGTCTGGCGGCAGGCGGTGACCGGCGAGGTGAAGGTGGTGGCTGGGGCACGTTCGGCGCTTTTCCTGCCGTTCGACAATCTTGGTCTCATCATTGTCGATGAAGAGCACGACCCCGCTTACAAGCAGGAAGATCGTGTCTTCTATAATGCCCGCGACATGGCGGTGGTGAGGGCGCGTATCGCCGAATTCCCCGTCGTGCTGGTTTCGGCCACGCCTTCGGTGGAAAGCCAGGTGAACGGCAGTTCGGGGCGTTACAACACCATTCACCTGCATACGCGTTTCGGCGATGCGGCAATGCCCGATCTGCATCTTGTCGATATGCGCCGTCACCCGCCAGAGCGGGGAGGGTTTCTGTCACCTGTCCTGCTGCGCGGAATCGGCAAGACCATCGAGAAGGGCGAGCAGGCGCTGCTGTTCCTTAATCGACGCGGTTATGCGCCGCTGACGCTGTGCCGCGTCTGCGGCCATCGTTTTCAGTGCCCACAATGTTCCAGCTGGCTGGTGGAGCATCGTTTCCGCAATCAGTTGCAGTGCCATCAGTGCGGCCATAATGAGCCGACGCCCGACCATTGCCCGGAATGCGGCACCTTCGATCATCTCGTGGCCTGCGGGCCGGGGGTTGAGCGCATCGCCGAAGAGGTGGAGAAACATTTCCCCGATGCCCGCACCATCGTGCTCTCTTCCGATCTCATGGGCGTCAAGCGGTTGCGGTTGGAGCTGGAGGCGATCGTCAAAGGCGAGGCGGATATCGTCATCGGCACGCAGCTCGTCGCCAAGGGGCATAATTTCCCGCTGATGACGCTCGTTGGCATCGTCGATGCCGATCTCGGCCTGGCCAATGGCGACCCGCGTGCGGCGGAGCGAACCTTCCAGCTGCTTTCGCAGGTGACGGGTCGCGCCGGACGGACGGGGCGCAAGAGTCATGGCCTGCTCCAGACCTATCAGCCGCAGCATCCGGTTATGCAGGCGATCGTCTCCGGTGACGCCTCGGCTTTTTACGAGAGGGAAATCGTGGAGCGCGAAAAGGCTGTCCTGCCGCCCTTCGGACGGCTTGCCTCGATCATCGTCTCAGCCGATACGCGCGCAGAGGCGGAGACACATGCGCGTGGATTGCGGGCTGCGGCCCCGCAGGTAACCGGCATCATGCTGCTTGGCCCGGCGGAAGCGCCGCTCGCGCTCATCCGCGGCCGCCATCGCTTCCGGTTGCTGGTGCACGGGCGACGCAACTCCGACATGCAATCGTTCCTGCGAACGCTTCTGGCAAATGGCCCTAAAGAGCGCGGCAGCGTGCATGTTCAGCTGGATATCGATCCGCAAAGTTTCCTTTGAACTTTAGCAAAGAAGGGCTTTTTCCTGCTGTCATGACCGTGTCATAAGGCCAGCGGGAAACAGAATGATTTGGGGAACGATATGGAGTTTTATTTTCCGACCGAGTTCGGCGAACAATTGGCCTTCGGCGCGGCGGTGGTATCAGCCATCATCGGGCTGTTTTTCATGTTCGCACCCGGCTTGACGCTTCGCGCTTTCGGTCTGCTGCCCGCCGGCGAACGCCGGGATGGCTATGCGCTGGTGCGCTCGTCGCTTGCCGGCTTTTATCTGGGCCTCGGCGCCGCCGCCCTGCTTCTCGCTCAGCCCATGGTCTATCTCGCCTTCGGTGCGGCATTCGGCCTCAGCGTGTTCGGCGGGATACTCTCCATCCTCTCGGATGGTGGCGCAAGCATGCGGAATCTCTTACTTCTGGTTGTGCACTTTCTGCTCGCCGCACTCTCGTTGAGCTACGTGTTCGGGCTGGTGTGAAGCCGGGTTTTTGCCTTTTGTGCCGCACAGGCACCGCATCCTGAGCGAAATCGGAAAATTTAACGCATTCCCCCTTGCCCAAACGGCGCTTTCCGCTATTACGCGTGTTGCGAGTCCCGGCATCCTATGCTAGACGGACCGCGAAATTGGGAAAAGGCAGGGGGGAATTCCGGTCTTTTTCGGGGAAATTGAAACGATTTCAAGAATTTGATGCGGTGGAGCCCCATCGCTGATGGTCTTGGACGATTAGCAGGGAAAAAGTGCCCGTGGCAGAGACCTCCCAGGGAACATCCGGTGTAGCGGAAAGGTATGCGTCGTCGCTTTTCGAGCTTGCTTTGGAAGCGGGTACGGTCGAAGCGGTTCAGGCCGAACTGGACAAGTTTGGCGCACTTCTCGACGAAAGTGACGATTTGAAGCGTCTGGTTGCGAGCCCGGTGTTCTCCGCCGAGGACCAGTTCAAGGCAATCACCGCTATCTGCGAAAAGGCCGGCATCACCGGTCTTGCGCTGAATTTCCTCAAGGTTGTTGCGAATAACCGCCGTCTCTTCGCCGTTCCCGGCATGATCCGCGCCTACCGCACCATTGCTGCCGCCCACCGCGGCGAAATTACCGCCGAGGTCACCTCGGCACATGCGCTCGACGAGGCGCAGGAAACTGAACTGAAGGCGGCGCTGAAGAGCGTTACCGGCAAGGATGTGGCGGTTTCCGTTACCGTCGATCCCTCGATCCTCGGTGGTCTGATCGTCAAGGTCGGCTCCCGCCAGATCGATACGTCTCTTCGCACCAAACTTTCCACCCTTAAGCTTGCACTGAAAGAGGTTGGCTGATGGATATCCGCGCCGCGGAAATTTCCGCAATTCTGAAAGATCAAATCAAAAATTTCGGCAACGAGGCGGAAGTCTCGGAAGTCGGCCAGGTGCTTTCCGTCGGTGACGGTATTGCTCGCGTTTACGGTCTCGACAATGTTCAGGCTGGTGAAATGGTCGAGTTTCCGGGCGGCATCCGCGGCATGGCGCTCAACCTCGAAGCCGACAATGTCGGTGTGGTTATCTTCGGTTCCGACCGTGACATCAAGGAAGGCGACACCGTAAAGCGGACTGGCGCTATCGTTGACGTTCCCGTTGGTCCGGAACTGCTGGGCCGCGTCGTTGACGCGCTCGGTAACCCGATCGACGGCAAGGGCCCGATCAACGCCGCCAAGCGTTCGCGCGTTGACGTCAAGGCTCCCGGCATTATTCCGCGCAAGTCGGTTCACGAGCCGATGTCGACCGGCCTCAAGGCCATCGATGCGCTCATCCCGGTTGGTCGCGGCCAGCGCGAGCTTGTCATCGGCGACCGCCAGACCGGCAAGACCGCAATCATTCTCGACACGATCCTGAACCAGAAGGCCATTCACGACAATGGTCCTGACGGCGACAAGCTTTATTGCGTCTACGTCGCTATCGGTCAGAAGCGTTCGACCGTCGCCCAGTTCGTGAAGGTTCTGGAAGAGCGCGGCGCGCTGCAGTACTCGATCATCGTTGCTGCGACCGCTTCCGATCCGGCTCCGATGCAGTACCTGGCACCGTTTGCCGGTTGCGCCATGGGCGAATACTTCCGCGACAACGGCAAGCACGCCCTCATCGGTTACGACGACCTTTCCAAGCAGGCCGTTGCTTACCGTCAGATGTCGCTTCTGCTGCGCCGTCCTCCGGGCCGCGAAGCTTATCCGGGCGACGTTTTCTACCTCCACTCCCGTCTTCTCGAGCGCGCTGCAAAGCTCTCCGACGAAATGGGCGCCGGCTCGCTGACAGCTCTGCCTGTCATCGAAACCCAGGGTAACGACGTTTCGGCCTTTATTCCGACCAACGTGATCTCGATCACCGACGGCCAGATCTTCCTTGAAACCGACCTGTTCTATCAGGGTATCCGTCCGGCTGTTAACGTCGGTCTGTCGGTTTCCCGCGTTGGCTCTGCCGCCCAGATCAAGGCGATGAAGCAGGTTGCCGGCTCGATCAAGGGTGAACTCGCCCAGTATCGCGAAATGGCCGCCTTCGCCCAGTTCGGTTCGGACCTCGATGCCTCGACGCAGCGCCTGCTGAACCGCGGTGCACGCCTGACCGAACTTCTGAAGCAGCCGCAGTTCTCGCCGCTCAAGACGGAAGAACAGGTTGCGGTGATCTTCGCCGGCGTCAACGGTTACCTCGACAAGGTTCCGGTCGCACAGGTCGGCAAGTTCGAGCAGGGTCTGCTCTCCTACCTCCGGTCGGAAGGCAAGGCGATCCTCGACACCATCCGCACGGAAAAGGCTATCAGCGACGATACCAAGGGCAAGCTCAAGGGCGCTCTTGATAGTTTCGCCAAGTCTTTCTCTTAAATCAGGGCTCTTTTACTCGGACGGATAACGGATGCCTTCACTAAAGGATCTGAAAAACCGCATTGCCTCCGTAAAGGCGACGCAGAAGATTACCAAGGCGATGAAAATGGTCGCCGCGGCGAAGCTTCGGCGCGCCCAGGAAGCTGCGGAGGCCGCCCGGCCTTATTCTCAGCGCATGAGCGCCGTTCTTGCCAACATCGCGAATGCGGTCGAGGCGGACGTTGCTCCGGCGCTGATGACCGGCACCGGCAAGAACGACGTGCATCTGCTCGTCGTCTGCACGGCTGAGCGTGGTCTTTGCGGCGGTTTCAACTCGCAAATCGCCCGTTTTGCCCGCGATCACGCCCGCAAGCTGATTTCGGAAGGCAAGACGGTCAAGATCATTACGGTCGGCAAGAAGGGTTACGACGCCCTGCGTCGCGAATTTGCAGCCAACATCATCGAGCGCATCGAGCTGCGCGACGTGAAGAAGGTTGGTTTCGAAAATGCCGACCAGATCGCCAAGAAGGTGATCTCGCTCTTCAACGCCGGTGAGTTCGATGTCTGCACGCTGATCTATTCGGAATTCAAGTCCGTCATCAGCCAGATCCCGACCGGCCTGCAGCTCATTCCGGCCGCAACGCCTGTTGTGGAAGAGGATGCAGCAACGCAGAACGCTGTCTATGAATATGAGCCGGATGCGGCTTCTATTCTGGAAGACCTTATTCCGCGCAACATTTCGGTTCAGGTTTTTCGGGCTCTGCTCGAAAACGTTGCCGGTGAAATGGGCGCCAAGATGAGCGCGATGGATAACGCAACGCGCAATGCCGGTGAGATGATCAACAAGCTGACGCTGTCCTACAACCGTCAGCGTCAGGCTCAGATCACCAAGGAACTCATTGAAATCATTTCGGGCGCGGAAGCGCTCTGAGGTAAGGAAAGAGGGTAAGGATAATGGCTAAGGCAGCTACCCCCAAGAAAACCGCAGCGGTGAACGGCGCGGGCAAGGTTACCCAGGTTATCGGCGCTGTTGTCGACGTGGCGTTCGAAGGCGAACTGCCTCCGATCCTGAACGCGCTCGAAACCGAGAACAACGGCAACCGCCTGGTTCTGGAAGTCGCGCAGCACCTCGGTGAAAACGTCGTTCGTACGATCGCCATGGACTCGACCGAAGGTCTGGTCCGCGGTCAGAGCGTTTCGAACACCGGCGCTCCGATCTCCGTTCCGGTTGGCCCGGAAACGCTCGGCCGTATCATGAACGTCATCGGCGAGCCGGTTGACGAAGCTGGTCCGATCGTGACCGCTTCCAAGCGCGCCATCCATCAGGACGCTCCTGCTTACGTCGAACAGTCGACCGAAGCACAGATTCTCGTCACCGGCATCAAGGTCGTCGACCTTCTGGCTCCTTACGCCAAGGGTGGTAAGATCGGCCTGTTCGGCGGCGCCGGCGTTGGCAAGACCGTTCTCATCATGGAACTCATCAACAACGTTGCCAAGGCACACGGCGGTTACTCGGTATTCGCCGGCGTTGGTGAGCGTACCCGTGAAGGTAACGACCTCTACCACGAAATGATCGAATCGAACGTCAACAAGCTCGGTGGTGGCGAAGGCTCCAAGGCTGCGCTGGTTTACGGCCAGATGAACGAACCGCCGGGCGCCCGCGCTCGCGTCGCTCTGACCGGTCTGACGATCGCTGAAAACTTCCGTGACGAAGGCCAGGACGTTCTGTTCTTCGTGGACAACATCTTCCGCTTCACGCAGGCTGGTTCGGAAGTGTCGGCTCTGCTCGGCCGTATTCCTTCGGCTGTGGGTTATCAGCCGACGCTGGCAACCGACATGGGCCAGATGCAGGAACGCATCACCACCACGACCAAGGGTTCGATCACCTCGGTTCAGGCCATTTACGTCCCCGCCGACGACTTGACCGACCCGGCTCCTGCTACCTCGTTCGCCCACCTGGACGCCACGACGGTTCTGTCGCGCTCGATCGCTGAAAAGGGCATCTACCCGGCTGTTGACCCGCTCGACTCCACCTCGCGCATGCTCGACCCGATGATCGTCGGCGAAGAACACTATGAAGTGGCTCGTAAGGTTCAGTCGACCCTGCAGCGCTACAAGGCTCTTCAGGACATCATCGCCATCCTCGGCATGGACGAACTGTCGGAAGAAGACAAGCTGACGGTTGCCCGCGCCCGCAAGATCGAGCGCTTCCTGTCGCAGCCGTTCTTCGTTGCCGAAGTCTTCACCGGTTCGCCGGGCAAGCTCGTTGCGCTCGAAGACACGATCAAGGGCTTCAAGGGCTTGGTCAATGGTGAATATGACAGCCTGCCGGAAGCTGCCTTCTACATGGTCGGTTCGATGGAAGAAGCCATTGAAAAGGCCAAGAAGCTGGCTGCCGAAGCTGCCTGATCATGAATTGGCGGGCGCGTGGTTCAGCCGCGCGCCTTGCCGACAATGGTGGCGAAACCGATAAGGCTTTGTCGGCGTTGTAACAGACAAGTCCGTGACGCCCGCGTAATTGAAAAGAAGTGAATAGCCATGGCTGACAGTTTCAAATTCGATCTCGTTTCCCCGGAGCGTCTGCTCGTTTCCGAAACGGTTACGGAAGTCGTCATCCCGGCCACGCTGGGTGAAATGACCGTTCTGGCCAACCATGCGCCGACGATGACCACGATCAAGCCGGGTTTGGTCACGGTGAAGTTCGCTTCTGGTGAAACGCATAAATATGTCGTCTTCGGTGGCTTCGCCGATATTCTCCCGACGGGCTGCACGCTTCTTGCCGAATCCGCTGTTTCGGCCGATGACATGTCTCCCGACACGTTGCAGCGTCGCATCGATGCGGCCAAGGCCGAAATCGAAGAAGGCAATCATCACCACGAGCATCTGACCAAGCTTGAAAAGCACCTTTACGAACTGACGAACCTGCATGAGGTTCTCGTCGCTGCTTGAAAGCACCGGGCGGGTTCGAAAGAATGACTGCCCACAAAAAATCCGAACCAGAAAGCGGCCGTCTCGGTCGCTTTTTTGTTTTGACCTGCTGCTTAACGGGTCAGCGAGTACGATTGCTTTCGTCCTCCTCAGCGTGCCCACATAAGCTTCAAAATCACGTTGACCGGGTTGCATCAATTATTCGCCTACGGAACATGAGTCTAGCAAAGGCGCGCTTCAACGATTGTGTTTCAACCGGGCAGCCTCGGAAACCGATTCCGATTTTCAGAGCTTTCGGTTAGATGTGATATCCCGAAGAAATGCTGCTCGGGTGCGCAACACGAAGCAGATTTGGTGATGGAGGAGTGGTCGGCGTGTCGGCAAAAGCGAGCTACAGAGGGGTCGCGAGAACCGCGTTGCGGTCAGGGACCCTGATCGAGGGCGATAGAGCGGTGCCCGAGGAAGTGCCGGTTGCTTTTTCCTATGGTGGCAGCACCCATGCCGTGATGATGGCCAGCCCCGCAGATCTTGTCGATTTTGCAGTCGGATTTAGTCTGACGGAAGGCATCATATCCACACGGGCGGAAATCCGGTCAATCGAGGTGATCGAGGCGGGGCAGGGCTTCGACGTTCAGGTGGATTTGCAGGATGCCAATGCGGATACGCTCAGGGCGAGACGGCGGCATATGGCAGGCCCTGTCGGCTGCGGTCTTTGTGGCATCGAATCGATAGAACAGGCGGTCCGAGTGGTCCCGGTCCTGAGCGGCTCTGAACTCTCCGTCGACGGGGCCGACATTGTTGCTGCGATGAAAGCACTGAATGAAGCGCAAAGCCTTAATCGCGAAACGAGAGCGGTTCACGGCGCGGGTTTCTACAATCCTCAAAAGGGGCTGCTTGCTGTTCGTGAAGACGTCGGTCGCCATAATGCGCTCGACAAGCTTGCAGGTGCAGTTGTCAATGCAGGCCTACCGCCGAATGGGGGCATTGTGGTTGTGACCAGCCGCCTGTCGGTAGAAATGGTCCAAAAGACCGCCATTCTTGGCAGTCCCATTCTGGCGGCGATTTCTGCACCCACTGCGCTCGCCATCGAAACCGCTGAAAGCTCGGGTATCACCCTTGTCGCACTCGTGCGGGGTGAAGATTTTGAGATCTTCACCAGGGCGGATCGTATCATTTTATGACGTAGAGGCCGCCGTTCCCGACGGCCTTCAGACTTCAAAGAGACCCTTAGAACTCCGCCCATTCGGCTGCTGCGTTTCCATGAGACCTTGGTAAAGCAGCATATCGCGGTTGCGGCGCCGGCAGCCTGGTGAGGACGGCTGGTTTCTTGTCGACGGGGCGTGCGGGTGACGTGTCGTGCGCGATTCTGAACTGCCGCAGCAATTCATGCAGATTTTCCGCTTCTGTAGCGAGCCCGTGGCTCGCAGCGGTGGTTTCTTCTACCATCGCGGCGTTTTTCTGGGTGGCCTGATCCATGACGTTGACGGCCTGATTGATCTCCCTGAGACCGTTCGCCTGTTCGCGGGATGCTTCAACGATGGCCGAGACGTTCGTGTCGATCTCGCCCATCTGCGCCTGGATGTCCCGCAGGGCGTCGCCGGTTCTGCCCACCAGATCCACGCCGTTGGAGACCTGCTCGCGAGAGGTGTTGATGAGGGATTTGATCTCCTTGGCGGCAACGGCGGATCGCTGTGCGAGTTCCCGGACCTCCTGTGCGACGACGGCGAACCCCTTGCCCGCTTCCCCGGCGCGCGCTGCTTCGACGCCCGCATTGAGGGCCAGAAGATTGGTCTGGAAAGCGATGTCGTCTATAACGCCGATGATGTTGGTGATTTCGCCCGAGGACCTCGAAATCGCATCCATGGCGGAAATTGCCTGCTGAACGATGTCGCCGGAATGCTCGGCATGTTCTCTTGTCCGCAGCACCAGTTTACCGGCCTCACCTGCGCGGTGGCTTGCATCGGTTACGGTGGTGGTGATCTCCTCCAGCGCCGCAGCGGTCTCCTCCAGCGAGGCGGCTTGCTGTTCGGTGCGTTGCGAGAGCTGATCGGCGGCGATGCGGATTTCGCCGGATCCGGATGCGATTGTCGAGGCATTATGCGCGATCGTCTGCATCGTGGCCTGCAGCTTGGCGACGACCTCGTTGAAATCTGCCCGCAGTTTTTCCATGCTGGGCACGAAGCTGTTGTCGATGCGTTGCAAAAGGTCGCCTTCGGCCAGCGCCCGCAGGGCATCTGCAAGCATGCGAATGGCGCTCATGCGCGGTGTGACGTCGGTGGCAAATTTCACCACCTTCACCACTTTACCGGTTTCATCGACAACCGGATTATAGGCGGCCTGGATCCATATTTCCTTGCCGTTCTTCCCGTAGCGGACAAACTCGTCCGAGATGAATTCGCCTGATGCCAGTCGTTGCCAGAAATTTGCATAGGCGGACGAGGCGGCATAGGCAGGATCACAGAACATGCGGTGGTGCCTGCCCTCGATTTCCTTGAGGTCATAGTTCACCGCAGCGCAGAAGTTTGGATTGGCGGTGATGATCGTACCGTCAGGAAAGAACTCAATGGTGGCTTGCGAGCGGGAGAGCGCCTCCAGTTTGCCCGCATCTTCCGCGGCCGTGATCTTTTTTGCGGTGATATCTGTGGCGATCTTGACCACTTTATAGGGCTTGCCCGAACGGAAAACCGGGTTGTAGGAGGCCTCGATCCAGATCACCGAGCCGTCCTTGCGGATACGGCGAAATTCCCTGGCCTGAAACTCGCCACGGGCGAGAGAGTCCCAGAATTCCTGATAGGCGCGAGACGCGGCAAGCTCGCTGTCGCAGAATATGCGGTGGTGCTTACCGACGATCTCGGTGAGATCGTAACCCAGTGCCGCGCAGAAATTCTTATTTGCGGTGAGGATATTACCTTTGAGATCGAATTCGATGACCGCCTGCGATCTTGATATCGCATCGAGCATATTTCTACTGTCTGCGCTTTTTCCTAACCCCAGCATTACAAGTCCCCCAAAGTCAGCCCACGGCGCGGCAAGCCGCAAAGAAGATGCGGTCCACGCCATATCACGTTGAACACCGAACAGGTTTTGCCGCCGAAGGCAGCAATGCAGGCACTTCTCTATGTTGGCCCTGGGTCAGGTATCGGCCCGCGTAATAGGCTTACCGGCGCGGTACTGATCTATGGCGTTAATATTAGATATCTATAATATTAAAATGTTCTTATTTAATAAAATGCTTGAAAGAAAAAACAAAACCGCCGGCAGGTGCTCCGGCGGTCTGGATTGTTCCTTATCATTCTTCAGCGAGGCCTGCGCAGACCTTGTCAGGCCGCGAGATCTTCCGCCTCAGTGCCCTTGAACATTTTCGCAAGGTTCAGGAAGCAGATCATGCCATGTTCGTTGGCGATGATCCCTTCGGAATAGGACTTGTCGAAGGAGGCTGAAATTTCGGGAACCGGCTGGACCTGGTTTGCCGGGATCGTCAGAATGTCTGAAACGCGATCCACCAGCATGCCGATGACCATGTTATGCACTTCGGCCACTACGATTGCGCTGCGCTCATTGGCAACGGTGCTTTTCATGCCGAGTTTGTGAGCCAGATCGATGATCGGGATAACAGAGCCGCGCAGGTTCATGACGCCGATGACGTCTTTCGGTGCGTGGGGAATGGGCGTCGAAGGCGCCCAGCCGCGGATTTCGCGAATGGTCGTCGTCTTCACGCAGAATTCCTGATCATGCAGGCGGAATGCGATGATTTCGAGCGTCTCACCGCCAAAATTGGTAGAGTTAATCATTGCCATCAGAATTCTTCCCAATGCTCGCTGTGGAGGCCGGCGCAAGTGCACCGACACTTGCAATGCGAATTTGGCGTTCTGCCTGGTGCCTGAACAGCCGGAAACAATATTTCCGCCTTCAATGGAAGATTCCTAGCATGAGATGGTTTCGCAAACCTAAATGCGAACCATCTCAATACTCTTTCTCGTAAAATATGCCTGCTGCGCCTTCGCCATCGCCGCCCGCTTCCCCGCGCAGCTTCACACCGCGTCCTACGTCGAGATTGATGATGGCTTTTGCGCCGGATTCGCCGCTTTGCTGCAGCTCCAGATAGGTTCTTTCGTTCAGGTATTTACCGGCGGAAACACGGGCCTGTCCTTCGGAATCGGTCGAAATATCAAGATCATCGACGCCGAGATTGCTTCTGAGCTTGTCGAACAGCGATGTGGAACGCCCGCCGGCCAGTTGAGCGGCGGCATCCGCCAACCGTGCGATCTGCAGCGCGGATAGTTTTGACATGGACTGGCCGAAGATCAGCTGTGCCATCACCTCATCCTGTGGCAGAGCGGGAGCCGAGGAGAACGCAAAGGTCGGATCGTTGGCAGTACCGGAAACAGATACGGTGATGGTCGTTGAACCAACCGTTGAGTCCGCCTTCATGTCGAGGACCGGAACGAGGCCGCCACCGAAACTGATATTTCCTGTCGTGAAATCAAGGCGGCGAGTGAGGATTTCAAGCCTGCCCCGACGCATTTCGAAGCCGCCGGAAATGACCGGAACCGCTGCGGTGCCACGGATCGTCAGATTGCCGGTCAGTTCTGCATCGATACCCCGACCGCGCACGAATATACCGCTCGGTGCATTGACCTGCAGATCGAGATTGATGGTGGACGAGCTGCCGCTGCCGCCCTGATCGGCTCCAAGCGCCTTGGCCTGCGCGCGTACCTTGGGTGGTGCGTTCTTGTGCTTGACGTCGATCTCCGTCAGTGAGGCCGGCAGCTTCTCCGGAATGGTGACGGCGCTTCTGTCCAGCGTCAGGTTGCCGCCCAGCACGGGGGAATTCAGCAACGGGCCTTTCAGCGTCAGCGTGCCGCTCACCACTGTCGTTACCAGCGTGCCGTCGTTGTAACCGGCGCGATTAAGCGTAATCGATATATCGGCAGGAAAACCCGAACCACCGGTTATGCCGACGCTGCCGGTTCCCGAGATCGTTCCACCGCCTGCCAGCCTGCCGGTCAATCGGGAGATGACGGCACGATCACGGTCGAAGGTGATGGTGGCGCCCAGATCGTTGATGGTCAGGTTTCGGCGCACGTCAGTCAGGCGCGTGCCATCAGTGGTGATGCTGCCGCTAATGACAGGTGCGGAAGCGCTGCCGGAAATCTTCACGTCGATGGCGGCGGTGCCATTCACATCGAGGCCCTGCGCTGCTGTTTGTGCCGCGACGGCTGAGAAAGGCAGTCTGCCGGAAAACGCCATCGAAAGCGGACGATTGCCGGCGATACCGAGCGAGCCGCCGCCTGAAAGCGCCATGCCGCCCTGACCGGAGACATTCGTGTCGATCTGAAGGGTACCACCGGAAAATTGACCGTTCGCCTTGATGCCGAGGGCGGCGAGACCCGCCGCGCGCGTCTGCGCGACCTCGGCATTTACCCAATTGAGATTATAGTCGACCGCAGGGTTCGATGCCGCACCCTTGGCCTTCACCGTGCCGGAGATGCTGCCCGCCGCATCCAGTCCGGTGGCAAAGGCATTTGCGAGACTTGCGGGCAGCGAACGGATATCGGCATTGATATCAAGCGTCGACCCGGCGGTGCCGTTGACCTCGACACGTCCTTCGCCCGTGATGATGGTCAAATCGGAGATCCGGGCCGTACCGTTCTGGATGGCAATGGTGGTGGGTTTTTCAAGGCGCACGGCAATGCCCTTGGGCGCGGCGGAAAAGGCGCCGAGTCTTACCGTCATGGGCGATCCGCCCGTCTCGGTGCTGCCATTCACCACCAGCGGTGCGTTGTCGTAACGCGCGTTGACGTCGAACTGCGTCGTTGTGCCGGAATGACCGATTGTGGCTTTCAGGTCAGATATCGCAGCCGCGCCGGCGTTGACGGTATCGGCGTTGACCTTGCCGTTGATGGCGATTGCCTGAAGGTCGTCTATTGAAATATCGGCCGCCAACCCGGAGATCGTTGTCGTGCCCTGACGGATGCTGCTGCCATTGGCTTTGATCGTCGCGGCGATCCGGCCATTGGCGTTGCTAAGGGCGATGTCGCCGGCAATATCGCCATCCGCCTGCTGCGCAGCGAGAGCGGCGAGTAGCGCAAGGTCGGGAAAGTTGAAGGAAAGATTGCCGGATGGCAGAAACTGCTGCGAGAATTGCAGTTGCCCGTTCAAGATATTCCGGCCTACCGCCACGCGCAGCTCGGGAATCGCAGTGCCGTTTTCGGTTTGCACCAATTCGGCATTGGCATCGATCTTCTGTCGGTCAAGGCTGCCGCTGGCGGTAAGTTTCGCCTGAGGAGCGGCGGGATCGGCCTTGCCTGTCGCATTGACTTGCAATGATTCAAGCGTACGTCCGGCAAGGATTGCGCTCTCGGAAGTCAGGGTCAAGTTGAAATCCGGCGCTGCCAGCGCGCCGGTGGCCTCGATCGCAAAATCGGCGACGCCCTTTGCCTGTGGCGTCAACTTTTCAAGAGCGAGAAATTTACCCGTCAGGCTGGCGCTCAATGCATCGTTTTCGAGACCGGCATTGCCTGTCGCCTCAATCGTTCCCGACTTGACGACGAGGTTTTCAACGCTGGTGCGTCCACCGATGGTCACGTCGACATCGCCCTGGAGGGCGATGGTGGTGTCAAACTTTTCCGCGAGAGCCGGTGGAAGGGTAGCGGGCAGTGCGAAGAGCTGCACGCTTGAGGTGAGGCGGTTGCCGGTAAGGTCAAAACTGCCGTTCAGTGTTCCGCCAACGCTGGCGCTTTCAAGCGTCGCGCTGTCAAAGCCGATGGCGGATGGGCTCAGGCGGAGCGGTGCATTGATGGTGAGCGGCGCACGCACCAGCCGATCAATATCCGGGCTGACAAAGGACGATTGCGCTACGGAGAGAGCGGTGGCGATTGTGCCGCTCCGGTCAGCGATATTGAGATCAGCGCTTTGCGCCGTCAGTTTGACGTCGTCCAGCCTGCCTTGCGGCAAAGAGAGGCTGCGCAGGGAAACGGTCGTGTCAAGATGTGCGGCGTCTGCCCCACCCTTTAACGAAAGATCGAGGCCGTTGATGAGGGCCTGCACCTCCCCATCGCTCAGCGGCCAGCGAAAATCGACGGGCCCGGCTGTGCCGATGAGGTTGGCGGCAAGGTCGTTCTGGCCGTTCGGATCAATGGTGCCGGAGGCCGTCAGCAGCAAGGAGCCGGTTTCCAGTGTACTGCTGCCGATTTCGATGCGCCCCTGTGGGGAAAGGGTGGCGTTTGCGTCGAGCTTTGTCTCACCGGCAAAAAGCTGCCGGAAGGCGGGCGGCAGAAGCAGATCGGGCTGGCCGCCACCCGCAACTTCGATGCGGCGGGTGCCATCCTCCGCGAGGAGGTGCCGGCCGGTGACGTTGACAACAGGGTTACCAGCGACGTTGCCGCGCATGCTGCCGGTCCAGTTTGAAAGCGGTCCTTCGCCGTTAAGGTCGATGGCGACCGCAGGTGTGCCGGGCAGAGACAGCAGCGTGGCAAGAAGTCCGCCCTCAGGCTCCCGCATCTCCGCTTTCAGCTTCAGGACATTTTCGTTGGGAAGAAATGCGATGTCGGCGTTAACGGCCGCATCCGGGGCATTCAGCCGGTGGGCCGTGAGCGACAGTCTGATATCGTCGCTGGCGGCCTTGAGGTTGCCTTCGGCCGTCAGTTCAAAGGGGCGGCCGAGAAGGGGCTGACCGAGACGAATATCGGGAAAGCTGAAATTGTCGATCGCTATTTCAATCGGCAGAGAGGAACTACCGGAGCTTTTGCTCGTCGTTTCCTCCACCGGAACCGGTTGGCGCTGGACATCGATCGATCCCGCCGATACCCGGTCCGCATGGAAGGTGCCGGCAAGAAGCGAGAAGGGTGACCAGTCGACGGCGATCTGGTTCACGCGGGCATAAGGGCCCTGCCGATCCGAAAGAGTGACGTTGTCGAGCCTCAGATGCCCCGTCAAAAGCCCGCTGGGCGGAGAAATCTCGATTATCTGATCGGGTGTCGATACAAGCGATGAAATCTGCTTTGCGGCTATTCTCGCGCCCATCGGCGTAAAACCGACGAAAAAGGCTGCAAGCAACAGAAGTACCACGCCGCACAAGGCAGCGTAGCCCAGCCATTTCAGCAATCGAATCAACGTTTTCATAAAGGGTAATCTACACTCTGTTGCAAGGGTGTTCGACTGCGGCGTTTAAAAAGACTGACCGATGCCAGCATAAATGCCGAAACTGTTGCCGCCATCGTATTTGTCGAGCGGCGTGGCGACATCCAGACGCAGAGGCCCGAAGGGTGTCGCGTAACGCAGCCCGATACCGGCGCCAGCCCGAATGTCGGAAAAGTCCGGGGTCACGTCTTCAGAGACCACACCCGCATCGATAAATGGTACGATACCGATCGTGTCGGTGACCTTGATGCGGGCTTCAATGGAGCCAACGACATAGGAGCGACCGCCGGTCGCGTCGCCTGCCGCATTATAAGGCGATATTTCCTGATAGCTATAGCCGCGCACCGACCCGCCGCCCCCGGCATAAAAGCGGCGGGTGGTGGGGATGTCCTGCAGGTCGCTTCCGCCGACGAGCACGCCGCCCGACAGTTTTCCGGCCATGATCAGCCTGTCTTCGGCGCCCAGCCCCTTGTACCCGGTAACCGAACCTTCGAAAGAGGAGAAGAAGGTCCCGTTCAGGGCCTCATAGCTGGGCTTGGCGGCCACCGATGCACGAAAGCCTTCGGTCGGGTTGAGCTTGTCGTCGCGGGTATCGCGAACGAATTCCAGCGGAATGGACGTGGTAAGATATTCGTTCTTTCCGAAGGCGTCGTCTGTATCGGCCCACTGCACCTCCAGGCCCGCGGCAGCCGTGTCGGTATCGTTTAGTTCATAACTGAAACCGGCAGTCCCAGTCAGCGTCTTGGCTTCGTAGGTGTCCGGATGCTCGGTCTTGGCAATCAGGCTGGTCTTGAATGTCGTGCGGGGATTGAACATTCCGGGCTTCGTAAAGGTAATGCCCGCCGAATAGTCCATGCCTTCCACGCTCGATGCCTCTGCAATGCGCGAGACCGAGCCCTCGATGCGCAGCGATTCGGCCTGGCCGAACAGGTTTCTGTGGCCCCAGTAGCCTTGAAGACCAATGCCTTCGGTGGTGGAATATTGTGCGCCGACGCCGAAATAGCGGTGCTTGCCTTCGGACACTTCGATGGTCAACGGAATGGTGCCGTCGCGGGCGAGCGTTCCTGCCTCCTTGATCGTCAGGCTGGAAAAAACACCGAGCTGGCGCAGGCGATCGGCGGCCTTGCGCAGTTTTTCCGGCGAATAGGGCTCGCCGCCATTGAGGCGCGAATAGCGGCGGATGAAATCCCCATCGACGGTTTTTTCACCGGTGACGGTGACCGTGCCGAGTGGGGCGACGGGGCCGCCTTCGGCCGCCATGGTGATGTCGACAGTGTTTGTCGCATGGTTTGCAACGGCCTCGCGTTTCGTCAGCTTGGCAAGCGGGCGGCCTTCGGCCTTCAGATCATCGATCAGCTTGTTGCCGGCGCGGATGATCGCCAGGGAGCCGGCATCGCCGCCCGTCGTCAGGCCGTATTCCTCGAGATTGCGGCCTGTGACGTCGCCTTGGAGACGGATATTGCCGAGTGTGAATTTGGGACCGGGCGTAACGGTCATGACCACGGGAACGGGCGCGCTATGGTCGAAAACCGGGTTGGGCGGCAGGTCGTCGACATTCCTCCCGGCCACGGTGACATTGACAATACCGCCATAGCGGGCGTTTTCATAAAGCGCTGCAATCAGCCTGTCCCTGTCGTCCCTTGCCTTTATCAGGAGTCCTAGATCGCCTGAGGCAGGCTTGTCCTTGTCGGCCAAAAGAAGGGAACTGTTTTCGAGGCTGTCCGTCAGGGATTTGTCGGCGTCGGGAGCGTTGAGCGTGACGGCATATTTGACGGGGTTGATAACCTCGACCTCCGGTTCTTCCGAACCCCACAGGCGCATGCCGAACAGTTTAAAGGCAAAGGCATCACGCGCAAAAGCCGGATACAGGGCGAACGTCACAGCAACCGCAAGCGCGGTGCCAGCTTTCCGATACGCAATACCTGTCTTCGGGTTAGTTCGTGTTCTTCGCATAAGCTGCTTTATGGTTGAGCCTTTATTGTCGCCCTAACCCGTTTCCTCTCCGTTAACATTGCAATTTAATCATAAATAAACGGCTTTGAGGACCCTCGGCATCTGTTTTGCAGCCCATAACGCAAAAAGCCCCGGATGACCGGGGCTTCTGTGCAACGGTATTTCGCGAAGCGATTAGCGGCAACGTGCCGTGTAACGCTGGCCGTACTGGTCGCGGTAATAGCAATAGCCCGGCTCGGAAGCGTTGCCAATCAAAGCACCACCGACGCCACCGATCGCTGCGCCAACAGCTGCGCCACGAACGTTGCCAGTGACCGCGCCACCGATAACGGCGCCGGAAACGGCACCAATCGAAGCACCCTTTTCAGTCTGCGTGCAGCTTGCAAGCGACAGGCCGACCAGCGCAAATATGATTGCCTTTTTCATGAAACTCTCTCCAACGTTACAATGAGCTCTTTGGCTCGGTAGGCGTCCCATATTTATCTGCGGCGACTGCTACCTCCGACCGCCACAGATAACTAACAATTCGATGTCGATTAGGGAAGCCTCCACTTAAGGCATTCCTCCGAGCGTAAATCGATTGTGCCCCAAACAACGGCGCGGCGCAAAAAAGGTTCCAAAATTCCGCTTTTTTGATGTGAATCAATTTTGCACTTTTCATGAGCGGCTATAAACGGTTTATTGGAATGGTTCAAAACAACGGCGAATTGACGCAGTGGCGGCTAAAATAGCCCGGAAGGGTTGACGGTCCCGGCAACGAGGCAGAGAACGAGCTGGTCAATTCTGGAGCATGGCATGGACTTCGAGGCATTTTTCACGACGGAACTGCAAAGCCTGCATTCTGAGGGACGCTATCGCGTGTTTGCGGATATCGAACGCCAGCAGGGCA
Source organism: Agrobacterium sp. InxBP2 (assembly GCF_026191755.1). Lineage (NCBI taxonomy): Bacteria > Pseudomonadati > Pseudomonadota > Alphaproteobacteria > Hyphomicrobiales > Rhizobiaceae > Agrobacterium > Agrobacterium sp. InxBP2. The sequence continues at coordinate 302,424 of NZ_JAINDY010000027.1, forward strand.
ATTTCCCCCGCGCGACCCGGTATAACGCCAATGGTGAACGCAAGGACGTTACTGTCTGGTGTTCCAACGACTATCTCGGCATGGGCCAGAACCCGAAGGTTGTCGAAGCCATGAAAGCCGCCATTGATCACTGTGGCGCGGGTGCGGGAGGCACCCGGAATATTTCTGGCACCAACCACTATCACGTCCTGCTCGAGCGCGAACTTGCTGACCTCCATGGCAAGGAATCGGCGCTGATCTTCACCTCAGGCTATGTGTCCAACTGGGCTACCCTCGGCACGCTCGGCCAGAAGATACCTGGCCTGATCATCTTTTCGGACGCGCTCAACCATGCGTCAATGATCGAGGGCATCCGTTATGGCCGTTGTGAGCGGGTGATCTGGAAGCACAATGATCTCGAGGACCTCGAGGCCAAGCTCCAGGCCGCTGATCCGAACGCGCCGAAGCTCATCGCTTTCGAATCCGTTTATTCCATGGACGGCGATATCGCGCCGATCAGCGAAATCTGCGATCTTGCCGATCGTTATGGCGCCATGACCTATCTCGATGAAGTCCACGCTGTGGGCATGTACGGCCCGCGCGGCGGCGGCATAGCCGAGCGCGAAGGCCTGATGGATCGCCTGACGATCATCGAGGGAACGCTCGGCAAGGCCTTCGGCGTCATGGGCGGTTACATTACCGGCTCCACCGCGGTCTGCGATTTCATCCGCTCCTTCGCTTCCGGCTTCATCTTCACCACGGCATTGCCGCCGTCGCTCGCCGCCGGAGCGATTGCTTCGATCCAGCATCTGAAGGCAAGCCCTTTCGAGCGGGCCCGTCATCAGGACCGCGTGCGGAAGCTGCGTGGACTTCTCGATGCGCGCGGCATTCCGCATATGGATAATCCAAGCCACATCGTGCCGGTCATGGTGGGCGATGCTGCCAAGTGCAAATGGATATCTGATATCCTGCTCGACAGTCACGGCGTCTATGTGCAGCCGATCAATTATCCGACGGTGCCGCGTAAGACCGAGCGTCTGCGCATCACCCCGACCCCGCTGCATAGCGACGCGGACATCGAGCATCTGGTCGGCGCGCTGCATCAACTCTGGTCGCATTGTGCGCTGGCGCGTGCGGTGGCGTAAGGAAACTCTTCGGATAGGGAAATCGGGCCGCGTTTACGCGGCCTTTTCTTTGGTGGAGATGAGTTCGCCGGCATGGCGGCGAGCTTCCTCATCTGCCGCGAATACATCTTCGATCGTGCCAGCGCTGCGGCCGTCATCCATCCGGTCCATGACCGTTTCCACGATGTCCGCCATATCGAGGAAACCGATGGCGCCGTCGACGAAGGCGTGAAAGGCGGTCTCCTCGGCGGCGTTCAGGGCGGCACCCTGTAAGCCGCCGCGCTCCAGCGCGGTTCGCGCCAGCCGAAGTGCCGGGAACCGTGCTTCATCCGGCGCCTCGAAATCGAGCCTCGCCAGTTTTGCGAAATCCAGCCGTTCGACGTTCAGCTGTCCGCGCTCAGGATAGGTAAGGGCGTAAGAAATGGCGGTGCGCATATCGGGAGATCCGAGCTGCGCGATATAAGAGCCGTCGCTGTAGCCAACCATCGAATGCACGATCGACTGCGGATGGACTATTACCTCAACCTGATCGGGCCTGAGATCGAAGAGATATTTCGCCTCGATCATCTCCAGTCCCTTGTTGAACATGGAGGCGCTGCCGATGGAAACCTTCAACCCCATTGACCAGTTGGGATGGGCGCGGGCGACGTCCGCCGTGACATTGGCCATTTCTTCGCGCGACCATGTCCGGAACGGGCCGCCGGAAGCCGTCAGGATGATGCGTTCCACAGCCTCTCTGTGATCGCCCGTGAGGCACTGGAAGATTGCGCTGTGCTCGCTGTCGACCGGGATCAGCCTGCCGCCACCCTGCTTGACCGTGCGTATAAAAACATCGCCCGCCGAAACGAGGCACTCCTTGTTGGCGAGGGCGATATCTGCGCCACGCCTGGCCGCAGTCACCGTGGGGGCGAGACCGGGGGTTCCGGCAATGGCCGCCATCACCCAGCCGGCATCCATCGAAGCCGCCTCTTCAAGACCGGATTTGCCTGCCGCGGTCTTTATGCCCGTTCCTGCGAGAGCGGACTTGAGGTCTTCGTATTTGTCGTCCTCGGCGGTAACGGCAAGCTCCGCGCCGAATTGTCGCGCCTGCTCCGCCAGAAGGGCGATATTCCCGGCGCCGGTCAAAGCCACGATCTCGAATTGGCCCCTGCCGCCCAGTTGACGGACCACATCCAGCGTATTGGAGCCGATCGAACCCGTCGAACCCAAGATCGTCAGCTTGCGGGGCATTTCACTGGCATTCGTCATTTTCAGTCCGTCGGTCCGTTGCTGATCGCAATTCTTCGGGCGTGCCGTTCTCCCGAAGGTACTGCACGTTTTCGGGCTATATGCTTAGCCTCTACCCGCGAAAACAAGCCATAACAAGGACAAAGCCAGCCTATTGTTTTTGCGGATGGCAAAGCCATATGCAAGAAAAACGATGAGAGGATATTGATGCGGCGTTTTCTCGTTTCCAGCGGATGGATTTTTGCGGCGAGCCTTGTGCTGGTTGCGGCCTTTGTCCCTTTTGATCCGCGCCTCTCGGAAAGCGCGCAGGCGTTGCCCGGTGCAGTGGTGTCCTTTAATCGCGCGATTACCGATTTCGGAACTTTCCGCTGGATGCTTTATTCCACCGGCGCGCTGGCCATTCTCGCCTATGTCGCGGCGCGGGTTCTCAGCGCGCAGACCTATCATGGCCGGTTGCGGACAGCGTGGCGGCTTCTCTCCTATTTCTTTCTGACAATCGGGACCGCGAGCATTCTCGTTCATACGCTAAAGTTCCTGATCGGCCGGGCGCGACCGGAGCTCCTTCTGGAAATGGGGGCGTATAGCCTCACACCCTTCACCGGAGACAATCTTTATGAAAGCTTTCCTTCCGGCCATTCCACGGCTGCCGGGGCGTTTTTCGGTGTCTTTGCCATGCTTATGCCGCGCTTTCGCTGGGCGTTTCTTCTGCTTGCCCTTGTGATCGGCGTCTCACGTGTCATTGTCGGCGCGCATTATCCGAGCGATGTGGCGGCCGGGCTGCTGCTCGGCATGTGGACGGCCATGGCATTCGCCTTTATCTTCGCCAGGTCCGACATGTTGTTCCGGTTCGACGCACAGGGGTGGCCGCAACCGAAAAACGTGGCCTTACCTGCGCAAAAGACTTGATGGTGGTGGGGGATCGTATGGTTGCCGGGGGCCTTGACGCCGAAATGCCAGAGCGGAAGCGGATCATCACAAGGGTTGCCATTGCCGGCGCTGGCCCTGCCGGGCTCATGCTCGGGCTCCTCCTTGCGAGAGCAGGTATCGATGTCACCATCGTTGAAAAGCATGGCGATTTCCTGCGCGATTTTCGGGGCGATACCATTCATCCTTCCACTCTCGATATTGTTGAGCAGCTAGGCTTCATTCGGGAGTTTCTGGCGCTGCCGCATACGAGAGCGCAGAAACTTCATGCCGAGATTGCGGGTCAGACGGTCACCATCGCCGATTTTTCCCGGCTGCCTGCGAGAAACCGTTTCATCGCCTTCATGCCGCAATGGGATTTCCTAAGCTTTCTTGCCGGCAAGGCAGGGCAATATGAGAATTTCACGCTGCTCATGAATGCAGGTGTCTCGGGTCTGCGCGAGCGCGATGGCGTTGTTGCGGGTCTCGTGGTGGATACGTCCGACGGGCCGCTGGAGATCGATGCCGAGCTCGTGATCGGGGCGGATGGCCGCAATTCAATCGTGCGGGACAAGGCAGGTCTGTTGGTGGAAAGCTTCGGGCAGCCGACGGAGGTTCTCTGGATGAAACTATCCAGGCAGCCGGGCGATCCGGCGGAAACCATGGGGCATGCCGGCCCCCAGCAGGGTTTCGTCCTGATAGATCGCGGCGATTATTGGCAGTGCGGTTTTGTGGTCCGCCGCGGAACCTTCGCCGAGATGAAGGTTCAGGGTATCGCAGCGTTCCGCGATGCGGTGGCGAAAGTGTGCCCGCTGCCGCAGGAACGGCTTCTCGAACTTCAGACCTTTGAGGATGTGCATCTGCTGGCGGTCAGGATCGACCGGCTGAAGCGGTGGTGGAAGCCTGGCCTCATCTGCATCGGTGACGCGGCTCACGCCATGTCGCCCATTGGCGGCGTCGGTGTCAATCTTGCCATTCAGGATGCCGTTGCCGCCGCAAATATTCTCATTCCCGTTCTTGCGCGGGGCGAAAAGCCAGGCGAGCGGGAATTGATGGCCATCGAAGCGCGGCGCTCATTTCCGACAAAGGCGACACAAAAGCTGCAATTGATGATGCGCAGCAGCCGGAAGAAGGATCAGGGCGATAGCCGCAAGGCGAAAGGGCCCCCCGCTTTCGTGCGCATCATTGCCCGCGTTCCGCTTCTCGCCCATCTCGCCGGCCGTTTGATCGGCCTCGGTTTCCGACGGGAGAAGTTGACCGGTTGATCCTTCGGTGGCGTGCAAGCGTCCGCTCAGGCCTCTTCGATCACCCGTGCATGTTTAAGCCCGAGAACGGCCGAGCCGATCAGTCCCGGTTCAATCCTGCAGATGGCAGGCACGACTAGCGGCCGGGCGAAGCGACGGAGAATTCGGGCTCTGACCGCTTCATCCAGTGTGGCAAGCAGTTCCCTGGAGTTTGACAGGCCGCCGCCGACCGGCACGATGGTTGCCCCGGTGACGTTGATCACCATCGCCAGCGGCGAAGCGAGAATATCGACAAGGATATCGATGGTTCTTGCAGCGCCCGGGTTGCCGCCCAACCAGGCTGCGATGATCTCCTCGCTGGTCATGTCCTGCCGGTGGAGATGCATATGAAGCTTTTCCATGCCGCGGGCGCTGCCAATGGCATCGACACAACCCGTGAGGCCACAGCCGCATTCGAACCGAGGCAACTCGACCGGCGGGTTGCCGGCCCGCGTTGCAGCCACGGGTCCGTGGCCCCATTCGCCGGCGAAGCCACCCTCGCTGTTGATGAGCCGGCCGTCGATCACCAGACCTCCGCCGACACCGGTTCCGAGGATGACGCCAAAAACCACGCGATGGCCCCGCCCGGAACCGATCTCCGATTCAGCCATCACGAAACAGTCGGCATCGTTGGAGACGATGACAGGAAGGCCCAGCGCCTGTTCCAGTTCGTCCTTCAGCGCGCGGCCATGAATACTTGGAATATTGGCGACAGTGGCCCTGCCCGTGTCGGCATCGATGACGCCGGCAATCGACAGCGACACGCAGGCAGGTGTGCCGCCACTGTTGTCGATGACGGATTTCAGGCCGGCAGCAAAGTCTTCAAAGCTGGTCTTTGGCGTCGGGATGCGCGGCACGGGGCGAATATCGTCAGGAGCGTAAGCAATCGCGCCCTTGATGGTCGTTCCGCCTATATCGAAACAAACGATCATGATTCAGTCTCCGGAGCGTGCGGCATCGTGGATCTTATCTCCGCCGATCCATGTCGAATGCATCTGAAGTTCAGATGTAAGCATGACAAAATCCGCATCGAAACCAGGCAGAAGCCTGCCTTTGCCAGAAGCGCCGATTGCCTCGGCAGGATAGGCGGACGCCATTCTCAAGGCCTCTTCCAGCGGCGTGTCCAGCTTTTCGTGCATGAAGCGAATGCAGGAGAGCATATCGATATCCGCCCCCGCCAGCGTACCGTCTTCAAGCGTCAGCCGGCCGCCGTTGCGATAGACACGCCTGCCATTCAGCTCAAAACCATCATCGTCGGTGCCGATAGTCGACATGGCATCAGTGACGAGGAAGATGTGGGCCGGGCCATTCTTTGCGCGCAGCGCAATGCCCATCGCGGCCGGATCGACATGGAAACCGTCGGCGATCAATCCACAATCGAGCTTACCGTTTGAAAGTGCCGCCCCCACGAGCCCCGGCTCGCGATGACCGAGCGGGCTCATGGCATTGAAAAGATGTGTGACCATCGAAGCACCTGCTTCGGCATAGGCAGTCGCCATGTCGAGTCCTGTGTCCGTGTGGCCGAGACTGACGACGATGCCGGCTTCTGCCAGCGCCTTGACCTGTTCCAAGGTTACATTCTCTGGGGCAACGGTCGTCATCACGAAGGGGAGTTTTGCCTTGCATCCGGTCAGCACCGCCAGATCAGGCGCTTCCATTTTGCGGATCAGTGCCGGATCATGTGTGCCCTTGCGGGCAACCGAAAGATGCGGGCCCTCGAAATGCAGGCCGAGAAAGCCGGGCACCCTTTCTCTTTGGGCGTCAATGCCCGCTTCAGCGGCTCGCAATGTGATATCCGGCCGGTCGGTGATGAGCGTGACCATCAGCGCCGTGGTGCCGAATTTCGCATGGGCGGAGCAGATCCGGGCTATTCCTTTCGCATCCGGCTGGTTATTGAACATCACCCCACCGCCGCCGTTGACCTGAAGGTCAATGAAGCCAGGCGTGATCAGCAATCCTGGCGCGTCGATGATCTCGGCTTCTGCCGGTGCGGACATGCGGCCACTGATGTCGCCGACACGGCCATCCACGGTCACGAGCACCCTGTCGTCGTGCCATGCGGCACCATCGAAAATGCGGGCGCCGACAAATGCCTTGATGCCGCTCATTGAGTTTCCGTCACCTTCTTCAACGCCACCGGCGCATCCGGGTTGAAGCCGCGCAGACGCGACAATTGCTCGATGAAGCCGTAAAACGGCGCGATCAACAACAATGCATCGGTCAGCGGATGGTTGGTTTCCACGAAGGGCAGGGACTTGGCGGGGCTGCCTTTTGAGGATGTAACGAAAACATTGGCGCCCTTGCGGGAGAGATTTGCGGCAATTTCCGTCACGGAGGTCTCGGCGCGGTCACGGGCGGCAAAGGCGATCACCGGAAATCTCGGCGCGACCAGCGAAACCGGGCCATGCATGACTTCCGCCGACGAATAGGCTTCCGCGTGCAGTTCGCAGGTTTCCTTGCATTTCAGCGCGGCTTCCGCGGCGATGGCGAGAGCAGGACCACGGCCAAGCATATAAAGCGATTCCTCACCCTTGACCGCCTCGCCGATGTGGCTCCAGTCAAGGGCGACGGCCCGGGCGAAATTCTGCGGCAGGGCGCTGATCGCCTTGGCAAGCAGGTTGTCTTCCGTCCATTCGGCAAGGATCGCGAGACCGGCAACGATGGAGTTGACGAAGGATTTGGTGGCAGCCACGGCTTTTTCCGGGCCAGCCTGTATATCGATCGCGTGATCGGCGGCATCGCCAAGCGCAGATGGCAGGGTGTTGACGAGCGAGAAAGTGAGCGCGCCGCCATCGCGCGCACTTTGCGCCAAGGCGACGATATCCGGGCTCTTGCCCGATTGCGAAACGGCAATGGCCGCCGCCCGTTCCAGCCGCAGCTTCGTCTGGTAGATCGAGGCGAGCGACGGGCCGAGCGAGGCGACCGGAAGCCCGGTCTGCAGTTCGATGGCATATTTCAGGAAATGGGCGGCGTGATCGGAAGATCCACGGGCGATGGTGACGATAACGGCCGGATCACGGGCCTTCAGCTTGGCGCCGGCTTCCTGGAAGTCCGAATTGGCATTGTCGAGCAGGCGGGCGACTGCATCGGGAATCTCATCGATTTCCTGGCGCATCAGGGTTGTCATTGTTTCTGTCCTTGATCACTGGTGGTCACTCGGGGCCCATCGTCAGTTCGGCGACGAGGTCATAGGCGTCGCTGCGGTACAGCGCACGGGATATTTCCATGAGGCGCCCGCTTTCCAGATAGGCCATTCGCTGAACGGAAAGCGCTGCCGAGCCCGGCGGAACGCCAAGCAGCAGGGTTTCTTCATCGGTAAGGTTACGGGCAGAGATGCGCTGGATGGCGCGCACCGGGCGAATGCCACTTTTCTCAAGCTCAAGATAGAGCGAATTTTCGACCATTTGCGGGTCGGGCAGAATATCGCCTGGCAGGCTCGTGACTTCAAGCGCGATCGGCTGGTCATTGGCAAGGCGCAGACGGGTGAGCCGCGCCACCATGGCCGATTGTGAAAGGCCAAGCGCCATCATTTCGTCGCCGGTGGGGTGAAAGAGGCCTCTGTCCAGCCAGCGGGTGCTCGCCGTCATGCCACGCCGGCGCATGTCCTCCGTAAACGAAGTGAGCTTGGTCAGAGGCTGTTGCATGCGGGTGATCGGCTTGACGACAAAGGTACCGGAACCGTGCCGCCGGACGAGGAGGCCGTCGCGCACGAGGTCATCCACAGCCTTGCGCACCGTGACGCGGCTGACGCAGGCACTTTCCGCAATGTCGCGCTCTGGCGGCAAGGCATCGCCATGTTTCAGGCGGCCACCATTGATGGCGTCTTCAATCGTCTGGCGCAGCTTTAGGTAAAGCGGGCCGCCACCCGATTGCAGATCCTCCAGATTAAGCGCTGCCCCGTTCATCCATAACCTCTGTTACAATCCGATATGGCTGCTTCTGGCTATACCACACAAGTCGCGATCAGCAATACCAAAATAGAACCATTGGCGAACTCGTATTATTAATCGGAGCTTTTTTCGTTCTAATGCCTCAATTTAAGGCCTTATGATCGAAATTTCCGCATTAACCAAAAAAATTTTCTGATCATTGTAATTGCTCTAGACGATTGGCATTTTTTTGGTATTGTTTTGGCATCGGTTGTCGGTGAATAGCTGTTGCGCGTCCTGCCGGCCTGGAAGAATCGGTTTCATATCCGCGACTTGCCAGAGTAAATCGAATTTTGCTTGACCGTTTTGAAAACTAATTTCATCATGGTCGGAAATTATCGCAGATAACTGAATAGCCAGCGGAGAATTGGCTGAATCTGCGAAAATTATTTACTAATGAGCAGGGAACAAAGTTCATGAAGGTGGGAATTATCGGACTCGGATTCCGTCTCGGTTATCTGGGCTACGTTTTTCATGAGATCGACAAGGATTTCGAGATCGTCGGTTATGTCGATCCGGCGCCGGCGGGCTTGCCGGGTCTCAAGGAAAAGGGGATCTCGGCCGGCAAGGCTTACGACAGCCCCGAGGCCTTGATCGCCAATGAAAAATTCGATCTCCTGATGATCGGTTCGCCGAACCACATGCATCTCGACCATATCCGCATCGGTCTTGAGGCGGGTTGCACCATCTTCTCCGAAAAGCCGATCGTCGTCAGCATCGAGGAAAGCCTCGAACTTGCCCGGCTCCTCAACAAGCATGGTCACGAGCGGTTGCTGGTGGGTCTCGTTCTGCGATATTCGCCGCTTTACCGCGATCTGCGCGCCGCACAGGCTGAAGGTAAGCTTGGCGATGTCGTTTCCATCGAGGCTTCCGAGCATATTCCGCCCTATCACGGCGCATTCTTCATGCGCGACTGGCGGCGTTACGAGCACTATTCCGGCTCCTTCATGCTCGAAAAATGCTGCCACGATCTCGATCTCTACAATGGTGTTGTTGGCGCGCGACCCCGTTTCGTATCGAGCTTTGGCGGGCGCAAAAGCTTCACGCCGGCCAATGCGCCGCAGAATGATGGCATCAACGACATGGAGGTTTACCATCGCAAGCCGAGCGGCTGGATGGGATCCGACAAGGTTTTCGACAGCGACGGCGACATCATCGATTACCAGACGGCGATCGTCGAATATGAAAACGGCGCTTCGCTCGCTTTCCATACCAATCTCAACGTTCCCGATGATTTCCGCCGTTTCTGCGTCATCGGCGCCAAGGGCATGGCGGAGGGCGATTTCGTGCGCGGTTTTCTCAACGTGCACAATGCCCGCACCAATGAAAAGACCCTGGCCAAGACCTATTCGGCGGCAACCACGCTCTCGCAGCATTATGGTGCGGACGAGCAGATGGCGGAGGATGTCATCGCCCATGTCGTAGAGGGCGCGCCGCTTCCGGTTTCCGCGCTCGACGCAATCGAGGCCGGTATTCTGGCGCTTGCGATGGATGAAGCGCGTCATGGCCGCAAGGTGGTCGATCTGAAGCCTGTTTGGGAGGCATACGATCTGGCCCTGCATGGGCAGCCGAAATCCCCCGCCGTGAAAACGGCTTGAGGGGCGGCGCGATGGAAGCGAAACGCAGCGCTGTCGTCTTTGCCTGGCTCCTTCTTCTGCCGGCGCTTTTATACATCACGGTTATCGTTGCTTATCCGCTTGTCGATACCTTCATCCTGTCCTTTACCGATGCGTCGCTCAGGAAAACGACAAATTGGGTCGGCTTCATCAATTACGAGAAGATCTTCAACGCGACTTTTGCCGATGTCATCACGCGGACCTTTATCTGGACGTTCTTTTCCGTCTCGATAAAGATGATCATCGGCACCTTTGGTGCAGTGCTGTTGAACTCCGCCGTTCCCGGCCGGGCGCTGTTTCGCATCCTGACAATGCCGCCATGGATCGTGCCGATGGCTATCGGCATCTTCATGTGGGGCTGGATGTATAACGGCCAGTTCGGCATGATTTCCGGCGTGCTGCAGAACCTCGGCCTGGTGGATGGTCCGGTCGCATTCCTCGCCTATGGCAGAACGGCATTTTGGGCAACGATCGTCACTGACGTCTGGATCGGCGTGCCGATGGTGACGCTCTATCTGCTGGCGGCCATCCAGGCCATTCCGCAGGATCTCTACGAGGCCGCTTGGACAGACGGGGCAAGCCGCCTCTACCGCTTCCGCCGCATCACGCTGCCGCTGATGCTGCCCGCGATGATTACCATGTCGATGATCTCGCTGATTTCGACCTTTAATTCCTTCGATATCATCTGGATCCTGACGCAGGGCGGACCGACCGGCCAGACGACGACCATGATCATCGACACGTACAAGACGGCGATCGGCTCTTACAAATATGGTGAGGGTGCCGCGCGCGCCGTGCTGATCTGCATCTTCCTGTCGATCTTCACCTATTTCTACTTCCGCATTACCAGCCGCATCTCGCAGGAGGCCAGCAGATGACCGACAAGAATGCGATGATCAACCGCTACAGGTGGTATGAAATTGTCGGGATTTATTGCGGTATCGCCGTGTTCCTGACCTTCGTGCTGGCGCCCTTCGTCGAAGGATTCCTGGTTTCGCTGAAACCGCTCAGCCTGCTGTTTTCCTCGCCTTACAAGTTCTGGCCGACAAACGGTTCCTTCGAGGCCTACCGCACCATGTGGGTCAGCGTTCCGGGCTTTGCCCGCTACGTCTTCAACTCGTTCTTCATTTCGACGATCTCCACGATCATCGTTCTGCTTCTGGTGGTTCCGGCGTCATATGCCTTCGCCCGGTTCCAGTTTCGCGGCCGCGGGCAATTGCTCGGTGCATTTCTGGCGATCAACATGTTCTCCGGCGCCGTGCTCCTGATCCCGCTTTACCGGCTGATGCGCAATATGGGTGTGCTGAACACCTATCTGGCGATGATCATTCCCGGAGCCGCTTTCCTGATCCCGACCGCGATCTGGCTTTTGCGCACCTATATGCTGCGTATCCCGCGAGAACTGGAAGAGGCGGCCTATGTGGATGGCGCAAGCTACTTCTACACCTTCCGTCGGGTGATCCTGCCGCTTGCGATGCCGGGTATCGCCGTGGTCTCCATCACAACCTTCATCGGCGCTTATGCGCAGCAGTTCATCTTCGCGCTCACTTTCAATTCCAAGACCGAATATATGCCGCTGCCCATCGGCCTCTTCGCCTATTTCGGTCGTCAGGAAGTCATCTGGAATGAGTTGATGGCGGCCAGCTTCGTCGGCATTGCGCCGGCCATGGTCGTGATCTTCTTCATGCAACGATATCTCGTCAGCGGGCTGACCGCCGGCGCGGTGAAATAAACAACAACCGGAACGACCATCAAAACGGGAGACTACCTATGGCACTGAAACATTACGGATTGGCGCTCTGCGCTTTCGCATTTGCCGGTTCCACTGCCCTTACCACGGTGACGGCGCACGCGGCCGACAAGGAGATCAGCTGGATCTATTGCGGCGACAAGATGGACCCGATCCACGAAAAATACATCAAGGAATGGGAAGGCAAGAACGAGGGCTGGAAGGTTGTGCCCGAGGTCGTCGGCTGGGCGCAGTGCCAGGACAAGGCGACAACGCTTGCCGCCGCCGGCACGCCCGTCGCCATGGCTTATGTCGGTTCGCGCACGCTGAAGCAGTTCGCGCAGAACGATCTGATCGTTCCGGTGCCGATGACCGAAGACGAAAAGAAGAGCTATTACCCCAACATCGTCGACACGGTGACGTTCGAGGACACGCAGTGGGGCGTTCCCGTCGCATTCTCGACCAAGGCGCTCTACTGGAACAAGGACCTGTTCAAGCAGGCGGGTCTCGATCCCGAAGTGCCGCCGAAGACATGGGCTGAAGAAATAGCCTTCGCCAAGCAGATCAAGGAAAAGACGGGTATTGCCGGTTACGGCCTCCCCGCCAAGACCTTCGACAATACCATGCACCAGTTCATGCATTGGGTTTATACCAACAACGGCAAGGTGATCGACGGCGACAAGGTCACGGTCGACAGCCCGCAGGTTGTCGCGGCGCTGAAGGCCTACAAGGACATCACGCCCTATTCCGTGGAAGGCCCAACGGCCTATGAGCAAAATGAAATCCGCGCCATCTTCCTCGATGGTAAGGTCGGCATGATCCAGGCCGGCTCGGGCGCCGCAACACGCCTGCAGGAAACCAAGATCAACTGGGGTATCGCGACCCTGCCGCTCGGCCCGGAAGCCAAGGGTCCCGGCACGCTGCTCATCACCGACAGCCTGGCGATCTTCAAGGGAACCGGAGTTGAAGAAAAGGCGACCGAATTTGCGAAGTTCATCACGTCGCCCGGCCCCCAGGGCGAATATGAGCTGCAGGGCGGCGCGGGCCTCACCCCGCTGCGTCCGTCTGCCAAGGTAGACGAATTCGTTGCGAAGGATCCCTTCTGGAAGCCGCTGATCGACGGTATCGCCTATGGTGGGCCGGAGCCGCTCTTCACGGACTACAAGGGTTTCCAGGACGTGATGATCGAGATGGTTCAGTCTGTCGTTACCGGCAAGGCAACGCCGGAAGATGCGGCAAAGAAGGCTTCTGGCGCTCTCGAGCAATATAAATAATCTGATTTCAACGGTTGCGGGCGTAATGCCCGCAACCGGTCCGTTTCGCCGTGAGATTGGTCGCCGCCCCCTGTGGCTGCTCTTTCTCGTGTTTTTCAACGGTTCCGGTCTGACGCGGTTTCCGCATCATTGTCCGGAACGTCTCTGAATGCGGCCAGATTTCGGCCGCTGACGGGAGAGGCAAGTCTTGGGTCAGCTTTATCTCAACAACGTCCGCAAGAACTATGGACATTTCGAAGTCATCAAGGGCGTTCAGCTCGACATCAGGGATGGCGAGTTCGTCGTTTTTGTCGGCCCCTCGGGATGCGGCAAATCCACTTTGCTGCGCATGATCGCCGGCCTTGAGGATATTTCCGGCGGCGACGTCGTCATCAACGGCGTGAAGGTCAATGAACTGCCGCCGGTCAAGCGTGGTATCGCCATGGTCTTCCAGTCCTATGCGCTCTATCCGCATATGACTGTTTTCGAAAACATCGCTTTTCCTTTGCGCGTCGAAAAGATGGAAGAGGGCAAGATCAAGGACAAGGTGGAGAGCGTTGCGAAGATTCTTCAGCTCGACCAGCGCCTGCAGCAGCGCCCCGGCATGTTGTCGGGCGGCCAGCGCCAGCGCGTTGCCATCGGTCGCGCCATCGTTCGTGAACCGAAGATATTCCTCTTCGATGAACCGCTTTCCAATCTTGATGCCGCCCTTCGCGCCGATATGCGCATCGAGCTCACCAATCTTCACAAGACGCTCAAGGCAACGATGATCTATGTCACACACGATCAGGTGGAGGCCATGACCATGGCGGACCGCATCGTAGTGCTGAATGCCGGCGAAATCGCCCAAGTGGGCGCGCCGCTCGAACTTTATCATAAGCCGGCGAACCTGTTCGTCGCGGGGTTCATCGGTAATCCGAAAATGAACTTCCTCAAGGTCACCTGCAAATCCGTCGGTCCCGAGGGTGTAACGGTGGCTTATGAGGGCCAGACGATCACCGTGCCGGTGGAACCTCGCGCTGCTCTGGAAGGCGCGCAGCTAACGCTTGGCATTCGCCCCGAACATACCGGCCTCGAGCCGGCGGACCTCAACATCAAGGTGACTCCCAGTGTCATCGAGCGGCTCGGTGTGAACACGATTGCCTATGGCGTCGCGCCGACAGGTGAAAATTATTGCGCGCTGCTTTCCGGCTCCGCACCCGTGGTGGTGGACGAGCCCATCGTCACCGGCATCAAGGCATCGGATTGTCACCTGTTCGACGAAAGCGGCATTGCTCTCGAGCGGCGCGTCGATCTTTCCGTCCTCAAGCTGATACAATAACGGCTGGGAGTCGGGCCATGCACTCTGTCCTAACGCGCCCGGCTTTTCCTGATGCGATCGGTGTCCGGCGATTTTTGCCCGTCACCGGGCGAAAAAATAACGCCGGGCTTTTGGCCCGGCGTTCACTGAACTCCAGCATCTCCGTTGGATCACGGCATGGGGTTGGGCATGTAGCCGGTAAAGCCGCTGATCTTCCAGCGTCCTTCATGCAGCCGGCAGTAATAAAGCGTCTGCCACTTCATGACGTCGAAACCGCCATCGGCCCTGCGAATTCCGCCGTCGAATTTCTTGCGAACCAGCGCGGTTTCGCCTTCCACTTCGATTTCCTCAAGCGTGGTGGTGGTGAAGATCGCATGGCGTGGGTCTTCAGCAAATTGCTGGGTTTGGAAATCCTTCGCCTGCCGCAGCCACTCGTCGCGATAGGCGGCAAGGGAGGGGAAAGACAGGCGCCAGTTGTCAGGATTTGCATCCCGACTGGCATTGATGCCGAGGAAGCCGTCTTCAACGAAATCATCCGCTACCCTGGACCAGTCGGCTGCAAGGAAAGCGTCGATGTCCCGCGTTACCAGCATCTCCCAGATGGAATGGCGGGCGCTGTCGGTTTCGGCGAAGGGGTTTTGGAAGGGATCGCGCATGATTCTGGTCCGTTGTTGAAATTATTTTCAGGAATTGGAAATTTCTCTGGTGATTATTGTTGGCATATGCTCATCTTCCAATCAACAGAGAAAACCGTTTTCATTTTGAGGATGTCAGGCGTGTCTTCGGGAGGACGGAACAACGGCGGCTCCCGGCTTTATTCGGTTGACGGGCGGCCTGGATTAGGGTGCATCGGAAACGGGGCCAAGCCTTAAGTTTTGGCGGAACGGAGACCGGTGAGCATGGATATTTTCGCAAGAATACAGGAAGACAGGGGACAATTCTCGCAATCGGAGCGGCGGATTGCCGATATTCTGGTTTCGGATTTCGAATTCGCCGTCAATGCGTCGATCATTGAACTTGCCGCCCGCGCCGAAGTGTCTCCGCCGACGGTGACGCGGTTCTGCCGCCGGCTGGGCTGCCAGAGCTTTTCGGATTTCAAGGTCAGTCTCGCCAAGACGGCCTATGTCGGTATCCGGTACCTCACCTCCGAACCGTCCAGCACCGGCCCCTCGGACGTCGCGGAAGAGGTGCTTGCCAAGGCTCAGGAAGCACTTTTCCTGTTGCACAGGACGCTCGATCCTGCCCTTGCCGATGAAGCGGCGATCAAGATCGCCAATAGCGGCATGATCTATGCCTTCGGCGCGGGCGGCAATTCCTCAATGATCGCTTCGGAAATCCAGAACCGGCTTTTTCGCCTGGGTTTGCGTGTCTCCACCAGCGCCGATCACAGCATGCAGCTGATGATGACCGCCGCGGCCCGAAAGGAGGACGTGATTATCGGCTCCTCCTTTTCCGGCCGCAACATGGAGCTGGTGAAGTGTTTCAGGCTGGCTCGCGACATGGGGGTTACCACCATCGCGCTTACCCAGAGCGACACGCCGCTTGCCGCGGCCGCGGATATGGTGGTGGGTGTCAACGTGCCCGAGGGAAACAATATCTTCCGCCCGACTTCATCGCGCTACGCCTATCTGGCCGCCGTCGATGTTCTGGCGACGCTTGCTGCTTATCACCACCGGCAAAGATCGATGGTGACGTTGCGTCACATCAAGCAGCAGCTCGTGGAGCATCGCGATTCGGATGACAAGCAATTGCTCGGCGACTGAAGGTGGGATGATGAAAACGTGGGCTGCTCGGCCCGAGACCCCGCAACAGGGATCGTGAAACTTCAAGGGAGTTGCAGGAGATGAAGGACAGGAAAGACCAGCTCGCCATCGTGACCGGCGCGGCAGGTGACATCGGGCGGGCGATTGCCGCGGCGCTTTCTGAAAGCCATGCGAAGGTGGTGCTGGTTGATATCGATGCTGAAGCCCTTTCCAATGCGCTTTCTCTGCTTTCCGGATCCGGTTTCGTTGCAAAAACCTGCGATGTCACCGATCCTGCAGATCTTTCGAGGCTGGCGGCTGACGTCGCGGAGCTGGGCGATGTGGCGACACTCGTCAACAATGCCGGTGCCGCGAGGGCTGTCAGTCTGCACGACACGACCGCCGAAATATGGCGGCAGGACAATGCCCTTAATCTCGAAGCACCGTTTCTCTGCTTTCGGGCTTTTGAAGACGCGCTGAAGCGGACACAGGGTTCCGTTGTCAATATTACGTCGGTCAACGGTATGTCGGTTTTTGGCCATCCCGCCTATAGCGCGGCGAAGGCCGGATTGATCCACCTGACGAAACTCATCGCCGTCGAATACGGGAAATTCGGTATCCGTTCCAACGCTGTCGCGCCGGGCACCGTGCGCACCCAGGCGTGGGAGGCGCGGGCCGCTGCCAATCCCCAGGTCTTCGAGGAGGCGAAGCGCTGGTATCCGCTGCAGCGCATCGTGAAACCCGAAGACGTGGCGAACGCGGTCGCCTTTCTGGCGGGACCGCAGGCGGCGGCCATCAGCGGCGTGTGCCTGCCGGTCGATTGCGGTCTCACGGCGGGGCAGGCGCCGCTGGCCCGCACTTTTTCGCAATCCGAACACTACTGACCGAGCCCTCTCATAGGGCCAAATGCGCAATAAAGGGGAGCATCATGGCGCTCGCAAACTATCGTCTCGAAAATTCATGGCATCCACTGGCGGAATCCGCATCCGGAGGCTTCACCTTCACGCTGATCAATCTTTCCCGAGAGCCGCTGAGGGATTTCCGTATCGTTTACACGTCGCTGACGCGGACGGTAGACAAGCCGGTTTGCGGCAATGCGGTTTATCTGCGCCGTAACGCCAATTTCCATGAATTCGCGCCGCCTGCCGGTTTCGTGCTGGAACCCGGCAAATCCTGGCGTTTCACCGTCGATGGGTTGCTGAGGCCCGCCCGGCATCGCACGGATGGTGCAAAATCCGCCTATATCAGCCTTGCCGACGGCACGCATCGCGCCGTTGATGTCGGGGACCTGATGTTGGACGGGCGTCACAGCGAGCCGGCGCCGGTGCTGCTTCCGGAAGGCAAGCTTGTTCTGCCTTTTGCCATCCAGCCCTGGCCTGCCGAAATCGATGCCGAACCCGGCGACGGCTTTCCCGTCGCGCTCTTCCCGTCGGAAGATGCCAAGGCCGATGAAGTCCTTGCGGTGGAAACCGTGCTTTCGCTGTTCCGCAGGCTATTTGCCGTCGGGCACGTGCCCTTCAGCCTCGCCCCTGTGCATGAGGGAAAGGCCCTGCACTTCAAACAGCATAGCGGACTGGAGGCGGAAGGTTATCGCCTTTCCTTTTCCTCTGACTTTGTTGTCGTGGAATACTCGGCCGCTGCCGGGCTGCAGTATGGCCTGACGGTTCTGGCGCAATTGCTGCATGGCGCGCGTCTCGATCCAAGGTTCCGTTTTCCCGCGTCCGGCACAATCAGCGATGCGCCGCGTTATAGCTGGCGCGGCTGCCACCTGGATGTCTCGCGGCAATTTTATCCGACGCAGGATGTCGTGCGGCTCATCGATATTCTTGCATGGCTGCGCATGAACCGCTTCCACTGGCATCTGACGGATGATGAGGCGTGGCGTCTTGAAATCAAGGCTTATCCGTTATTGACCACGGTCGGCGCCACACGCGGCCCGGATGCGCCGCTTCTGCCGCAGCTTGGCAACGGCGCGGAACCGGTCTCCGGTTATTATACCCAGGACGATGTGCGCATGGTCGTTGCCCATGCGGCGGCGCTGAATGTGGAAATCGTGCCGGAAGTCGATATTCCCGGCCATAGTACGGCTGCCCTCGTCGCCTATCCGGAACTGACGGACGGGCAGGAAGCCCCTGACAGCTATCGCTCCGTGCAGGGATATCCTAACAACGCGCTCAATCCGGCCATCGAACTCACTTACGAATTCCTCGGCAAGGTTTTCGACGAGATGGTGGAGCTGTTCCCGTCTCGGCTGATCCACATCGGCGGCGATGAGGTTGCGGACGGATCCTGGCTCGCCTCGCCACTCGCCAAGGCGCTGATGGAAAAGGAGGGACTTGATGGTACTTTCGGTATCCAGTCCCACTTCATGAAACGCATTCAGGCCATGTTGCACGAGCGCGGCCGTCAGCTGGCCGGCTGGGACGAGGTTTCTCACGGCGGCGGCGTCGACCCCGCGGGAACATTGCTGATGGCGTGGCAGAAGCCGGAGGTCGGCCTTGAACTCGCAAGGCAGGGTTACGATGTGGTGATGACCCCGGGGCAGGCCTATTATCTCGACATGGTTCAGGACGAAGCCTGGCAGGAGCCGGGTGCCAGCTGGGCCGGCACCGTTCCGCCTTCCCACACCTACTCTTATGAGGCGATCGGTGATTTTCCTGAGGAGTTGAAGGAGAGGATGAAGGGCGTTCAGGCCTGCATCTGGTCAGAACATTTCCTCAACCGCGCCTATTTCAACCATCTGGTCTTCCCGCGGCTACCGGCCATTGCCGAGGCGGCCTGGACACCGAAGGCGCAGAAGGATTGGTTGCGTTTTGCGGCCATCGTTCCCTTTAGTCCGGTGTATTGAGGGGAAGGTGACATGCGTATTGCCGTTGGTGGAATCCATACCGAGTGCAGCACCTACTCGCCGGTGTTGATGGGGCAGGAGGATTTTCGCGTCTTTCGCGGCGCGGAGTTGCTGGAGGCCGAATATTTCAACTTTCTCGCCGAAGGCGGAGCGGAGGTGCTGCCGCTTCTGCACGCCCGGGCGGTGCCGGGCGGTCCGGTGTCGCGCCCGGCCTACGACGCTTTCAAGCGGGAATTCCTCGAGCGTCTGAAAGCCTCATTGCCCTTGGACGGACTTTATCTCGCCATGCATGGCGCGATGAATGTTGAAGGCATGGACGATGCGGAGGGCGACTGGATTTCAAGCGCCCGCACCGTGGTCGGACCGGATGTCGTCATCTCCGCGAGCTACGACCTGCACGGCAATGTCAGCCAGACGATCATCGATCAACTCGACATATTTGCCGGCTATCGAACTGCGCCGCATATCGATGTGCGGGAGACGATGGTGCGCGCCTGGACGATGTTGATCAGGGCCCTGGAGACAGGGACAAGACCCGGTATCGCATGGGCGAAAATCCCCGTTCTGCTGCCCGGCGAGAAGACTTCCACGGAAGACGAGCCGGCCAGGAGCCTTTATGCTTTCCTTCCTGATCATGACGCCCGCCCTGGCATCTGGGATGCGAATTTCATGATCGGCTACGTCTGGGCGGATGAACCGAGAGCGACCGCTTGCGCCGTGGTGACGGGAACGGATAAAGCGGCCGCACAGGCAATTGCGGCCGAGATCGCGCAATCCTACTGGGACGCCCGGCAGGATTTTCATTTCGGTCCCGTGACGGAGCCACTCGCGAAAATTCTGGATATTGCGGAAACGACGACCACCCGGCCGATCATCCTGGCGGACTCGGGCGATAACCCCACTGGCGGCGGGGTGGGCGATCGCGCCGATGTTCTGGCGGCGCTGCTTGCGCGTGACTGGCAGGGGGCATTGCTGGGCGGCATTACCGACAGGCCTGCGGTCGAAGCCTGTTTTGCGGCGGGCGAAGGCGCGATCCTTTCCCTGAAGATCGGCGGAAGTCTTGATCCGAAGAGCCCGTCCGTCACCGTTGAAGCCGAGGTTGTGACACTGGACGATCCCGGTGCGGCAGATCAGCGGCAGGCTGTGATCGCCATCGGCGGAATCACGGTCATTCTGGCGGCCCGTCGCCGGCCCTATCACATGATTTCGGATTTCACCCGTCTTGGCTTCGATCCGAAGGACGTGCGGCTTCTGGTGGTGAAATCCGGTTACCTGTCGCCGGAGCTTGCGCCGATCGCCAATCCCAACCTCATGGCGTTGACGGAGGGGGTAATCAATCAGGATATTGAAAATCTTCCCAATCGCCGTCGGGAGGGCGATTTTTATCCCTGGAAGCCGCACTTCGATTATATCCCGAATCCTGCCCTTTCGGTCCGCTGGCGATGACAGCGGTCCGGTAGCTTCAATCCAGCGATCCGGCTTTGCCGGATCATCTCAGGCGAACATCCATGCCGTCGGCTCTTTCCATCATCATCAACAATCCGTCGATCCGCATCGGGGCGCTCGCCATCCTGTTCTTCGGATTTTCGAATGCGGCGACCGCGCCTTATCAGGCGGTGATCGGCATTCGCGAAATCGGGCTCAGCAACACCGTCTATTCGCTGCTGATGCTGTTTGCCGCCGTCATCAATGTCAGCGCCAGCGTGCTGATGGGCATCGTCGCTGACAGGCTGGGTGAATATCGCAAGCCAATGCTCTATATTGCGCTGTTCGGTGTCAGCGGCTACCTGCTGGTGTATCTCGCCGGTAATGCCACTGCCTTTGTGGCCTCCAAACTCGTGCTTTTGCCAATTTTCGGCGCGATGAATTCGCTGATCTTTGCGCATGTGCGTGCCGACGCCCGCAATCTTTCGACGGGCGAGATGATCGCGGTGAATTCCATCATGCGGGCGACGATCTCGCT
The DNA here is from genome assembly GCF_026191755.1 of Agrobacterium sp. InxBP2. Lineage (NCBI taxonomy): Bacteria > Pseudomonadati > Pseudomonadota > Alphaproteobacteria > Hyphomicrobiales > Rhizobiaceae > Agrobacterium > Agrobacterium sp. InxBP2. The sequence goes on from NZ_JAINDY010000027.1 coordinate 323,320, forward strand.
TTCCTGGGTACTGGTGCCGGGGCTTGTGGGGGTATTTCTGGTGAATTCCGGAAACATGCTGACCGCGTTTTTGTTCTCGGGCGTCTGCGCGCTCGTCTGTTTTCTGCTGGTAGCCTTCTGCCTGCCGCGCGCCGCCACGCCCGCCTCGGCCAGTACCGAAGCGCGTTTTGGCCTGCGCGCCTCGCTTGGTGAAATCGGATCACGTCGGGTGCTGCTTCGGATCGTCGCCATCGCATTGATCTGCTCGATGCTGCATTTGAACGATTCCGTGCGCTCCCTCATCATTACCGGCCAGGCCAAGGGTACGGTGGCCGATATCGGCATCGTCGCCGGTATCGTCGCCGCGCTGGAAATCGTTTTCATCCTGCTGTGGGGCTGGATAGAAAAGAAGGTGCCCCAGACGCTGACGCTTGCTGCGGGCGCACTGCTTTACGCTGTTTACCTGATCCTGCAGGGGCTCGCATCGGCGCCGTGGCATATCTATGCCCAGACCGTCATCAGCGCACTGGGGGCGGCCGCGATCATCAGCATACCCATCACCTACCTGCAGGAACTGATCGCGGACCGGCCGGGCCTCGGCAGTTCGCTGATCGCCGTCAATATTTTTCTTGGAGCGGGTCTTGGCGCCCTGATTTTTGCCCTTGGCACGCTCGTCTCCAATTATTCGGGAACGTCGATCCTCGGGGCGATCGTCGGGATTGGCGGGGTTTATATGCTCTACGCCCTTGATGGGATCGGTCGCCGCAGGTAACCGCCATCGAATGAAAGAGGCTATGATGATTCTCGAGATTTGCGTGGACGATGTGGCCGGCCTGGAAGCCGCAGTGAGAGGCGGGGCAGACCGTATCGAACTTTGCGCGGCACTGTCCGGCGGCGGGGTCACCCCGTCTGTCGGCTTTATGCACCGCGCTGCGGCTTATGGGTTGCCCGTCAGCGTGATGATCAGGCCACGCGCCGGCGATTTCGTTTTCACGCGTGATGAAGCGGATGTGATGAAACGCGATATAGATGCGGCGCGCGCCGCGGGCCTTTCCGGCGTGGTGCTCGGTGCATCGCGCGAGGACGGCTCCCTCGATCTTCCGCTGCTCGAAGAGCTGCGTCGTCATGCCAACGGTCTGGATGTAACGCTTCACCGGGCTTTCGATGTCGTTCCCGCCATGGATGAAGCCCTCGAGGCCGCCGTTGCGCTCGGCTTTTCCAGAATTCTCACTTCCGGCGGCGCACGTTCAGCGCTGGAAGGGGTGGAGACTCTGGCCCGTTTGTCGGAGGTCGCTGCCGGGCGGATCGCCATCATGCCGGGTGCCGGCGTGCGTCCGCAAAGCGTGCAGACGCTGCTTGACCGGCTTCCAATCACCGAAATCCACGCATCCTGTTCCGCCGTTCCTCATTATGATCCGGAAAGCCGCGTGGCGAAGCTCGGTTTCACCGGGGCGGGGCGCAAAGTCACGGATGAGGCAGCGGTGCGTGAATTAAAGGCGATCCTTACCGCTCATCATAAAGCCGATGCAGCGTCCTAGCCGTCCCGGCGGCGCCATCGAGATTGAGGTGGACCGTACCGGGTGGCGGCAGGACGAGCGCCGCCTTGATCGCTTCGGCCATGGAGGCTGGCGAAATATCTTTCTCTTCCAGCACATGGGCAAGCCCAAGCCCGGCCAGCCGCTCCGCACGGGCGCTCTGTTCGGTTTCACCGCCGGCCGCGAAAGGGATGAGGAGCGAACGGCATTTTGCCTGAAGAATATCGCAGACGGTGTTGTAGCCGGCCTGTGACACCGAAAGGCGCGCGCCGGCGAGCAAGCTCGCGAAATCCTTGCGGAAGCGGAAAACGGAGATATTTTCCGGTGCTGCAGCCAATATCGCATCGAAATCCGCCTGTGGCATATTGGGACCGGTGACGAGACACCAGCTCTTGATACCGTCCAGCAGCGGCGCGGCCTCAAGGGCGGCCCGGACAAGGGCCGCACCGACAGCGCCGCCGCCGGCGGAGACCACAATATCGAATTTCTCGACCGGTTCCGGCGGTGGAAGCGGGGCCACCAGGCCGGTATAGACAATACGCTGACGTATCTCGCTGGCGAGGGGAAAGGTATCTTCCAGCCGGGCGAAATCCGGGTCGCCGTGCACGAGCACGGCGTCGAAATGTTTCTTTACCAGCGAGACGGTTTCTTCATCCCGGCCCGGCTTGGTTTTTTCCTGCAAAATATCTCGCAGTGACGCCATGACGAGCGGGCGCGGTTCGCTATCCTCGATCTCATCGAGAAGCGGAAGCAGTTCGAACCGCACCTGCCTGCGGCCGAAGGGAAAAGCCTCGATGATGACGATATCGGGTTTGGCGCCATGATAGGCACCGATCAGCATATCGGTCCTGAGCCTCTTGAAGTCGTCATCCACCGGTTTGCCGGCACTGTCGACCAGGCCGGTAAAACTGCCATCGCTGACGGTAATCGGCGGCAATTCGACATGACGGATGCCTTCACCCGGAAAACCCGGGACAGGCGTTCCGCCCGTCACCAGAACTACGTCGAAACCATCCGTCTGAAGGGCATTGGCGATGCGGCTGGCGCGGGCTATATGGCCGATGCCAAGAAGATGCTGGACATAAAAGAAAACACAGGGCCGCTTTTCCATCTCGGTCATGGTGTCTTTTCCCATTCGGTCTCGAAGAGCGTCTTCAGTTCGGCAATGCTGGTGCGATGATCGAAGGCGGTGCGCACGCGGTTTTCGGCGGCGTTGCCAAGACGCAGGCGCAATTGCGGATCGGTAATAGCCAAGCGCAGGGCATCTGCGAAGGCCGCTGGATTTTCCGGCTCTGTGAGCAGGCCGTTTTCACCACTGACGAAGAACTCCGGAATGCCCGATATGTTGGTGGAGATGCAGGTCATCGCCTGGCTTGCAGCCTCGACCAGCACATTGGGAAGACCGTCGCGGTCGCCATCGCTGGTGATGCGGCAGGCAAGGGCAAAGAGGTCCGCTTGCCGGTAATTCTCCAGCACCTGCTTCTGGTCCATGGCTCCCGTCCAGACGACCCTGTCGGAGACGCCAAGTTCGTCCGCGAGTTTTTTCAACGCAGCCAATTCGTCCCCGCCGCCGATATGGGTAAAGCGCCAATGGATATTGCGTGGCAGCGAGGCGAGCGCGCGCAACAGAATATCGATTCCCTTTTTCTTGACCGCACGGCCGACACTCAAAATCCTGACCGGATCCTCGGCATCTGAACCGTCTCTCGCCGGCCGCGGCGTGTCGAAATGCGGGAAACGCGTGAGATCGAGGCCATGATAACTCAGATGTACGTTCTGCCTCACCCCGGAAAGGGTCTGCAGATGCCGAAAGCCGCCGGCAGTGCAGGTCACGGCCCAGCGGGCGCTTTGCAGCTTGGCGGCAAGGTCACGATCACTGGAGGTCCAGATGTCCTTGGCGTGGGCCGAAATCGTCCAGGGCGTGCCCGTGATGAGATGGGTATAGGCCGCGACTGAGGCGGGCGTATGAATGAAATGCACATGCAGCCACCCGGCATCCTCCGGCCATTCATGGGCCAGCACGGCCGCCTGACCGAAACGGCGAAAGCGATTGCGGCTGAGATCATGGGGCAGGTCGCTGAGAAACTGGCGAAGCGCCTTGGTGAAGCCCGGCTTTTTGCGACATCCCCACAGGGCTTTCAGCACACGCAGAGGTTCCTCATGCAGATACTCCGGCAGGTAGGTGACGGGCGCGCTGATCTCACCATGAACGGGATGGCGTTTCTTATCCGTTGGCCGGCGCATGGACATGAGTTCGAGCTTCAGCCCGGCCTTTTCAAGCCCCAGCAATTCCTGGGCGATAAAAGTCTCGGACAGGCGCGGATAGCCCTTGAGGAGCACCACGATTTTTTTTGCATCAGTCACGTTGCGCGCGTCTCTTCTGAACGTTGGTTGCCGAGGCCGGGTTACGCGCTGAGCGTGATCGGCGTCTTGTCGCCCTCGGGCGGCAGCCATTCGGCAATCCTGCGTGATATGTTTTCCAACCCGTCGAGCTTCAGCCCGCACGAATTGACGGATGGCGGCGCGCGGTGCGGCAGGGCTTTGAGGGCGGCCGCCATCTTGGCGGGGTTCTCGGCATCTTCCGGCAGGAGCATGTCGAAAAGACCCAGCTCCGATGCGCGGCTGGCGCGGATAAGCTGCTCCTCCCGCGGCACCGTGCGGGGCACGACGAGTGCGGGTTTGTCGAAGGACAATATTTCGCAGACGGTGTTATAGCCGCCCATGGAGACTACGGCCTGTGCGCCAGCGACGAGATCTTCCATGCGATTGTCGAATTCGATGATTTCGATGTGCGGTATATCGGCTACGCTGCTCATGAAGCGCTGGCGCTGATCCGCCGGCATATAAGGGCCGAGCACGACCAGCGCCTTGTGCGTCAGCTCCGGGTCATGTCGGTAGGCGTTGATGACGTCATCGATCAATTCACTGCCGTCGCCACCGCCGCCTGTGGTGATGAGAAGATAATCGCCTTCCGGCCGATGCGCCGCGGTCTCCGCCTGTGTCTTCGATCTCTGAAGAAAGCCCACGAAATCCATCTTGTCGCGCACCGTCTGCGGAACGTCGAGCCCCGTCAGCGGATCGTGGAAATCCGGCGGGCCATAGACCCAGACATGGTCATAGAACTGGCCGATCTTGGTCATGACGTTGTTGCGCTTCCACTCCGCCTCGAGCAGCTGCGGCGCATCCATGACATCACGCAGGCCGATGACGAGCTTGGTGCCCTGTCCCTTGAGATAAGCGAGTGTTTCCTCCACCTCGCCGCGAAGGCCCATGGGCTCCTTGTCGACGATGAAGATGTCAGGCTGGAAGCTTTCGGCGGTATGGTAGATGATGGACCGGCGCATCTTCAGCGTTTCCTGAAGATCGATATGCCTGTCCATCGAGGTGTATTCGCCATTGCGCAGCTTGATGACGCTCGGAATTTTCACGAAATCGACGCGGGCGCGATAATCGAAGGCACCGGCAATGGTAGCCCCTGAAATGATGAGGACGTTGAGACCGCGATAATCCTCCACCAGGGCATGCGCAATGGTGCGACACCGCCGCAGATGGCCGAGACCGAAGGAATCGTGGCTGTACATGAGAATGCGCGCGTCGTTCAAACGGGAGCTCATGGGCCACACCTCTTTTTGCCTTTCACGATGAAGGCGGCTTCGGAAGGGCAGTTTATCAAGGTGTATTCCATTTTATCTGAAGGGGTCCGCAGCATCACGTAGTCCGTCACCAAAGAAATTAAAGGCCAGAATGACGAGAACGACAGGGATCGTCGGAATGAGAAGCCAGGGATATAGCGCAATGACGCTGACGCTGCGCGCCTCCGTGAGCAGAATTCCCCAACTTGTGATCGGGGGGCGCAGGCCGAGGCCCAGGAAGCTGAGCGCTGTTTCGCCAAGGATCATGCCCGGTATCGTCAGGGTGGCCGAGGCGATAAGATGGGACATGAAGCCCGGAATAAGGTGTCGGCCAATGATACGCGGTGTGCCCGCTCCCATCAATTGCGCAGCCAAAACATAGTCTTCCTCGCGCAACGCCAGTAGCTTTGAACGCACGGCGCGCGCTAGCCCGGTCCAGTCCAGCATGCCGAGAATGATGGTGATGCCGAGATAAACGAGGATCGGACTCCAGGTCACCGGCATGATGGCCGCGAGCGCCAGCCACAGCGGAATGCTGGGAATGGATTGCAGGACCTCGATGATGCGCTGGACAATCAGGTCAAACGTGCCGCCGCGATATCCCGCCAGGCCACCGATCACAATGCCGAGAACGAAGCTCATGGCGACGCCGAGGAGGCCGATGGTCAGTGAAATGCGCGCGCCGTAGATGATACGGGACAGCACGTCACGCCCGAGGCGGTCGGTGCCGAGAAGGAACAATTCACCGCCTTCTGCCGGGCAAACGAGATGGGTTCTGCCCTCGAACATGCCCCAGAAACGATAGGTGTCACCCTTGCAGAAGAAACGCAGCGGCTGGATATCGGTCGGCACGTCCCGGTAGACACGCCTCAGATTTTCCATGTCGAGCGTCATTTCACGGCCATACACGAAGGGGCCGACAAATTTCCCGTCATTGAAGAGGTGGATGGCCTGGGGCGGGGCGTATATGTGTTCGATATTGCGGGTGTGGAGATTATAGGGGGCGAGGAACTCGCAGATCAGAATCGAAAGGTAAAGCACCACCAGAAAGGCGCCGGACCACACCGCGATCTTGTGCTGGCGGAACTGCCACCACATGAGCTTCAACTGCGAGGCTTTGCTGAAGGCCGCCATGCCAGACGTGTTGGGTTCGATCAGCGACGGGTCGAAGGGCGCGGTCGAGACATAGTGTGGCAGGGCTTCGCCGGGATTCGGAATGGATGAAGTCATTTGACGTTACCACCTCCGAAGCGGATTCTCGGATCGAGTATGGCAAGGGCGATATCCGACACCAGAACGCCGATCACCGTCAGGAACGCAAGGAACATCAGGAACGAACCCGCCAGATACATGTCCTGGCTTTGCAACGCCCGGATGAGCATGGGGCCGGTGGTCTCGAGCGACAGGACGACGGCAGTAATTTCCGCGCCCGATATGATGGCAGGCAGGATCGAGCCGATATCCGAGATGAAAAAATTCAGGGCCATGCGCAGCGGATATTTGGTCAATACCCTGAAAGGGTGCAGGCCCTTGGCGCGGGCGGTGACCACATATTGCTTCTGTAATTCATCCAGAAGGTTGGCGCGCAGGCGGCGGATCATGCCGGCCGTGCCCGCCGTTCCGATGATGAGAACGGGAATCCAGATATGCTCAAGGATCGACTTGAACTTCGCCCAGCTCATCGCCTGGTTCAGATATTCCCGGTCCATCAGATGGCCTATGGAGATGCCGAACCATATGTTGGCGAAGTACATCAGAATCAATGCCAGCATGAAGTTGGGGATGGCGATGCCGAGCAGGCCGAGGAAGGTGAGCCCGTAATCGCCCCAGCTGTATTTATGCGTGGCGGAATAGATGCCGATCGGAAAAGCCAGCAGCCAGGTGACAATGATGGTGACGAAGGAAACCAGAACCGTCAGCCACAGGCGATCTCCCACCACGTCGCTCACGGGTAGCTGATATTCGAAGGAATAACCGAAATCGCCGACAAGCATGCCGGTCGCCCAGCGGAAATAGCGGATCGGGGCGGGCTGATCGAAGCCGTAGCGGACGCGCAGTTCCTCGATTTCGGCAAGATTTGCCGTTTCGCCCATGGCGCGCAGCTCAGCGACATAGCTTTCGAAATAATCGCCCGGCGGCAGTTCGATGATGGTGAAAACCAGCATCGAGATCAGGATGAGCGTCGGGATCATGACGAGAACGCGCTTCAGAATATACCGCAGCATATCAGGCGTCTCCGTCGTACCAGAAGCTATCCGGCATGTAGACGCCGAGATAGGAAGTGGGTTCATAACCGAAAAGCGCCTTTTCCGGCACGTTCCGCATGCGCTTGACATGGACGACGGGCTGCAGCGCGCCGTTGACGATGCCGATGGAAAATACCTGCTGCGTATAGACGCCAAGCATTTCCAGCCAGATTGCCTGACGTTCTTCCTCGGTGACGCTTCGACGCCATTTTTTCAGAAGATCAAGCAAATGGGCCGCTTCCGGCAGATCGGGCTCTTTGCCTTCACGGCCGCCGGATAGATAGTGAATCCCCCAGACCGGCCATTGCAATTGGTCGTCACCGGTGGGGGCAAGGCCGGAAGGCAGCATGTCGGCCGTTGGCACGCCATTGTCCATACCCATCCACACCGACATCAGTACTTCTCCGCCCATGGCGCGCTTGCGGAAAACATCGCGCTGGGTGGGGCGGACAGAAACGGCAATGCCGATATGTCGCCAGTGATCCGTCACCAGCTCCATCACGTCTGTTTCGAGCGTGCTTTCGCCTGTCGTCTCGACAATGATATAGGCGGGTCGACCATCAGGCAGGAGCCGAAGGCCGGCATTGTCGCGCTTGTCGAGACCCGCTTCATCGAGCAGCCTGTTGGCCGTTGCGCGGTCGAAAGCGCTCCAGGCGTCCGCAAATTCCTGCCGGTAAAGCGGGCTTTCCGGCAGTACGGTATCTGCGCTTTCCTTCGCGAGCCCGTAAAAACAGACCATGTTGATTTCGTGCCGGTTGATCGCGAGCGAGAGCGCGCGGCGCACACGCACATCCTGGAAAGCGCTGCGCCAGACCGGGTCGGCGCAATTGAGATTTGGCAGCAGCGCGATGCGCGAGCCCTGGGAGCGCTTGTAGAGATTAACTTTCAGGGGAAAGCGCTTTTCGGCATCCTTCAGGAAAGTGTAATCAGCGAAATCGAGGCCGAAATATTGCAGGTCGCTATCGCCCGACGCCGTCTTGGCCGAGATGATATCCGACGAGGTGACGTTGAGCAGGAAGCGGTCGAGATAGGGCAGTTGCAGGCCGTTTTCATCGACGCGATGATAATAGGGGTTGCGTTCGAACACGAACTGTTCGGCCGGCGGCGCGGTGGTGTTACGCCAGGCATCGAGCGTTGGCAGATCCGGATTTTCGGGGCGCACCTGCCGCGACATCTTGATATGCAGCCCGCTCCAGTCGTCTGTCTTGTTTTTCTTGATCAGCTTGGCGAGCTTTTCCGCCGTCTGATATTTGATGTGGAACTGTTTCATATAGGCGGCAGGCAAGAACAGCCGCGCCGGCGAGGCGGCCGCCAGTTTCGCCAGAAAATCCGGATTGGGGCCGTCCCAGGTGTATCGCACGGTCAGCCGGTCAACGACCTCGATCTGGGGCGGTTTGCCATTGACCAGCAGCTCGATCGGCGGACCGCCCTTGTGGATTTCCTTATTGAGCGCAACATCTTCCCAGAAATAGCGGAAATCCTCTGACGTGAAATCACTGCCATCGGACCACTTATGGCCTTCGCGCAGCCTGAAGGTGAAGATGCGTTCTTCCTGTACGTCGTAGCTTTCCAGAATATCCGGATGAAGCTCGAATTTTTCGTCGTAACCGACAAGGCGGGCATAGCTGCTGATCGGCATCAGGCGAATGTCGCGCTGGCCGCCAATGAGCATACGTACCGAGCCGCCATGTTTCCCCGGCTCTCGGCCAAGTGCCTTCATGTCGATGACGCGCGGGTTTTTCGGCAGGCGCTCGGTGATGTCGGGCAATTCGCCCTTTTCGCGTTTTTCCTTGAAATAGGTGGGGTCGGTATAGGAGGCGCGCGCATAAGCCGGCACAAAGACAGAGGCCAAGAGGGCAAGAGCGGTGCGACGCGTGATCAAGGGCGAAGCTCCCGCATGTCGGCATTGCCGTTCGAAAGTACGAAATGGCCTTCCCCAAGATCGGCCGATACCATCTCGCCGTCCCCCTCGTCGCGGAACTGTTTGCCCCAGTCAAATTTGCCCGTCGCGCTGATCTTGCCGATGGTGCGGAAATCGAGCGGACGGTCGAGATCGGGGAAAGGCACGGCGGCCAGCAGGGATTTCGTATAGGGATGCACCGGAGCGCGCATCAGGATTTCCCGTGGCGCCAGCTCCACGATGCGGCCCTCGCACATGACCGCCACGCGATCGGCCATATAATCCACCACCGCAAGATTATGCGAGATGAAGAGGTAGGTAAGCCCGAGATCCTGCTGCAAATCTTTCAGCAGATTGAGAATTTGCGCCTGCACGGAAACATCGAGAGCGGAGACGGGTTCGTCGCAGATCAGCAGTTCCGGGCCAAGTGCGAGGGCTCTTGCAATGCCGATACGTTGTCTTTGCCCGCCCGAAAAACTGTGCGGATAACGGTTCAGCGCGCTTTCCCCAAGCCCGATGGCCCTGACGAGGTTGCGCACTTTTTCGGAGCGATATTTCGCATCACCCCGACCGTGGATTTCCAGCGGCTCGCTCAGGATGTTTCCCACGGTCATGCGCGGCGATAGCGAGGATATCGGGTCCTGAAAGACCATCTGTATCTTCGACCGGAGCTCTTTCAGGTCATCGTCCCGGGCGTTGAGGACATCGATATCGCCCTGCGGACGGTGGAAGGTGACGGAACCCTGATCCGGGCGAACGGCGCGCATGAGGATTTTGCTGACGGTTGTCTTGCCGCTGCCGCTTTCGCCGACCAGTCCCAGACATTCTCCACGACGGATCTCAAAGCTGACGCTGTTTACCGCTTTGGTTGCGCTGGCGTCACCTTTGCGGAACCAGCTCGATTTGCGCGTCGTGAACGTCTTGCTGATATTGTCCACGGTCAAAAGCGGACCAGGGGTTTTGTTGACCGTCGCGGTCTTCTTGCCCACCAGGCTTTCATGGTCGACGTTGATTTCGCGTAGCGCCTTCAGCCTCTCGCCCGGCTTCATGTCGAAATGCGGAACGGCTGCCATCAAACCCTTGAGATAAGGATGGGCTGGCGATTTGAAGATATCATCGACCGTGCCGGCTTCCATGATCTCGCCCTGATAGATCACGGCAACCTCATCTGCAATGTTCGCCACCACGCCGAGGTCATGGGTGATGAGCAGCATGCTCATATTCAGCCTGCTCTGCAGGTCACGCAGCAGCTTGAGGATTTGCGCCTGAATGGTCACATCAAGCGCTGTCGTGGGTTCGTCGGCGATCAGAAGCGCGGGACGACAGATCAGCGCCATGGCGATCATGGCGCGCTGGCGCATGCCGCCTGAAAGCTCGAAAGGATACATGTTCACGACCTTCTTCGGGTTCGAAAACCCGACGAGATCGAGTGTCTCATACATTTTTTCCGCACGTTCCGCCGGCGAAAGGATGCTGTGGATTCTGAGCGCCTCGTCAATCTGGTTGCCGATGGTGTGCAGCGGCGAAAAAGAGGTCATCGGCTCCTGAAAGATCAGCCCGATGCGGTTGCCACGGATAGCGCGGATTTCGCGGCCGTCTTTGGGCAATTGCAAAAGATCGACGGGACCGCCCGCAGTGTTTTCCGGATCGGTGAACAGCACGCGGCCATTCACACGAGCGGTCTTGGGATGGATGCCCATGATCGTCTGGCCAATGACGGATTTTCCGGAGCCGGATTCACCGACCAATGCGGTTACTTTTCCCGGAAGAATGCGGAGGCTCGCCCCCCTGACTGCATCGATCGTTCCACCCATGAGAGAAAACGAGACCTGCAGATTTTCGATACGGAGCAAATCTGCGCCTGCGCTCATGCCAAAGGGTTCCTTGCCGCCTCTTTATCGTTGCCTTGTGACAATTGCTCGGGAGGGCTTAAAGCAACGTTATCGCAGGGTTTGTTGTCTGTCTATCCTTCTGAAACATCGAATTCTTTAGCAAATTTGAAGCCGGCTTCCGAAATGCTGCGACTTGCCCCACCGCTCTTGTTTCGTAATATGCTGACAGGAGCTTTCGAACGAGGATCCATGTCCGACAAGAAATATTACGACGCCAAGCTGAACGATGCGCGTCAGTTGCAGAATGACGGCCAATATGCTGAGGCGAACGCGCTTCTCTTATCGCTGGTTGCAGCAGAGGACGGGCATGTGATGGGAGAGCAGACGGTGCTCGGCCTGCCGCGCCGGCTGCATGCCGCACGGCTGCGTCTTGCCAAGGCCGAAGGCGATATGGTCGCAAGGATCGGTTATCAGTATACGCTGGTGCCACCCCCGCAGGTGCTGGAAAAATATGCGCGATTTTCCGTGGAAGAACGCCGCACAATAAACCTCAAAAGCCGGGAGGATGTGCCGAGGCTCATTCATCAGATATGGATTGGCGAGAAATCGCCGCCCATGTCGGTCGAGGCCTGGGCTGCCCATGCGCTGAAGCACGGCTACGATTATCGCCTTTGGCGGGAAGCCGATCTTGAGCGGGAAGGGGTTTTTGCGAATAGCGTCTTTAACAGGATGCTGAGCGAGGGCGACTATCCGGGTGCTGTTGACGTCGCCCGCTACATCCTGCTCGAGCGGTTCGGCGGCATCTATCTCGACTGCGACTGGTATCCGGCGCGCGACGACGTGAGTTTCGATTCACTCCTTCCCCTTGCGGGTCTCACGGCGTTTGATGAAAAAACGCCGCGGAATACCGGACAGGGAAGTATGCTTCTCGCTAATTCCTTCATTGCCGCTCCAGCTGCGCATCCGGTCTTTCGCAAGATGCTGGCCGCCTTTCCCGACATTCTCGAAGAAATGCCGCGCGCGCCGGCGTGGTGGTCCACCGGCCCGTTGATTTTCACCGTCATTGCCCGGCAGGGAAGCATCAGCCTTGCACCGGCAGCGTTTGTCGCGGCATCCGTTCCAGACCGAACGCCGTTTGATACGGTTGATGCGATCAGGCGGGATCTGGCCAAGGATGCCGGCGGGCTGCTGATCGCCTGGAAATCATGGTGAGATTGCTTCGACGAGGTCTTTAGAGGAGCACCAGCGTGCTGCGCGGTGCCGTGCGGTCACCTCGAAAAGCCGCCGGAGGAAATGCCAGACGGTGTCATCATGCACGAGATGATGGGTAAGGATGCCGATTGTGCCGCCTTCCTCGGTAGCGCGCAGGATGCGGGCCGCCGTCTCGGCAAACAGGACATCGTGGTCACGGCCGCCGCGGCTGCCATGCCAATCGATCACGTCCACGTGCGTATTCAGACATGGCGGCGCTGTGTCCTTCTCCGGACCGAAAACGGAGAGGGCCCGATATCCAAGCCCTGTCAGTTCCCTCACTATATGGGCGTCGATGCGGTTCCACGGGGGCACCAGCATGGGCACGACACGCGGTCCATGCAGATCGTAGAGTTTTTCCAGCCCGGACTGCAGCTCGTCGAGAACGAGGGGAAGTTCCCGGTGGAGGCCAAGCTCCTGTTTCTTTTGTCCATCGCCGGCATAATTGCTATGCGACCAGCCGTGAACCGCCACCTGGGCAATGTCCGAGGCATCCAGATGCTGCGCGAGCCTGCGGGTCGTCGTTTCGGGAATGACCGCGAGGGTGACCGGAACCGAGAAACTTTCGCAAAGATCAAGCAGGGTATCGAGTGCCCCCGTCGGGTCCACTGCATCGTCGTCCCTGAGCCACAGATCGGCCGAAATGCCGCGACGTCCGCATTCGTCCAGTGCTGCGACGAGTTTTTCGATACTCATGATCTTCGCGCCTTTGCTTGCATCAAAATATCGTTCAGCTTGGTTGCGGCATTTTCCAGAGACCGTTCATGCATGACGAACCGGCGGGCTGCTTTTGCCAGTTCCTGTCGCCGCCTGTCGTCGTAAAGCAAGGCCTTGATCGCATCGGCATAAGCGGCACTATCATTTTCAGGTGTCAGTAATCCGGTGGCGCCAGATTTTACGACTTCGGGAACGCCCGCCACTTTTTCGGCGATGACGGGCAGGCCGGCTGCCTGTGCTTCCAGATAGGCAAGGCCGTAGGCCTCGCCGTGACCCGGCCAGACATAAATGGCAGCTTTCGAGAGAAGCGCTGCGATCTCGTCTGCGGCTTTTTGCCCGTGCCAGACGAGGCGATTTTCAGGGAAGCCGCTGAACATGGCTTGCACTGCCTCGCGTTCCGGACCGTCGCCAACGATCTCAAGTGTCCAGTCTAGGTCTTGTGGCAGCAGGGCGAGAGCGCTCGACAGGGCGCAATAGCTCTCGAGTTTATCGCCCGCCCTCATCATGGCGACGGTGATGAGCCGTGTCCGTTTCGGCTGGGGAACAACCTTGAAAAAGGGCGCGGGGTCGATGAAAGGCGGAAGCATCGCCCATTGAAGCCCAGGAGAGGCCTGTACGAGCCCTTCGCGATCCCGTTCGGTGAAGCAGATATTGACTGCAGCTTCGTTCAACGACGACAACAACCCGTCCTGCACTGCCTGCCAGCCCATGGCGTTGCGCTTTGGCGCATAGGATGCTTCGGCGGTGACGTAGGATATATTGAAACGGCTGGTCAGTTCCGGTCCGAGCAGGTCCGGAGCCTTGTAGTAAGGGTGATAACAAAACCACAGGTCCGGTGCGCCGTCCCACCGCCAGCGTTCCGCAATAGTCTCTATTTCACGTTTGGCCCGGTCGGCGAGGGACGACCGCTCGGGATCATCCGGCTGTCTCAGGAAGCTTCGCAGCTCGGACGCGACAAAAACCTCATGGCTACCCATTGCCATCGCCTGCATCAACAGGCGGGCCATCAACCGGTCGCCGGAAGGAACGGGGTGGTTGGGTGCTTTGAGCGGCGAATAAAAGGCGATCTTCATGCGGATGGTTTTGCGTTGGTCGTGCCTCTGGCGTCAACCGGAATTTGAAGACGCGGAGCCTTGACAGCCTCGCCATTCTTGCCCAACTGAAAGACATCTTTTGCACATGCGCGGAGCGTGACACGCTTTGACTTCTCCAGACATTTCCCAAGCCCTGCTTTCCAGCATCGAGAACAAGAGCGCCAAAGCGGGCGTGATCGGCCTCGGCTATGTGGGCCTGCCGCTTGCCATGACGATCGCCAGAGCTGGTTTCAAGGTTGTCGGTTTCGACATCGACCCCGGTAAAATTACTGCGATAGATGCGGGTCAGAGCTATATCGAGGCGGTTTCGGATGCCGTGCTCGCAGGAGCCAGGCAAAATGACGGCTTTGTTGCGACATGCGACTTCTCCAGATTGGCCGAGTGTGACGTGATCGCCATCTGCGTACCGACGCCGCTGACGAAGTATCGCGAGCCAGACCTTTCCTATGTCGAGAAGACCTGTCACGACATTGCCGCGCATCTGCGCAAGGGGCAGCTTGTGGTGCTGGAATCCACCACCTATCCCGGCACTACCGATGGGATTGTGAAAACCATTCTGGAGAGCACCGGTCTCGTCTCAGGTATCGATTTCTTCATCGGCTTTTCCCCCGAGCGGGAAGATCCCGGCAACCGGGACTTTGAGACGTCGACCATTCCGAAGGTCGTTGCGGGTGACGGCGAGGCCGCTGGGCAGCTGATGGCGGCTTTTTACGGATCGGTGGTCAAGAAAATCGTTCCGGTCTCGACCAATGCGACGGCGGAGGCCGTGAAGATCACCGAAAATGTCTTCCGCGCCGTCAATATTGCGCTCGTCAACGAACTTAAGGTCGTCTACGAGGCCATGGGTATCGATATATGGGAAGTCGTCGATGCGGCAAAAACCAAGCCGTTCGGTTTCATGCCATTTTATCCCGGCCCCGGTCTTGGCGGTCACTGCATACCGATCGACCCTTTCTATCTCACCTGGAAATCTCGCGAATATGAATTGCCAACGCGGTTCATCGAGCTTGCAGGTGAAATCAACACCGGCATGCCGCGCCACGTTGTGGGGCGGGTTGCGGAAGCGCTCGACATCCATTCCGGCAAGGCGCTCAGCCGCTCGAAGGTGCTGGTCGTCGGTCTCGCTTACAAGAAAAATGTGCCCGATATTCGTGAAAGCCCTTCATTGAAGCTCATCGAGCTTGTTCAGGAGCGCGGTGGCGAAGCGGCCTATTTTGATCCGCATGTGGCCGAAATCCCGAAGACACGGGAATACAGCCACCTGATGGGCATGAAGTCCGTCTCATGGGACAGGCAGTCCATCAGCGCTTTCGATGCCGTTCTGGTTGCGACCGACCATGACAATGTGGACTATGCCGCCCTTGCCGAATGGGCTCCGCTGATCATCGACACGCGAAACGCCTTCGCGCGCCGGGGCATTTCCGCAAGACACATCATCAAGGCCTGATAACGGACGGATCATGAGCAGACTGGACAGTTTCATTCGCCGGTTGACCGCGCAGCGTGACATTCTCAATCATGTCGCCGCCAATCTTGATATGCCGCATGAGGGTGCGCTCATGGAAATCGGCCTTGGAAACGGGCGAACTTTCAATCATCTGCGGGAACTGTTTCCGGGGCGCAGGATCATTGCGTTTGACAGGGCCATGGGTGCCCATGCTTCGTCCGTTCCGGCAGACGAAGACCTGGTGATCGGCGAGATATCGCAGACCGCTCCCGCATTCGTCGGTGCGGAAGCGGCAATGGTGCATGCCGATATCGGCACGGGCTATCCGGAAAAAGATGCGATCACATTGACATGGTTGCCCGATCTCGCCGCCGGCATGCTGGCGAAAGGCGGCGTCGCTGTCAGCGGTCTGCCTCTCGATCATCCCCTGCTGAAACCGTTGCCGGTTCCGGAGAGCGTGCCGACAGACCGTTATTTTCTCTATCGCAAGATATAAAAGATCGGTCCGGCCGCAAACTTCCGGGTCCTGTCACAAGTAGCGTTCGCTCTCTTCCTCCGAGAGTAGAAACACCTTCATTTGCGAGTTTCGACCGCGAATGGCGACCTGTTCGCTTCTGAGATCGGCAATATCTTGTCCCGCCTGTATGATGGCCGGTTCGGAGACCACGATTGCGGCGCCAAATTCCTTGGCTTTGGATTCAAGCCTGCTCGCCACGTTGACGGTATCGCCAATGGCCGTCAGCGTTTTGGCAGCCCCATATCCCATGACCCCGACGATGCTCGGACCTGCGTGAATGCCAACCACCACCTCAAGACGCACGGCGAATTGTTTCTCCAGCCCTTCGTTCAGGATCGCAATATCGCGCAATATGATTGCTGCCGCCTTCATGGCATTGCGACAGGCGTGCTGGCTGTCGTCGCCTAGTCCAAAAAGCGCCATGGCGCCGTCACCGATAAATTTGTCGAGATGGCCCCCCGCCTGTTCGACGGCCTGGCCGACGATGGTGAAATAGCGGTTCAGGAGAAAGACGACATCGTAGGGCAGCTTCGCTTCCGACAAAGTCGTGAAATTGCGCAGATCGCAGAAGAGAATGGCGATCTCCTCTTCCCGGCCCGGCCGGGCCGGCTGGGCGTCCGCCGGCAGGTCACTGTGCTGGGGCGGTGAAACCAGAAGGGCAACGCCGAGATCATGCGTGGGACGCAGCTGGCAGCCGAGCCGCACATCCGAATCGGCATGGATGCGTCTTAATGTGGTTTGCTCGATGTCTCCGGGTGGAGGGAGCGGCCCCTTGCTTTCCATGACTCTCACCCGGCAGGTCGAACATCGTCCTTTACCGCCGCATACGGAATAATGCGGGATGCCTGCCAGACGGCTGGCTTCCAGAATGCTGAGTCCCGCCGGCACGCGCGCCTGCGCACCATGTTCGTAGCGGATTTCGATGGCCGTCAACCGCTGTCGCCAGCTTCTTACACCGCGCATCGCGAAGACCAGCATCACCGCGCCGGCAAAAATCGCCTCTGTCGTCCCGGTGATAAACCGGATTCGTGTTTCCATCTCCCGCTGCAGCGGAAGTTCGTCTCTCTGAACGATCGTGTCGCCCAGTCCCGGAGGAAGCGCATATTTGCGGTCGACTTCCTCGAGCCAACGGCCGGCATCGCTGAAGCCCAGCAGCGCCAGAAGCGGCAGCATCACAGCTATGGTCATGAAGATGCCGGCGATTTTCGGGTACCAGTCGCGATAACGCAGCCAGAAATAGAGGCCGATACATCCGTGTATCCAGATGACGATCAGGGCGAGACTTTGCCACGCGCCTCCCATGGGATTGTTGATCCAGAGCCGGCGGACGACGGTATAATAACCGATGTCGATGCCGTAGAGCATGTGCGACACGCGGATATTCACTGCATGGCTCAAAATGAGGAAGGGGATCGACAGGCCGAAGATGACCTGAAGCGCTTCACGAAGCGGCATGCGCAACGTTCGACGTTGGTAAAGCGAGCGCAGGACCAGGCTGACATGCACCAGGACCGAGCCGTAGAAAAGCAGGCTGCTAACAGGGTTGAGCCAGATGAGGCTGAACCATTTTCGTGCCCGTTCGGCGGTGTCGATGGAAATGAGCGCAAGGGAATGATTGAAAAGATGCGAAAAGACAAAGGCAAATATAATCAGGCCGGATAAAATCCGGGCGCGTCTCAAACTGGTTTCCGAAAAGAAACGGATCATGCAAATCCCATCGTGAGGTCGTTCGGCCCAGAATCATCAGTCGGTCGATCGTCGCGTCTTTAGTGCATGACATCTCGTGGCAATATCGTGGAGCAAACGAGCGGCGATGGTCAATTATGCGTGTTTAAGTACCCGAAGCCACCAATGACTGGTGAGGCCTCTTCAGATTTCCGGTCAAATAGTCACGCGAAGTCAAAAACACCATGACGGCGGCTATCAGATTTCGATGACCTGACCGTCCATGGCTGCGAATGCGCCGCTGAACAGGGCTTTCGCCTGTTTTTCGATCATGTCCAGCTCTTCGTCGCTGCGGCTTGGGGCATGATGGATGAAACCGACATTTTTCGCATCGGCCAACTGGGCGAGGCGGATCGCCTGCTGCCAGGACGAATGGCCATAGCCGCGATAAAGGCCCATCTCGTCATCGGTAAACATGGCGTCATAAAGGAAAAGATCGGTATCCCGGATGAGATCAAGCACAGTTTCGTCGATGCCGCCGGGCTCGTGTTCGGTATCGGTGATGATGGCGAGGGACTTTCCCTCCCAGTCCAGCCGGTATCCGACGGCGTTGCCAGGATGGTTCAGCATGCCGGTTCGGATCGAGAGGCCCGGATGGACGTCTAGGGTATCACCGGGCATGAAATCCCGCGTGTCGATTTTTGCGCAGCAAATTTCCAGCGGCACGGGAAACCAGGGCGGGCTCATGAAGTCCTTGAGCATTTCCCGTGTCGTCATGGTGCCCGCGAGATGACCCGACCAAATCGAGACGTCATTGCAGCTATTATAGAATGGCTTGAAATAGGGAAAACCGACAATGTGGTCGTAGTGGCAATGGGAAAAGAAAAGATCGACGTCGGTAACCCCTTCCGCCCGAAGCGCCATGCCTGCGGGATGAAGTCCCGACCCCGCATCGAACAAAAGAACATGGTCGCCGCATCGAACCTCGATGCAGATGGTATTCCCACCGTATTTTCGGAAGTTTTCACCTGAAACAGGAAGCGTTCCCCGCGCCCCCCAGATCTTCACCCGAAAATTTCTGTTACTTTCCCGACCCGCAGTGTCGGAATTGAACGCCATGACACACCCCAATGACAACGGAATCTTGCACGCTTTCCTCCCATGAAGCCCGTTGTCTCTATAGATCTTATTTCCCGCCCTTTTCGGGCGGATGCCTTTACCCCTTATTCAGTCAGCATTTCATTTATATTGCAATAGTACGACATTTATTTTTCCAATATCGACCGCCGGGGGAGCATAGAATTGCCGCTTATGTTCTGGCGTTTGTCCTGGCTTTGCTGAGTTCAGCCGTCGTCTGGGTGAGACGTTCGGCCAGAACGCGCATGACCTTGATAGTGATATCGGGGAAATCGGACATCAGCTTGAAGAATTGTTCCTTGCCGATCCGAAGAGCTTCCACATTGGTGGAGGCGCGGACGGTGGCGGTTCTGACGCTGTCGCAGAGAATTGCGATTTCCCCGACGATGGCGTTTCCCGTCATTTCCGCCACTTTCAAAGTGCCAGAGGGAGAATCGACAAGAACATCCACCTTTCCGGTCAGCAGCACATAGGCCGCGTCGCCGACGTCACCCTGCCGGAACAGCACGTCGCCGGCGTGATAGGAAACGCGGTCCGATGCGAATGCGAGCAGTTTCAACTTGGAGGGTTCCATTTCGGAAAAAAACGGCACCCTTTTCAGCATCTGAATTTCGTCTTTGAACAGCATTGCCTTACCCTGTGATTGTTCCACCTCGGTCACATTCTTGGAATTATGTCGCGACCATCTCCTTGAATGTACCGTTTTCCTCGACCAGAGTCTCGTAACTTCCGTCAGCGGTGATCAGCCCCTGATGAACAACGATGACCCTCTCGAACATGCGCGAGAGGTGCGCATTCGACAGAACCCATATGATCGAGGGGTTATTGTTGTTCTGTTTCAGGAGTGTGATGACCCGTTCAACAATTTCTTCCTGCTGTCTCGGGTCGAGGCCCGGAAGCGGGCGGTTGAAGACGTAAATGTCGGATTTCCGGATCAGCGCCCGTGCCAGATTAAGCTTCTGGCGCTGTAGCGGGCCTAGCCGTTTGCCGCCTGCACCCAGATTGAAATCCAGACCCACTGCCAGCACCCGTTCGTAAACGCCCTGCTTGCGCATGACGTCAGCAACGATGCGGGTGATACGCCTTGAAGCATCGGTGTAGCGGTGGCTTACCTTGCCAAAGAGGATATTATCCAGAAGACTGGTGGCGCTCATGTATTTGGTCGGATCGTAGATTTCGATCACGTTTTTCAGACTGTCGGGCAGCTTCTCGTGGAACATGTGCCGGACCTCGACGATGCGGTTCATGATTTCCGGCGTCAGCAGGCCGAAACGCTGGCGGGGCTCGATATAGAAGAAGCTCAGCCGCAGCATTGCGCGTTTTTCGCTTTCATTGGCCTCGTCGAAATTCCGGCCCTGAAGGCGTTGCAGCATCTGCTGATAGACCGGAATATCGTCAGGCGTCATGAAGGTGAGCTGCTGGAAGAAGGGGTGATCCCCCGGCAGATCGGCGAAGATTTCCACGATGTTCTCGGCGATCGTGTAGCCCATTTCGAACAGGGTTTTTACCAGGCCGGTCTCGCGCATCAAAGAGCGGAAATAGTCGCTTTCGATGACCGTCCTGATTGACTGGGACGAGTCCCGCATGGTGCCGAAAAGCAGGTTTTCGCCGACCGTCGCCTCGCTATTGTAGCTCTCCAGCTCGAAAGGCGCGATCAGGCCGCTCAGATTTTCCTTTTCCAGCTCGGCGCGCAGGACATGTCGCAATTCAACGATCCGGGCGGCGAGATGCAGGTCTGTCAACGGGTCGATCGACGATCGCAGGGCGAATTCCAGAATATCCTGCGACAGTTCCACACTGTCGAGAACAGCTAGAATGGCCTGTATGAGATTTTCCGGTTTGCCATCGCCTGCCGGACTCGAAGCATAATCGATCCATTCGCTGTTGATGTCGATCAGCGGATTGCCGGCCATCTTCGCTTCACGGATTTCCCATTTGCGATGGTCCAGCGCCGCGCCCTCATAGTTTTTCTCTGCAAGCGGCGCGTGTTTGAGACCGTATAGCAGGTTGTCCTTCAGGCTGGCATGGAAGAAATAGCTGTCCGAGGACACGTAGGAGATGCGCCGTCCCGTCAGCGATTCCGGCAATTCCAGAATGTCGACGTCGTTGATGCTGATCTTGCCTGAGCTCGGCCAGAGCGTGCGGCCTATCGCATCCGCCAGTGCCTCGCCTCCCGCACCACCGACGATGGCGATAACCTCACCCGGCTCGATCTTGAGGGATGCCTGTTCCAGAAGCCGGCTGCCGCTATCGTCTTCGAGCGTCAGATTGGCGACGACGAGCGGTGCGCTGATGGCTGCGACGGCACCGGGAGAAAGTTTCTGCACCTTCTCGTCGATCATGTTCGGCGCATCGAACTGTTCGAAGACCTGCTCGTACTTTACCTGCACATCCTGCCGGGCCTGATCCCAGTCGATCAGCTCCTTCAGCGGACCTGGCAGTTCCTTATAGGCGTTGATGACGGCGACCAGCTGCCCCACATCGAGGCTGCCCTTCAGGGTCAGATATCCGCCCAGCGCATAAAAGAAGAAGGGGGTCAGCTGGGCAAGGAAGTTGTTGATGAATTTGACCAGAAACTTCCACTGGTAGAGATCGTAGCGAATCTTGAAGATGTCGCCGAGGCGATGCGAAGCATCCGCACGCTCGTAATTGGACGTGTCATAGGCATGAATCGTGCCGATGCCGTCGACCATTTCACCGATACGTCCGGCGAGCTGGCGTGCACTCAGCTGCCGCTGACGGCCGAGTTCGATGAGGCGGCGGCGCATCTTGGGAATGATGCCGACCTGAATTGCTGCCATGAAGGCCGCGATCAGGCCAAGCCAGAAGTTCTGCACGAGAATGAAGAAGAGGGCGGAGAGCGCCTGGCCGCCGAGAAGGGCCGGCTGCACGAAGGCGTCGCCGGTAAAACCGCCGAGCGGCTCTACCTCGTCCTTCACCATGCTGGAGATTTCAGCGCCCTTCACCCGTTTGAAATGGCTGGGCGGAAACCTCAGGATCTTGTCGATAAGTTCGAAGCGAATACGCCGCAGAAGCCGTTCGCCAAGCCGGCCCTTGTAGGTATTGATGTAATATTTGAAGAGCCCATTGATGATAACAAGCGCAAGGAACGTCAGGCTGAGCGCCATCAGCATCGACATGCGGTTGAGCTCAAGCCCCGGGAACAGGGTCACGGTGCCCCAATAGGGGATATCGACCGTGAGATGCATAAAGAGCTGGGTTGCATTCGCTCCTTCGAAGCCGTCTCCCTGAATGGGGCCGTTGACGATCTGCTTGGGCAGGTCGAAGGCGAGGAAATACGGGATCATGGACAGGGCGACGATCAGCAGGATGAAAAGCTGCTGCCGCTTGGTATGCGACCAGATGTAACGCGTAAGGCTTTGTTCCATATAAAACTTCTATGACCTGTCGGGGCGGGCCCGGCGTGTTGGTTTGCGCGGTGTCTAGATGATCCGGCGGCCGGGTGGCGCAACCTCCTCCTGCAAATAGGTATGTGACTCGCTATTTATCAGCATATTCAAGCGGTTTCGAGAAAAATAGCGGCTCAAACGCGACCTGTCGCCACGCGAAGCCATTCTGTCTGCATCGCATGCGTTTTCGTCGATCCAGACGACATGGTATTTTTAGGATTCTCTAATGTTATTGTTTTTATTGTAGAACAGGCATTAAGACACTTCGGTATAGTGATCCCGTAATGGTTGAGCCCGACGCTGGCGCAATGGTGGCAAGGTCTATGGCAATAGATATTTCAGAGCATACAAGCAGCAATTCTTCCCTCGATACATTATTGCTTTCCGGCATCGCGGCGGACGGCACGATCGCCCGTCCGGTTTCCTTTGACGGGCTTGCGGGTATTTTTCATCCGGCACGCCAGGACTTGCGGCAGGAACACGCCGTTCTTTTTGTCAGTCCGTGGGGCATGGAGGAGCTTTGCAGCCGCAAGTTCCAAAGGGTTCTGGCCGAACGGCTTGCGGCTTGCGGGGTCGCCAGCCTGCGGTTTGACTATCTTGGCACCGGAGATGCACTTGATCCGGAAGATGCGGGCCGCGTGGCGGACTGGCTTTCCGATACGCGGGCGGCGCTGAACTATCTCAGGCGCCTCTCCGGATGCTCGGGCGTGGTCGTCATCGCCCAGAGCCTCGGTTGCCCGATCGCTGCCGAGGCGCTTGCCGGAGCCGCCAGTTCCATGGCGTTTCTGGCACCCGTCGTCTCAGGACGTGCCTATCTGCGCGAACTGGCGATGTGGTCTTCGATGATCGACGATGGACTTGGCCTGCTTGCCAGCCAACGCATGCCACAGGCAGGTGCAATCGCCGGCATGGCGATGCCAGCCGGTGTGGCCGATACCGTCAAGAAGATCAATCTTTCGAATCTCGATGCCGCTCCGGCTCGCCGCATTCTCGTTCTGTCGAGGCCGGGCCGCGTCACGGACGGTGATTTCGCCACACACCTCACCGCAATCGGCGGTGAGGTGGAGGAGGCCGAATTTTCGGGCTATGACGATCTCGTTTCCAGTCCCACGCTGTCGAAAATATCGGAAAATGTGGTGAGCCGGCTGGTGGGCTGGGTCTCTTCTCAGACACAGGCCTCAGGCTCCGCGGCCTGCCCGGCTGATTTCGTCATCAACGCGGCGCAGCGCGGTCAGGGTTTTTTCGAACAGCCGGTGCAGTTTGGTGAGGGCGGGCGACTTTTTGGCGTTTCCTGCACACCGCACGACCGGCGTGCGGTCTCCTCGGTTCTGCTGCTCGGGGCGGCCTATGACCGGCACGCGGGCTGGGGCAGGCTTTCGGTGCAGATCGCCCGGGCGCTTGCCCGGGAGGGTGTCGCTTCCCTCCGTTTCGATGCGGCCAACATTGCCGATAGTCCGCCGGTCAAAGGCGTGCCGGATCAGGTTCTTTACGATGCCGCGCAGAATGACGATGTGTCCGCCGCGCTCGATTTCCTCGAACGGGGCAGCAATGGTCCGTTCATCGCGGCGGGCCGATGTAGCGGCGCATACCTCGCCTTCAACGGCGCGCTTGTCGATGACAGGATTGAAGCGGTGGTTGCCGTGAACCCGGTTGTCTTCCACTGGCGGAAAGGCCGTTCGGTCGATGAGGCGTTGCACAAGCGGCCCCGTTCCTTTGGGGAATACAGTCAGCGCTTTCGTCAGGGCGCCACGTTCAAGCGTCTCATCAGCGGCGATGTGGATGTTGTCAGTGCCGGATTGAATATCGTCAAGGCGACGATGAAGAAGCTTTCGACAAAAACCGCGAGGCTGTTCCGCCGTGGCAGCGAGGAAGGACGGGCCGTATACCGCGCTTTCGATCTGCTGAAAGCAAAAGGGACTGCCGTCAATCTGCTTTACAGCGACAATGATGATGGTCTGGAGCATTTCCGCTATTATTTCGACGCCGACGGGCAGGGGCTGTCCGCCTATCGAAATGTGTCGCTGACCATCATCCCCGATGCCGACCACAACCTCTCCACGCCTAAGGCGAAGAGAACCTATATGGAGACCGTGACGCGCGTGGCCCTAAAAGGAAAATCGCCGCCTGGACCCCAATGACACCGCGTCACCGGAAGGAGGCGTCTGAGATCCTGCGGTCTCCGGCACAAGGCCGATCTTTCTGCTCTCGCCGGGAGCAAGGTGGAACCAGTTTTCCGAAGCGCGGTAACCTTCTGCGGCAACATGGACAGACTGCGCCAGACGGTCAGTGCCGATCTCAAGCGACCAGATATCGTTGTTTTGGCTGATGGCGACCTGGAGGTTTGCCGCCTGCAGCGCCTTTTTCCGGCCGAGCGGAAAATGGAATGCATCAGCAATGACTTGTCCGGTCGCAACGTCGCGAAGCCGGGCCACCGTGACATCATGGGACGGCGGGCCGAAACGGTAAGTGTAGGTCGTATCGAAAAACGCCCCGAACAGATCAGTCGCGGCAATCGTCTGGCTCTGTCGCGATGACAGCGTGATCGACCGCTTGGCATGAACGACGGGCTGGGCGCCGTCGCGCAGGCAGGTGAGTTCGAGCATGCCCTCGAAGGTGTCGCCGGTCTCGTTGATCAGCTGAATGTCCAACCCGTTCATGCCCTCGTCGAGCAGATTGACTTGGACGGGGCGAAATG
The DNA here is from genome assembly GCF_026191755.1 of Agrobacterium sp. InxBP2. Classification (NCBI taxonomy): domain Bacteria; kingdom Pseudomonadati; phylum Pseudomonadota; class Alphaproteobacteria; order Hyphomicrobiales; family Rhizobiaceae; genus Agrobacterium; species Agrobacterium sp. InxBP2. The sequence goes on from NZ_JAINDY010000027.1 coordinate 348,377, forward strand.
CCCTTTTCAGCGCATGCCAGACGGATTTCGGCCTGCCGGTGGCATCGATGATACCCCAGCCTGCACCGGGAAGGAGGTCCTGCAGGGTCCAGACAAGAGCGCCCTGGCAGGATGAACCGCTGCGCCGCCATTCGGCGAAAGTCGCCTCCATGACTTCGGCCGTCGCGGCCCGGGACATGTCGAGATAAAGACCGCCGTCTTCTCGCCGCAGAACGTCCGGTTCGACATCGTAAAGCAGCTTCAGATAGTGATCGCGAACATCCTCGAAATCCCAGGAGGCGCCGCGATCGCGCGGTGCACGCGCTTTCCACCGTGGATCGTGCACGGCCACGCCGGGTAGATACCTGTCAAGCGTTTCCTGTTCGGGAACATTGGCGAAGGCCAGGCACTCGGCGGCAAAGCGCAGACCGGCGCGACGCGCATCTTCCAGCGGACGGCAATAGGCGCCGACGCCGTAATAATGGCCGACCCCGGTGTTCGGAAAAAAGGGCAATGCGCCGCCGGAGGGGGAATTGGCGACATAGGCCGCGTCCGGCCGCTTGTCGGCAAGAAGTTCTGGCAGAACCTCTTCGGTCAGCGTTCCCTTCCATATCTGTTCCGGAAGGCCGAGCATCGCGCCCTGCTGGTACATTTCACTGCCACCGCAAAAAATGGCGAGCGATGGAGAAAGCGCGGTGGCTTCAAGGAACTGCGAGATTTCCGTGACGATGTGCTGGCGCAGACTCTCGTCCCTTGCCGGATAATCGAAATTGGCGAGCATGGCGTCCTGCCAGACCATGATGCCGAGTTCGTCGCAAAGTGCGAAGAATTCCGGGGTCTCATAGGTCATGGTGCCGCCGATGCGGATCATGTTCATGCCTGCTTCCGCTGCTTTTCGAAGCCACGGCTCGTAGTCCGGCCTCGTTCCCGGCAGGCGCACGATGTCGGCCGTCGTCCAGACCGCGCCACGGCAGAACACCGGTTGACCGTTCACCCTGAGGCCGAAACCTTTACCGTCTTCGCCGTGATCGATCTCGACCTGCCGGAAGCCCGTGCGTGCAAGGCGATGTTGCGTGCCGTCCAGCTCAAGAACGACGTCATGCAGAGTTGGCCTGCCATGCGTGTGTGGCCACCATTGCTCCACATCAGTTATGCGCAGTTCGCCGGAAAGCGTGCCGCCTTCGTCGAGAGAAAGATCGGCGCTGTAACCGGCGCAGCCAAGCTTTGCCGACTTTATCGGGCGGCTACCTTGCAGCGCGATGCTGACCGTTCCCGTTCCGGCCCCGTCCAGCGAAGATTGCAGCGTGCAGAGAATTCCGTTCTGACGTATCAGGCTGATGGGTCGCCATGGGCCGGCGACGTGTATTTCCGGGCACCATCCAGGCATATAACCCAGTGCAGTGGTGCGGATCAGCCGCAGCCCCTGCGTATTCATCATTTGCGGCCGCCAGCGAGCGCGGGGACCGGTTTTTTCAAGTCGGGGTGCCAGCGCTCTGAAGCAGATCGCGAGTTCATCCGCACCCGTCAGTTCCACAGGCACTTCCAGTCTTTCAAACATGCTTTGGCTTGCCGCGATCAGCTCACCGTTGAAGAAGATCTCCGCGATGGTGGAAAGACCGTCGAAGCGCAGGGTGGCACGCTCCCGGACATCGGAAATCATCGTCAGCCTGTACCAGGCGTCCCTGTCATTGAGGGGCGTCGGAGCGAGGCGGTCGAACTTTTCAGCGGCTTCCAAAGCCTGCGCCACGGTTCCGGGAACGGAGACATGGAGGCTTTCGAGCGAGGCGGGAATATCGGAGGGCGTTTCATAGGCATCGGCGGGCGTCAGCGCCAGCGTCCAGCCTTCGCTCAGCAATTCCTCGCTTTCACCCGGAAGATAGGTCCTCACACGGCCTCGCTGGCATCAGACAGTTTTTTGCCAAGGCTTTGCATCAGACCATCCCATGCATCCGCGGCCGGATCGAGAACGGTGGCCAGCGCATCGAATTTGCGGCGGGTGACGGCGCGCGCAAGCTGGAACTGCACGGTCTTGGCAACCTCGGAGATTTTTAGCGCGTGGTTCTTTGCCTCAGAAAAACTATCCGCGTCCAACCATTCGAAGTGGCTTGCCGCCAGTTCGAAATTGGCACCGAGCTGGCGCAGCGTATTGAACGCGTATTTGTGGAAAAACCCGAAGGGCCGGTCTGCAACCTTTTCCACCTGTGCCGGAAACACCTTTGCAAAGGCCTGGACCGGGTTGAAGGATGGCCGCCGGGAAAAATGAAACTTCAGGAGCCGCTCGGCGGTCTTGCGAACATGCGCCGGCGAAGGATTGCCGTCCGCGAATTTCGCAAATTCCGTATAGGGCAGGAAAGGCGGGTCGGTTTCAGCCAGATGATGCTGGAAAAGCCCGTCAAAGTCCTCGCCGGAGAGATGGAAGAAGCCGGCATTGTGGAAATAGTCGAGTTCCCGCTTTTCGAGATCGAGCCGGTTGATGGCGATCGTGGTCTTGCCGTGTTCCTTGCGGTAGCCCACCCCATGGGTATCGGGCATATAGAAACTGTCCATCTCGATCAGACAGATGCGGCCGCGTTCCAGCTGCGCCTCGATGTGGTTTTCCACCTTATCGAAGATCGCAAGCTCGGTGGCGCGAACGCCATAAAGGGCTTCGAGGTCTTCCAGCGGCACCTTGAAGAAGGTGAACTGGTCGCCTTCGAAGTCCTGCGTCAGGGTGAAACCGAACATGGCTTCCGGGGATAAGCCTTTCGAGGCCAGCACCTCGATCCATAAATCAATATAGCAATTGGTCTCCGGCCACATTCTTTCGGAGGAATGAAGCGGATGCTGCACATAATTTTGGGGATCGAGACCGCGAAAAATCTGCTGCATGGATAATCAGCCCCAGAGTGTTTCCACGACTTTTGTAGGCCATTTCTTCACCTCGAGACCGTGATGGGCAAACAGTGCCAGCGCGATGCGTTCAAGGCCGAAACCGACGCAGGCGGTGTGGGCGACATCGCCATTATCGAGGTTCAGACCCCATTTCTGGCCGAAGGCGTCCTGATGGTAGTTAAAGCTCATGCAGGCTGTCGGGCTGGTCGTTGACGTGACCGGGATCAACAGTTCGAATTTCAGGTTCTGATCGCGCTGGTTGTTGGCGAGCATCTTGCCCGCGCGGCCGAAGAATGGATCGTTGGCGACATCGATGGTGACGTCGAGCCCGACCGCTTTCATCATCTCGACGCCGCGATCCATCCAGGTCTGGCGGAATTCGGTGACGTTGGCCTCGGTGCCCATGCAGACATATTCGCGCATGCGGAAAAGCTGCTGGCGGGCCGGATCCTTGGAGGGCTCGTGGCGGAAGCAATAGGACTGGATGTCATAGAGACCGCCGCCGGCAGGCAGCGCGCCACGCTTGGCGATCGTTGGATAAAGCGGGTAGCAGGCCGCTGGCGTCAGTACGATATCGGTTGCTTTCTGGTCCTTGGTCCAGTCGCCGCCCTCATCCATGGTCTTCAGCAGGCTGATATGGTCCAGTTCGCAGCCGCAAAAGGAATGGACTGTGCCGGCGAGCTGCGGGAAGCTCTTCATGTAACCGCTTTTTTCGAAATAGGCGCGGTTGATGCCGGGCGGGAAACGGATCGCTTCAGCGCCATCGGCGCCACCGGTGCGGTCGATCAGCCGCTCGAAGGCGGCAATCACGTCCTCGAACTGGCCGCTGCGTCCATAAAGACCGTCCACACCCGTTTCAATCAGCAGGCCTTCTTCGAACAGTCGATCGAGGAACGATGTTTGCATGTCCATGGTCTTATCCCAAGAGGCTGGTGTCCTGCCTGTGAACCAGCAGGAGATTGGCGGAATTGCCGAGAATACGGTCGTTGGAAATCATCAGACGGGCGGAGTGCGCGTCGCGCAGATGCCGGCCGAGGCTGTAGGGCGTGCCATTCTTGTAGCCCATGATGCCGCAGACCAGCATGGCGTGGTCGATGATCTCGAGAATGGTTTCCGAAGAGCAGATTTTCACATTGTTCATGGCAACGGCAAAGGCCATCGACATCAATTTTTCCGGATCGCTCTTGGTGTCCTCGTAGGCCTTGATGCCGGCTATGATGTTGGATTTCACCACCTGCAGCTTGGTGGAAACCTCGGCAAGGCGGATCGCGCCGGGAGGAGCCGTTCCGGGCGACTTGCGGGCCGCAGCTCTGACAAAAGATTGGGCGCGCAGCACCGCATCCGACGCGATACCATACCAGACGGCGCTCCACAGCAGATGCGAGCTTGCAAGCATGGATTGCGCAGCGATTTCTGCGAAAGGCTTTGGGAAAATCTGCGCCGCCGGCGCTTCGCCGCGGAACAGGAAGCCGTCCGAACAGGTGCCACGCATGCCGAGCGTATCCCAGACATGGGTCTTCTCAAGCGTATACTGGTTTTTCAGGAAGACGGTCATCACCTGATCGGCGGGCGCGGCATCCTTGTGGGCGCGCGACGTAATCAGGATCGCATCGGCGTTGCTGCCATAAGAAATGACCGTGGCGTCCTTCTCCAGCCGGCAGCTATCACCTTCGACTTCTATTGCGCAGATGGAGTTACGCAGATTGCCGCCGATGCCGCCTTCGGTGGTGGCGGAACCGAGCAGAAGCTGTTCGCCGGCGACGCGGCGCATGAAGTCCGCGTGCCATGCGCTCGCCTCTCCATGTTCCACAAGGCTCGACAGTTTGATGTGGTGCATGGCGAAAATCATCGCCGTTGCCGAACAGGCCTGCCCAAGCCGGGCGCAGATATCGGCGATTTCCTGAAGGGAGGCGCCTTCGCCGCCCAGCAGTGAGGGGACCTGTATGCCGAGCAGACGTTCCTGCCTCAGTGCATCAACGGCTTCCTGCGGAAAGCGGCCGGTGACATCCACCTCATCCGCATATTTGGCGGCAATTGCCGCAACACGGCCCGCGCGCGCGGACAGCGTTTCATCCTGCGGCGCGACGGTGACGTTCATCAGGCTGCCTCTTTACCATCGAGAATGAGTTTAACAGTGTCTTCAATGGCCTTGATGCTGGCGAAAGACTTGCGGTTCAGCAGATTGTCCGGGAATTCGATATCGAATGCTTCTTCGATGCCGAGCATCAATTGCACCGATGCAAAGGAAGAAAGGCCCGCCGCGTAAAGATCGGCTTCATCTGCAATCGTATCGACGGGGGTTGGAAGCTGGCCGAATTTTGCCAGTATTTCACGTATAGTCGCATTCATTCCGACGTATCTCCCATGAATTTCACATCAGGATGGTTTGTGCTTATGGTTACGTTGCAAACGATAATATTCGCCTAAACCGTTAGGTTAATTACAACTAACGGCAGCATGCGCCATTCCCGCACCTTTGCCAAGCATGGATCGCCGGTCTTGACAAAAGCCTGAGGGTGTTTTTTGCTGGGGCCATTCACCAGGGGTGTCCCGTCAAGGGGCTGAGATTCTGCTTTCATGCGCAGTGACCCGTTGAACCTGATCCAGTTCATACTGGCGTAGGGACGGTGCAAAGACCTGATGTCGGGCGGCGCATGGCGCCGCGTTTCGGCACACAGGTATTTTCCATCATTCCGGCTCGAACTGGGTCTCCACTGTTAAACTTTGGAGCCTCAAGATGAATATCGCTGCCAAGACTATACCGCTCGTCGTTACAACCGGCCCGCATGCCGCCTCCACGAAAATCCATAAGCCGGGCGTTTTGCATCCGCATATCCGCGTACCGATGCGCGAGATCGCAGTGCACCCGACGGCGGGCGAGCCGCCGGTCACGGTTTATGATTCCTCAGGTCCCTATACCGACCCCAACCATCCGGTCCTGATCGAAAAAGGTCTGCCGCGTCTGCGTCATGACTGGATCGTCGCGCGCGGTGATGTCGAGGCTTACGAGGGACGGCACGTCAAACCGGAAGATAATGGTTTCGCCACCGGTGAGCGCCTGACGCCTGAATTTGGCGTGCGTCATCAGCCGCTGAAAGCGACGGCGGGCAAGGCGGTGACGCAACTTGCCTATGCTAGGGCCGGCATTATCACGCCGGAAATGGAATTCATCGCCATTCGCGAAAATCTCGGGCGCGAGGCAGCGAAGGAGAAGCTCGTGCGTGACGGTGAGAGTTTCGGCGCGCATATTCCTGATTATGTCACGGCGGAATTTGTGCGTCAGGAAGTGGCGTCGGGCCGCGCCATCATTCCAGCCAATATCAACCACCCTGAACTTGAGCCGATGATCATCGGCCGCAATTTTCTCGTCAAGATCAATGCCAATATCGGCAATTCCGCCGTCACCTCCTCCATGGCGGAAGAGGTTGAGAAGATGGTTTGGGCCATCCGCTGGGGTGCGGATACCGTCATGGACCTGTCGACTGGCCGCAACATCCACAATATCCGCGAATGGATCATCCGCAATTCGCCGGTGCCGATCGGCACGGTGCCGCTTTATCAGGCGCTGGAGAAGGTCAATGGCATTGCCGAAGACCTCAATTGGGAAGTGTTCCGCGATACGCTGATCGAGCAGGCGGAGCAGGGTGTGGATTATTTCACCATCCATGCCGGCGTCAGGCTGCATTACATCCCGCTCACCGTCAACCGCGTCACCGGCATCGTCTCACGCGGCGGCTCGATCATGGCCAAGTGGTGTCTGCATCACCACAAGGAAAGTTTCCTCTATGAGCATTTCGACGAGATTTGCGACATCTGCCGCGCTTACGACGTCTCCTTCTCGCTGGGCGATGGCCTGCGTCCCGGCTCGATCGCTGACGCCAATGATGCGGCGCAGTTTGCGGAGCTGGAAACGCTGGGCGAGTTGACGCAGATCGCCTGGGCAAAGGATTGCCAGGTGATGATCGAAGGCCCCGGCCACGTGCCGATGCACAAGATCAAGGAGAATATGGACAAGCAGTTGAAGACCTGCGGCGAAGCGCCCTTCTATACGCTTGGGCCGCTGACCACGGACATTGCGCCCGGTTACGACCACATCACGTCCGGCATTGGTGCTGCAATGATCGGCTGGTTCGGGACCGCCATGCTCTGCTACGTTACGCCGAAGGAACACCTCGGTCTGCCGGATCGTAATGACGTGAAGGTGGGTGTCATTACCTACAAGATCGCCGCTCACGCCGCCGATCTTGCCAAGGGTCATCCGGCCGCGAAAGTGCGGGACGACGCGTTGTCACGTGCAAGGTTCGAGTTCCGCTGGGAGGATCAGTTCAACCTGTCGCTCGATCCCGATACGGCTCGGTCCTTCCATGACGAGACGCTGCCGAAGGAGGCGCACAAGGTTGCGCATTTCTGCTCCATGTGCGGACCGAAATTCTGCTCGATGCGGATTTCCCACGATATCCGCGCCGAGGCGCAGAAGGAGGGGCTTGAGGCCATGGCCGCGCGCTTCAAGGACGGCGGTGAGCTTTACATGCCGCTTCCGACGCCTGCGAATGCCGAATAAAATGCACGTCCTTGTCAAGGGAACGGGGGTCGCCGGTTTGACGGCGGCCTTCGAACTGGCGCGGAGGGGCGTTGTTGTCGAGGTGTCGGAGCGCAATGCCGAGCCTTCTCGTGGAGCGTCGTTTTATGCCGGCGGCATGCTGGCTCCCTGGTGCGAGCGCGAAAATGCGGAGGAAGCGGTCCTGACGCTTGGCAAGGTGGCGCTTGACTGGTGGGACGAGGCAACTCCCGGCCTTGTGGTTCGCAATGGCACGCTGGTCGTTGCGCCAGTACGCGACAGGGCAGAGCTTACGCGTTTCGCATCGCGGACCACCGGTTATCGCTGGGTGGATGAGGGCGAGATCGCCGCTCTGGAGTCCGATCTTGCGGGTCGCTTCCGCTCCGGGCTTTATTTCCCGGGCGAGGGGCATCTCGATCCGCGTCTCGCGCTGAAATCGCTGCATGAGCGGCTTTCTACCATGGGTGTGCGGTTCCACATGGGCATCCCTGTCGATGAACGATTGTTCGACCGGGTGGTGGACTGCACCGGAGCTGCGGCAGTGGGAGAAATTTCCAACCTACGCGGCGTGCGTGGAGAGATGCTCTACCTCGCTACCTCGGAGCTATCCCTCTCCCGTCCCGTCCGGCTGTTGCATCCGCGCATTCCGCTTTACATCGTCCCGCGCGAGTCTGGCCGCTTCATGGTGGGCGCGACGATGATCGAGACGGAGGATGCCGGGGCCATTTCCGTCCGTTCGATGATGGAGTTCCTGAATGCCGCCTATGCCGTGCATCCGGCTTTTGCGGAAGCTCGGATCATCGAATCCGGCACGGGTGTGCGTCCTGCTTATCCCGACAATCTCCCCAAGGTCATGCAGGACTGCCGGACCATTTTCATCAACGGCGCGCACCGGCACGGCTTTCTGCTTTCTCCGGCCATGGCGCGACAGGCGGCTGACATCATTCGCCAAACTCTCTCAAAAGGAACAGGATCATGAAACTTCTTGTCAATGGCGACGAGCTTGATCTCGCCGCCGAGACGCTGGCCGGCCTGCTTGCCAGCCTCGAATACGAAGGCGATTGGCTGGCGACGGCGGTGAATGGCGAACTGGTGCATTCGGAAGAGCGCGCCGATTATCAACTGAAGGATTTTGACCGCGTCGAAATTCTCTCGCCGATGCAGGGAGGCTGAGGCATGCTGATGCTTTATGGCCGTGAAATCTCGTCCCGTCTTCTCCTTGGTACGGCGCGGTACCCATCCCCCGCCGTGCTCGCGGATGCGGTCCGGGCCAGCAACACGGATATTCTGACGATTTCGCTGCGCCGGGAAATGGCGGGCGGCAGGAAAGGCGGGCAGTTTTTCGAACTGATCCGCGAACTGGATCGAAACGTCCTGCCGAATACGGCTGGCTGCCTCACCGCCAAGGAAGCTGTGCTGACGGCAAAGATGGCGCGCGAGGTGTTTCGCACCAACTGGATCAAGCTGGAGGTCATCGGCCATCACGATACGCTGCAGCCCGATGTCTTTGCACTTGTGGAAGCCGCGAAAATCCTCTGCGACGATGGTTTTGAGGTCTTTCCCTATACGACCGACGATCTGGTCGTCGCCGAGAAGCTGCTGGAGGCGGGCTGCAAGGTTTTGATGCCGTGGTGCGCACCGATTGGTAGCGCCATGGGACCGCTCAATCTGGCGGCGCTGAAATCCATGCGGGCGCGTTTCCCCGACACACCTTTGATTGTTGATGCCGGTATTGGCCGCCCGTCGCATGCAGTCACCGTAATGGAGCTTGGATACGATGCCGTTCTGCTCAACACGGCGGTGGCGGGGGCGGGGGACCCGGCCGGCATGGCCGAAGCTTTCGCTCGGGCGATAGAAGCCGGCCATCAGGCATATCTTTCCGGACCGCTGGAGCCGCGGGACATGGCCGTTCCCTCGACGCCGGTGATCGGGACTGCGGCTTTTTCCTGATCGCGGCTCGTCGCCGACCTCAGGCGTGTCACGTTTTGCGTTGACAGTGCCTGATGGTGGCGGGATACCGGGAGAAAAGGGAAAAAACATGGCGGCACTCACCAATCTTCTGACTGACATAGATGGCGTTTCGGTCGGCAATGTTACCGATCTTTCCCTCGGTTCCGGTGTTACGGCGATTGTTTTTGAAAAGCCCGCCATTGCCTCAGGTTCTGTTCTGGGCGGTGCGCCTGGCGGGCGTGACACGGGCCTGCTCGACCCGGCGATGACGGTTGAAACCGTGGATGCCTTCGTGCTGTCGGGCGGCTCGGCCTTTGGGCTGGATGCGGCAGGCGGCGTTCAGGCCGGGCTGCGCGAGATCGGCCGCGGCCTTCAGGTCGGTTCCACCCGCGTACCCATCGTGCCGCAGGCGATCCTCATGGATCTTCTGAATGGCGGCGACAAGGACTGGGGTTTGCATTCGCCCTATCGCGACATGGGATATGCGGCTTTCAAGGCGGCGCGTGCGGCGCCCTTCGAACTCGGGACGGTCGGTGCCGGGACGGGAGCAACGACCGCGACCTTCAAGGGAGGGCTGGGGTCGGCAAGTGCTGTCAGTTCCGGCGGATATAAAGTGGCGGCTATTGTCGCCGTCAATGCGCTTGGCTCGGCAACCCTCGGCGCGAGCCGCCATTTCTGGTCGGCTCCGTTTGAGGTGGCGGATGAGTTTGGCGGAAGCGGTTTTCCGCAACGGTTTGAGCCTGAAAATACCGCCTTGCGCCTCAAGGGGGTCAATCTCACGGCAACGACCATCGGTACGGTGGTGACGGATGCCGCACTTACGAAAGCGCAGGCACATCGCCTTTCCATCATGGCGCATGACGGGTTGGCCCGCGCCGTTCTGCCCGCCCATTTGCCGAGTGACGGTGACACCATGTTCGCGGCCGCGACGGGCGAGAAGCCGCTTGAGCGCGGCGTTCATTTCGCCGAACTTTGCCATCTTGCCACCATTGTCATGGCGCGGGCCGTGGCGCGTGGCGTCTATGAGGCGACGGCCTTGCCGGTGGATGGAGCGCAAACGGCCTATCGCGATCTTCATGGACGGAGCCTTTAACCGATGAGTGAGACTCTTCCGCCACTGAAACCTGTCCTTCGCATTGATTTTCCGCCCGGAGAACGCCTCGGCCACGGCAAGATCGAATTGATGGAACTGATTGTCGAGACCGGCTCGATTTCCGCCGCCGGGCGGGCGATGGACATGTCATATCGCCGCGCGTGGCTGTTGGTGGATGCGCTGAACCATATGTTTCGACAACCGGTTATCGAATCGCAGCGCGGCGGCAAACAGGGCGGCGGGGCGGCGCTGACCGTCTTCGGCGCCGAATTGCTGGCGCGCTATCGCAACATGCAAACGCGGATGAACGAAGCCCTACATCAGGATATCGACTGGCTGGAGGCCAACCGCAATCCTGACGCTGCTCTCAATAAGGATCGATAGCCGCTGACTTTATGATTGCATGCACCGGTTTTCCGGGTTCCAGCTGCAACCTTTCGCGAGAGAGGTCTGTGATGCGCGACTGGATGATGTCACCGCCGCAATCCACCTGAACCGTGACCATGGCGTCTTCGCTCACGGAAACGTTTGCGACACGGCCGTTGAGAATGTTGAGCGCGCTCAAGCCTTCAGGTTTTACGGTTGCAAGCATTACATCGCGTGCGGGTATGAGCACGCGCACCGGGCTGCCGCATATTCCGCTTTTTGCCGGAACGTGAAGCAGCATGGTTTTTAGCTTTACGGCGGCAAGCCCATGCCGCTCGTCGAAGCTTTCAATGCGCCCGGAAAGAATGCTGCCCGCCTCGCGCCTTTCGAGATGGGTGCTGAAATCGGGTCTTGCCAGCACCTCGGCGGCTTTTCCCTGCGTTTCCACCGTTCCGTCCTTCATAACAACGATGCGATCGGCCAGACGGGCGACCTCGTGGATCGAGTGGCTGACATAGACAACAGGGATTTTGGTCTCGTCCCGCAGCCGTTCGAGATAGGGAATGATCTCCGCTTTCCGCTGTTCGTCCAGCGAGGCGAGCGGCTCGTCCATCAGCAGCAATCTGGGTGAAGAAAGCAGGGCGCGGCCGATAGCCACACGTTGCTTTTCGCCGCCGGAAAGTTTGTTCGGGCGTCGGTGCAGAAGATGGCCAATGCCGAGCATGTCGACGATATGGTCCCCATCCGTGCCCGTGGTTTTATTCGCAGTGAACCACCTGCCATAGTTCAGGTTTTGGGCGACGCTGAGATGCGGGAAGAGCCGCGCTTCCTGAAAGACATAACCGAAATGGCGTTTATGTGCCGGTAGAAACAGTCGTTTTCCGCTGTCGGTCAGCACTTTGCCATCAAGTGAAACCTGTCCATCATCCGGCCGCAGCAGGCCAGCGATGATGCGTATCATTGAGGTTTTGCCGGAGCCCGAGCGCCCGAAAAGCGCGGTCACTCCGCCTTCGGACGTGAATGACGCGTCAAGTTCGAAGGCGCCAAGACGGTGGCGGATGGAAACCGAAAGCGTCATTCCATGCTCATCCGTTTGCCGATTACGCGGGCCAGCAATTCCGAGACGAGCAGAGCGAGCATGGAAATCGCAACCGAAACGATTGTAAGCCGCAGCGCACCGGCGTCGCCGCCCGGGACCTGCGTGAAGGTGTAGATGGCGGCGGACAATGTCTGCGTTTCACCCGGAATGTTCGAAACGAAAGTGATGGTCGCGCCAAATTCGCCCATGGCCTTGGCGAAAGCGAGAATCATGCCGGCGATGATGCCGGGCAGGGTCAGGGGCAGGGTAACGGTGAGGAACACCCAGAGCGGATTGGCCCCCAATGTTCCCGCCGCCTCTTCCAGCTTGCGATCCACCGCTTCGATGGAAAGGCGGATGGAGCGCACCATCAGCGGAAAGGCCATGACAGCGCATGCGAGAGCTGCCCCCGTCCACCGGAAGGAGAAGACGATGCCGAACCAGCTGTCGAGAAATTGTCCGATGGCGCCCCGGCGGCCGAAGAGAACCAGCAGCAGAAAACCGGTTACGACGGGCGGCAGGATAAGCGGCAGGTGGACGATGCCGTTGAGGAGAGACTTGCCCCAGAAGCGGCCGCGCGCCAACGCCAAGGCGATGAGAATGCCGAACGGCAGGCTGGCGAGCATGGCAACGGAGGACACCCACAGGCTGAGCCTGATCGCCGTCCATTCTTCAGGGCTGAGTGTCCACCAATGCAACGCCATATCCCGTAACCGTCATCTCTTGCGGCCCCTGGGCCAGGGAAAGCAGTTTATTTCAAAACCGTAAAGCCTTGCTTTTCGAAGAAGGGCGTTGCCTTTTCGGACTTCAGGAAATCCAGATAGGCTTTTGCCGCCGGCGATTTTGCCTCCGAAAGAATGGCCACGGGATAGATGATCGGCGGATGGCTGTCTTCAGGGAACGTGCCGACGATCTTCACACCGGGATCGGCAGCCGCATCGGTCTGGTAGACGATGCCATAGGGCGCCTCTCCGCGCGAGACGAGCAGCAGGGCGGCACGCACGCTTTCCGCGCCGGCGACCTTTTGTTCGACCGACGACCAGACGCCGAGTTTTTCCAGCGCGGCCTTGCCGTATTTGCCGGCGGGTACGGAATCCACCGCGCCCATGGCCAGGCGGCCGTCACCTACCAGAGCCCCAAGATCAAAGCCCTGCTTGATCTCGACCGGCTTGGCCTTGTCGGCGGGAGCGACGAGAACGATGCGGTTGCCTAGAAGATTGGAGCGGCTGTCAGCGTTGATCAGCTTCTTTTCAGCGACATAATCCATCCATGCCAGGTCGGCGGAAATGAAGATATCCGCTGGTGCGCCCTGCTCGATCTGCTTGGCGAGCGCTGAACTTGCGGCATAAGAAGCCGCCGCTTCATTACCACTTTCCTTCGCCCACTCGGCGTTGATGCCGTCCAGTGCGTTTTTCATGCTGGCTGCGGCAAACACCGTGACTTTTTCGGCGGCATGGGCCGGAACGGCTGCAAAGGAGGCCGCCAGCCAGAAGGATGTCACTGTGGCGATGGTTTTGAAGAAGCTGCGACGCAAAAGTCTCATGGTGTGATGCCCCGGTACGAGATATTCCTATGAATATATCGATAGGCCTATAGCGCATTCATTATATTTTCAAGGATATATCGAAGGATGACAAAATTCCCGGGGTTGGGGGGGCTTCCAACCTCAGTTCTCTGCTCGCCACAGGAATGCATTGGATGAGCGTCTGCGTCACGGGAGTGTCTTTTCAGACCGACTTGCGCTGACTTAAATCCCGTGACAGCGATGGGATGGCAAGCACACAAGAAACGGCAAAGGTCGTAATCAGATATCGGGCCCAATGTTTCTGTCGGACCGTAAGTCGGATCAAAAACGCTCGCCGGCGAAATGGGCTATCTGTGCACCTGCTTCGTAATAGGCTTCCTTCAGAGCCCTGAAGGACTGCGCTTTTGGTTCCGTTAAAGGCAAAGGCAATTCCGCCTCGGTTATCTCACCGAGAACATGCTGTGCAATGACTTTGCCGAAGGCCGTGCCCGGTGCGATGCCGCGGCCATTATAGCCTGAAAAGCCGACGACATTTTCGGCGAATTTGTGAAAGCGGGGCACGGCATTGTCGGTCATACCGATCTGACCGTACCATTCACACTCGAACTCGGTATCCCCAAGCTGCGGAAAAAGCCGCTTCAGCGACCGTTTCGCCCAGGCGCGGTGAATGGCGGCACCCGTGCCGCGCAGCGCCCCGACACTGCCGAAGACCAGCCGGCCAGCCTTGTCCATGCGGAAGGATGAGAGAATTTCCTTCGTGTCCCAGCAGCCCTCGCGGCCGGGGAGGATGCTTTTTTGCAGATTGTCGCCGAGAGGTCTGGTCGCGAAGTTGAAATAGGGCAGATAAATCTGTTCATCGCGAACGACCTGCCACGGTCCCGTGCTGTAGGCTTCGGTCGCCACCACGATCCATTTGGCGGTTACCGATCCGTTTGGCGTCTTCACGACCCATTGTCCACTGTTGCGTTCGGTGGCTACCACGGGGCTATCCGTATACAGCCGTGCGCCCGCCTTCTGCGCGGCGGCGGCGAGACCGCGAACATAGGCGAGCGGTTGAATTGTGCCTGCACGCGCATCCAGAAGTGCGCCGGAATAGGCTGTCGTGCCCGTGCGTCTGGCTGTTTCCTCTGCATCGAGAACACGAACGGGCGCACCCCTTTCGGCCCATTGTTCGCAGCGTTCGCGGATTTCACGGAGCCCTTTTTCACCAACTGCGCAATGCAGCGTTCCGTTTTTTTCGATCTCGCAGGGAATTGCGTGTTTTTCCACCAGGTCTCGCACGAGAAGTGGCGCATTGCCCAGAAGGCCGAGAAGCCGCTCGCCGTAAGTTTCGCCCAGCACGCCAGGCAATTCCTTCGGCATGACCCACATGCCGCCATTGATAAGGCCGACATTGCGCCCCGCGCCGCCGAAGCCGATTTCCCTGGCTTCGAGCAGGGCGACATTTATGTTCCGGTCGGCAAGGTGGAGCGCCGCAGATTGCCCGGTAAAACCACCACCGACGATAACGACATCGGCAGCCACGGAGCCATTTAACGCAGCGGTTGCGGGTGGCTGAGGCGCGGTCTTTTCCCAGAGGCCGTGCGAGCGGGGGTCATTATACATCGTTCCACCATGTCCGGGCGAGTTCATTTGGTTTTCGTATGAGTGACAAGCCCTTGTTTATAAGACTTTACAAGCCTCGCCGCCTGTTGAATATCGACATATCGTCAAGAGTTCATTCCGTGAGGGAATATGGTTCTGCCGCCCCGCCGTTTTTTGCCGTCGCTTTCGCTACTCGCGGCATTCGAAGCCGCTTCGCGCACCGGCAGCGTTACCGCGGCTGCTCGGGAGCTCGGCCTGACCCAGGGTGCCGTCAGCCGGCAAATCCTGGCCCTCGAAGAACAGCTCGGGGTGGCGCTGTTCCTTCGCGAGCGACAGACGATCCGGTTGACAAGGGCAGGGGAGGGTTATGGCCGGGAAATACGCGAAGCCCTGCGGCGCATATCGACGGCTTCCCTCAACCTACGCGCCAATCCGGATGGCGGCACGCTCAATCTCGGGGTGCTGCCAAGCTTCGGCACACGCTGGCTCGTGCCGCGCCTACCCGCTTTTATCGCACGCCACCCGGGTATTTCCGTCAATCTTCTGACGCGGTCTTCGCTTTTCGATTTCAAGACCGATACAGTCGATGCGGCGATTCATTTCGGCTTGCCGCACTGGCCGGGTACCGAACTTGTTTTCCTGATGCACGAAAAGATCGTTGCCGTATGCAGCCCCGCTTTCAAAACGCGACACCGATTTTCAACGCCTGATGATCTGCTTCATGTGCCGCTACTCCACATGACAACCCGACCCGATGCCTGGGAGCAATGGTTTCGCAGTCACGGCGTGGTATTCGACAACGTACACGGCATGCTTTTCGATCAGTTCACCACCATCGCCGAAGCGGCGAGCGCCGGTCTCGGTGTGTCGCTCATTCCTGCTTTCATGATCGAAGAGGAGTTGCGAAGCGGCCGACTTGTCGCGGCCGTTGCCGGTGAGGCGGAAAGCGAGGAGGCGTATTATCTCGCCTGCATGCCGGATCGCGCCGGTTACGCGCCGCTTGAAAGCTTTCGGCGCTGGATCATTTCCGAGGCAGGAGGTGGAACCGGCGTCGAGGCCGGCGAGTTTTCTGCTTAAACCCTTGCGCGGTCTTGCAAGAACGATGCGGCTCAGCCAATAGTGCGCCGTGACGCGTGGCGCCAGAGCCGTGCCTTGAAAGTTTCAATACGGGAGATGTCCGTGAAGCCCATTTTTGTTCAGCTTCAATGCGAGCCCGGCAAGACCTATGATGTCGCCGACGCCATCTATAAAACCGAACTGGTTTCCGAACTTTATTCCACCAGCGGTGAATATGATCTTCTGCTGAAAATCTATCTTCCGCAGGAAGAGGATATCGGCAAATTCATCAATCAGAACATCGTCAATATTCCGGGCATCGTTCGTTCGCTGACAACGCTGACCTTTACCGCCTTCTGACATCAAACTTGAGAGTCAGCGACGGCCTCTCATTCTGCTCGTTCCGGGAGCCTGTCAGCTCAGCGCCTTGTCGGAACAAGGAAATGTGGGGGCTTAGGCGCGTTTGCGAATTTCGCAAAAACCTGCATAGGCAGACCTATTAAAGTGGGAGGCGGTGTCTTGCAGGCGGGACTGTCAGCCAAAGGAAAAGCGCGCCGCCGGCCCACAATGTCGGGTCCGATATGGGGCGCGCTTTGGTTTTGACGGTTTTGTAAGCGGGCGATGGCTTTCGCGCATCAGGCTACCGCGGCCAGGTTCCGATTACGCACGAGGTCGCGAATCGCGATCCGCACATCGTCCGCACTGTCGAACTTCTGCTCGTCCAGATCGTGAACGTGGAACTTCACCGCAATAAACTTCAGCCGGTCGTTGTCCGGGATGACGATGCCGACGGGCTCGCCGGCGAATTCAATAACTTGCTTCTGCATAGATAAACTCCCGCTGTGGCTACTTCTCACAGCATGTTGTCGAACTGATTTTCAGGAAATTGAGACTGTTAAGTCACATTCGACAGCAGCGGGAACACGTGGATTTAAATCCAGCATTCCAGGATTCAAGACCAAGGATTGCGTTGATGCGATTGTATTTTGACATGACACACTCCCTGTATTGGTGTTGATCCGGAATCAGGAGACTCGTTCTCCAGTTCCCCACTGATAATCCAGACCAGCACTAAAATCAATGCTGATTGTTATAGGTAGAATATTTTTCTTTATGATGACAGGAGAGGGGCGGAATTGTGAAATTTTTGTTTCCGCTCGGGGCCGGCGTCAAAAGGCCCGGCGCAACGGGCTTTTTTAGCTTTTTTAATCGCGTCCGGATGGCTGTGGCGGATAAATATGATCGTTTCCGTTGAAGTCAGATATTGAAAAACGGCCGTCCCGGGTCTTTTCGGCCGCATTTCCGCCAATGGGCGCCTTGCCGTGGCCGCCGGGTATGTCGAGAACATAGGTCGGTTGGCAGAGACCGGAGATGCGTCCACGCAGGGCAGACACGATTCGCTGCCCTTCTTCTATCGACAGGCGGAAGTGGCTGGTGCCGGGCGCCAGATCGGGGTGGTGAAGATAATAGGGCTTGATGCGGGTCTCGACGAATGCCCGCATCAGTTCGGCAAGAATCGCCGGATCGTCGTTGACACCTTTTAAAAGCACGGTCTGGCTGACCATGGCGATCCCCGCATCAATCAGGCGTGCCGAGGCTAGTCTTGCGGTCTCGCCGAGTTCCCGCGCGTGATTCGCATGCAGGGCAACATAAGTCGTCTTACCGCTGGATTTCAGCGCGTCGATCATCGCTTCATCGATGCGATCGGGATCGACTACGGGCACGCGGGTGTGGAAGCGGACGATCTTCACATGCGATATTTTTTTCAGGCGTTGCATCAGATCGAAAAGTCGCCGTGGGGAGAGCACCAAGGGATCACCGCCGGTGAGGATGACCTCCCAGATCGCCGGGTCCGCCTTTATATAGTCGAATGCGGCGTCCAGCTGCTGCGGGCTCATCATGCCATTACCCTGCGGCCCGACCATTTCACGGCGAAAACAGAAACGGCAATAAACGGGGCATATATGCACCGCCTTTAAAAGAACCCGGTCCGGATAACGGTGAACGATGCCATGCACGGGGCTATGGGCGTCATCGCCTATCGGATCCTCCCGCTCTTCGGCAAGATGGATAAGCTCGGCCGCATCCGGCACGAACTGCCGGGCGATGGGATCGTTCGGATCGCCGATGTCGATCAGTTCGGCAATCGCTGGCGTGATAGCCAGTGCGTAACGCTGCGTGACCGGCCGCAGGCTGTCGAGTGCGCCGGCTTCGATCAGCCCTGCTTCCAGCAGTGCCTCCGGTGTCTTGATGGTATCAGAGCCTGTCATCGTCCGTATTCCGCAACCGGGGCCCACATGACGAGATCGATGCGGGGTGCGCCTGTGGCCAGCATCACCAGCCGGTCGAAACCCAGGGCTATGCCGCTTGCCGGCGGCATGATGGCGAGCGCAGCCAGAAAATCCTCGTCCAGCGGATAAGTCTCGCCATACACGCGCTGCTTTTCCGCCATCTCCGTTTCAAAACGCCGCCTCTGCTCGGCAGCGTCGGTCAATTCACCGAAGGCATTGGCAAGTTCCACGCCGCAGGCATAAAGCTCGAAACGTTCCGCCACGCGCGCATCCCTCGGGGATCTGCGGGCGAGGGCTGCTTCGCTTGCCGGATATTCATCGAGAATTGTTGCGCGTCCGAAGCCAAGTTCCGGCTCGACCCGTTCGACGATGACACGGCTGAACATATCCGCCCAGGTATCATCCTCGGCCACCCGGATGCCGGCACTGGCGAGGCTTGCGGCAAGGTGCCGGCTGTCGGTCTCGCCGTCTCCGCTGATTGTGGCCAGAAGGTCGATTCCGGCATAGCGTTCGAAGGCCTCAGCGACACTCAGGCGTTCGGGCTCGAGAAAGGGATCAACGCTGCGCCCGCGATAGGAAAAATGTTTCGTACCCGTGGTTTCGGCCGCGAGAGCGAGAAGAGTGGCGCTGTCCTTCATCAGGCTCTCATAGGTTTCGCCTGCGCGATACCATTCCAGCATGGTGAATTCGGGGTGGTGCAGCGGGCCCCGCTCCCGGTTCCTGTAGACATGGGCGAAACAGGAGATGCGTTTTTCACCCGCGGCAAGCAGCTTCTTGCAGGCGAATTCCGGAGACGTGTGAAGATAAAGCGGCACGGCGTCGCCGCCCGGCGTCACGCCTTCAGTGGCAAATGCGTGGAGATGTGCCTCGTTGCCTGGCGAGATCTGCAGGGTGGAGGTATCGACCTCCAGAAAATCGGCGCGGGCGAAATAGCCGCGAAAGGCCGACTGGACGGCGTTGCGGCCAAGCAGGAAGGCGCGACGGTCGGCATGGACATCGGGCGTCCACCATGGCGACATTGTTTCGTTGCTTGCGCGCATCGTTCTTCGTTTCCGTCTTCTGCCCCGCCCCGGATTGCGGATAAACAGGCTGCAAAACACCTGGTTGCGTTATTTAAAGCGGTTCCGGGGCGAAAACCGCTAGGTACTCTTCCGCGAATTGCTGTAGAAGGCTGGCAATCCGTGCGGATTTAAGGTAGTTGCGCCCCAGAAAAAAGACAAAACGTCTGCCGGGGCTGGTGCTGCCGCGCAGTCCTTTACGACGCATTTCATCGAGTTACAAGGAAGTCATATGGTCAAGGTTATCGCCTCATCCGTCCGCAAGGGCAATGTTCTCGACGTGGACGGCAAGCTTTACGTCGTTCTCACCGCGCAGAACTTTCATCCCGGCAAGGGCACGCCGGTCACGCAGGTGGACATGCGCCGCATCGTCGATGGCGTGAAGGTCTCCGAGCGCTGGCGCACCACCGAGCAGGTCGAGCGTGCTTTTGTTGAAGACCTGAACTTCCAGTTTCTCTATGAAGATGGCGAAGGCTTCCACTTCATGAACCCTGAGAATTACGATCAGGTCGTGGTGGATGCGGAGACGATGGGTGACCAGAAGGCCTATCTTCAGGAAGGCATGACCTGCGTTCTTTCCATCCACGAAGGCAATCCGCTGGCTGTCGAACTGCCGCGCCACGTCACGCTTGAGATCACGGAAACCGAGCCGGTCGTAAAAGGCCAGACGGCGTCTTCTTCTTACAAGCCCGCCATTCTTTCCAACGGTATCCGCACCATGGTGCCGCCGCATATCGATGCCGGCATTCGCGTGGTCATCGCGACGGAAGACAATTCCTACGTCGAGCGCGCCAAGAACTGATCCTGGCGATCGAGTAGACAAAAAAGCACCGGTTCCCGGTGCTTTTTTTATTCCATGCCGCGAATAACAAAAAGCCCGCGTCGAGACGCGGGCTTTTTTGTCTTTTCGGGCTGTTGATTACATGCCCTTGGCCGCCGTAACGGTCGGGCCTGCCGGTTTCTTCGGCGCGGTCGTCTGGCCAAAGGCATAACCGCCGCCCAGCGCCACGTTCAGCGACACATAGTCCTGCGCGGTCTGCTGGATCGCCGTGGCAAGGCTTGCCTGTGCGGCTGACACCTGACGCTGCGCATCGAGAACGTCGAGCAGCGAAGAGGCACCGTCGCGGTAGCTGGCGGTCGAGAGCTGCAACGCCTCCTGGTAGGAAGCGACCGTCTTGCGCAATGCGTCGGCGGTGCGCTGGTCGCGATTGACTGCGGCAAGGGCGTTTTCAACCTCTTCCACGGCGTTGAGGACCGTCTGCTTCCATGCGAGATATTCTTCGCGCGCCTGCGAATTGGCGAGGTCGATATTGGCGCGAATGCTGCCGCCATCGAGGATCGGAAGAACAAGGCTCGGGCCGAAGGACCAGCTGTTTGCCGTACCTCTGTTGCCGCCGCTGACAAAGTTGTAGCTCGGGGTGATGGCGCCGCCGAGTTCAATGCTTGGATAAAGCTGCGATTCGGCAACGCCGATCTTTGCCACTGCTGCCGCAAGTTCACGCTCGGCGACACGGATATCCGGACGGTTGCGAATGAGATCTGCCGGAATGCCGGTGCGTGGCACACTGCGGGCCACGGGCTGACGCGCGCCCTTCTGCAACTCGGCGATCAGCGACGAAGCTGGCAAGCCGAGCAGCGTGGCGATGCGGTGCGCCGCCTTGCGGAAGTTGGTTTCGAGGCCCGGTATGTCGGACAGGGTGGAGTTGACCAGACCTTCGGACTGGACAACGTCGAGTCGCGAAGCCGCACCGGCTTCAAGCTGAAGCTTGGTCAGATCCAGTGTTTCACGGCGGGAAGCCAGGTTATGGCGGGCGATCGCCAGACGCTCCTGATAATAGCGTACGTCGATGTAAGCCGAGGCAACCGAGGAAATCAGCGTCAGGCGCTGAACGTCGACGCTTGAATAAGCCGCATCGAGCGATGCATTGGCGCTTTCCGTGGCGCGACGGTAGCGGCCGAAGAGATCGAGCAGCCAGGAAACGCTGAGGCTGCCGGAAGAGACGTTGGTAACAGGAACGTCGCGGTAGCTGCCCTTCGTTTCGCTGGTCGTGTGGCTGCCATTGGCGGTCAGGCTGGGCAGGCCGCCTGCGCCGGCTGAAATCACGTTGGCTTCAGCCTGGTTGATACGCTCTATGGCCTGCATCACCGTCAGGTTCTGCTTCAGGCCGGTAGCAACGTAACCGTTCAGGCGGCTGTCATTGAAGGCTGTCCACCACGCAACGGTGCTGATGTCGCCGTTACTGGTTTTTCCGGCTTCCGCAAACTTTCCCGGCAATTGGATTTCCGGTGTCTTGTGGTCGGGTCCGACAACGCAGCCTGAGAGCAGCAGCATTGTCAGGGGAAGAGTAGCGCGAATAGACAGCATATAATTTTCCCAATTCTCTGGTTGGCTTACCGAGCGCGGCTTGGTGAAAAATGGGCTGCGCGGTCGATCTGCCGTAGAAACGTGCAATTGCCAAATCGGCAACATTTCTAGCAGCGTATTAACGGTTGGCACAGCCCATTTTTGTTTTGTTAACGCCTTGAAAGGCGACGAATGATGACGAAAAAGGACGGAACGAAGAAAATTCCGAGCAGTGTTGCAGAAAGCATACCACCCAACACGCCAATCCCGATTGCATTTTGGGCGGCTGAACCCGCACCGGTTGCGATTGCGAGAGGCACAACACCGAGGATGAAGGCCAGCGATGTCATGATGATCGGCCGCAGGCGCAGCTTCGCGGCCTCCAGTGTCGCTTCCATGAGACTCAGCCCGTGCTCCTGTCTCTCCTTGGCGAATTCGACGATCAGGATCGCATTCTTTGCCGCGAGGCCGATGGTCGTCAGCAGGCCCACCTTGAAGTAGACGTCGTTCGACTGGCCGAAGAAATGCGCCGCGGCCAAGGCGCCGAGGACACCCACCGGCACGGCCATGATGACCGAGAAGGGGATGGACCAGCTTTCATAAAGGGCGGCAAGGCAAAGGAACACGATCAGCACCGAGAGCGCATAGAGCATCGGCGCCTGTGAGCCGGAAAGGCGTTCCTGATAGGAGATGCCCTGCCACGCGACCGTGTAACCGCCCGGCAGGCTCGCCGTCAGCCGTTCCATCTCGTCCATGGCATCACCGGAGGCTACGCCGGCGCCGGCAGTGCCTTCGAGCGAGATGGCGCCCGTGCCGTTAAAGCGCGCCAGAGACGGAGGAGCGTTGATCCATTTCACCTCGCTGAAGGAGGAGAATGGCACCATCTCGCCGCTGGTGTTGCGGGCATACCAGAACTTGAGATCGTCCGGCTGCATGCGGTAAGGCGCGTCGCCCTGGACATAGACGGGCTTGAGTTCACCGTTGAGGGTGAAGTCATTGACGTCACGACCGGCGAAGATCGTCGACAGCATCAGATTGACAGAGGAAAGATCGACACCCATTGCCCCCATCTTCTCCTGATCGAGGATGATCTTCATCTGGGTTTCGTTGTCCTGGCTGTCGCTTCGAAGCGAGCTGATCTTCGGATTGCCGGTGGCAAGCGCAATCAGTTCCTTGGACGAAGCGGTCAGGGCATCGGTGCCGTTGCGGCCGCTATCCACGAGATACATCGAGAAGCCGCTCGATGTACCCATGCCCTGAATGGCCGGCGGCAGAAGCGGGAAGACCTGGGCATCACGGAAACCGAAGAAGGTGCCCATGGCGCGCTGGACGATGGCACCCGCGTGCTGGTCGGGAGCCGTTCGCTCGGCGAAATCCTTGAGTTTGGTGAAGACGATGGCGTTGTTCTGGCCCGAACCACTGAAGCTGAAGCCGAGAACGCCGAAAACCGATTCGACATTGGCGGCTTCCTTTTCGCGGAAGTAGTTTTCAACCTGCTTCACCACCTCATTGGTTCGCTCGATATTCGAACCGGTCGGCGTCTGGATGATGGTCAGGAGCACGCCCTGGTCTTCCTGCGGCAGGAACGAGCTGGGGAGCTTGCTGAAGAACCAGACGCAGCCGCCGATGACGATTGCGAAGATGATCATGACGCGCAGGGGCCGCTTCAGCAGATAACCGATGGAGGACACGTAGCCGTCCGTCGTCTTGCCGAAGCCGCGGTTGAACCACGCGCCCGGCCCGCGCTGCTTCTTGTGATGGTCGATCGGCTTCAGCATGGTGGCGCAGAGCGCCGGCGTCAGCACGATGGCGACTACGGCCGAAAGCAGCATGGCCGAAACGATGGTGATCGAGAACTGGCGGTAGATGATGCCCGTCGATCCGCCGAAGAAGGCCATCGGAATGAACACGGCGGTGAGCACAAGCGCGATACCGATGATGGCTCCGGTGATCTCACCCATCGACTTCTCGGTGGCCTCGACCGGCGACAAACCCTCCTCCGACATGATTCGTTCGACGTTTTCGACAACGACGATGGCGTCGTCAACGAGCAGACCGATGGCCAGAACCATGGCGAACATGGTGAGCGTATTGATGGAATACCCGGTGAGCGCGAGAACGCCGAAGGTGCCGAGAAGCACGACCGGCACGGCGATCATCGGAATAAAGGTGGCTCTGAGGTTCTGCAGGAACACCAGAAGCACGACGAAGACGAGGATGATCGCCTCGATCAGCGTATGCACCACTTTTTCGATCGACAGTTTCACGAACGGCGTCGTGTCATAGGGATATTCGATCGCGACGCCTTCAGGCAGCGAACCTTCGACGTTGGTCAGGGCAGCTTTTACACGCGCCGCAGTGTCGAGCGCGTTGGCACCCGTGGCAAGGTTGACCGCGAAACCGGCCGAAGGGCGGCCATTGGAGCGGGAATCGCCGCCATAGGTTTCCTGGCCGATTTCAATACGGGCAACATCGCTGAGGCGGACGGTTGCGCCATCCTTTTCGACTTTCAGGATGACCGATTCGAAGTCGGCGACAGTGGTGAGCTGGCTCTGCGCCGTCACCGTCACGTTGAGCTGCTGACCCTTGACGGCGGGAACGGCACCGAGCGAACCGACCGAAACCTGGGTGTTCTGGCTTTCGATGGCGCCGGTGACGTCTGCGGTGGTCAGCTGGTATTTGTTGAGCTTGAAGGGATCCAGCCAGATACGCATCGCATATTCGGAGCCGAAGACATTGATGCTGCCCACGCCTTCCAGGCGCTTGATCTGGTCTTCGACACGCGAGGAGAAGACGTCGCCGAGATCGGCCGAATTGCGCTTGCCGTCGGTGGAGATCAGTGCACCAACCATCAGAATGCTCGATGTCGAGCGGCTGACCTGGATACCCCGCTGCTGCACGGTATCGGGCAATTGCGACTGGACAAGCTGCAGCTTGTTCTGCACCTGAACCTGCGCGATGTCAGGCAGGATGCTGTTACCGAATGTCAGCGTCACTTCGGAACTGCCGGTCGAGGACGACGAGGTCATATAGGTGAGGTCATCGAGGCCGGTCATGCCGTCCTCGATGATGGTTGTCACCGATTTTTCCACGGTCTCGGCGCTGGCGCCATTGTAGGTCGCGCTGACGCGGACCGTTGTCGGTGCAATGTCGGGATATTGCGAAATGGAGAGAGTCCAGATCGCAAGGGCGCCGCCCAGCATGATGACGATGGCGATAACCCATGCAAAAACAGGGCGCCTGATGAAGAAATGGGCCATGGCAGTCCTTGCCTTACCTTTTACGAGCTTCGACCGGAGGTCTCGCGCTCATGCTTATTTCGAAGGCGCGGCGGCAGGCTGAGCCTGCTGCGGCACAACGACGATACCCCGATCGTCAATGGTCACTTCCACCGGCGCCACGGTTGCGCCGTCCGCGATCCACTGGAAGCCGTCGACGATGAGCTTGTCGCCATCCTTGACGTTTTCCGTCACCAGCCAGGCGTTGCCCGACTGCTGGCTGGAAGGGAAGGTGCGGGTTTCCACCTTGTTTTCCGCTGTCACGAATTTTGCCGTCAGCTCGCCATTGGCGTTTCGGCTCGCCGCGCGCTGCGGGATACGGAAGCCCTTTTCCTTGCCGATGGTCAGCGTGGCGCGAACATAGGTGCCGGGAAGCAGGAGATCGTCCGGATTATCGAAGAGGGCGCGGATGGAGAAGGTGCCTGTCGTTTCGCTCACCGCCATGTCAGACATGTCGATCTTGCCGTCATGCTTATATTCGGTGCCATCTTCCAGTGTAAGATGAATGCCGGTCTCTTTCGTGTCGCCACCAAGCTGACCGGACGATATCGCCTTTTTCAGACGCAGGAGATTGGTGCTGGATTCCATCAGGTCGATGTAAATCGGATCGATGCGACGAAGCGTCGTCAAAGCGGTCGTCTGGTTCGCGGTCACCACGTTGCCGATGCTGAAGGCCGTTGCGCTGGTAATGCCGTCGAAGGGTGCACGGACCTTCGTGAGATCGAGATTGATCTCCGCCGTTTCCAGCGCCGCCTTGGTCTGGGCCACATCGGCCTGCGCCTGCAGCAGCGTCACCTTGGCGTTTTCATATTCGATCTGGGTGGCACCGCTGTTAACCAGCCGTTCGTACCGGGCAAGGTTGGCCTCCGCGCTCGGGACACTCGCTTCCGCCTTCGCCACGTTTGCCTTGGCCTGCGCC
Organism: Agrobacterium sp. InxBP2; assembly: GCF_026191755.1. Classification (NCBI taxonomy): domain Bacteria; kingdom Pseudomonadati; phylum Pseudomonadota; class Alphaproteobacteria; order Hyphomicrobiales; family Rhizobiaceae; genus Agrobacterium; species Agrobacterium sp. InxBP2. The sequence goes on from NZ_JAINDY010000027.1 coordinate 374,327, forward strand.
ACTTCCGCCAGATAGGTATTGTCTTCGATCTGGTAGAGAACGTCGCCCTGCTTCACCTCGCTGCCTTCCTTGAAGGGAATTTCACGGATGATGCCGGTGACCCGCGGCCGGATTTCAGCCGTCTGGAACGCGCTGGCGCGGCCGGGCAGAACAGTGGTCAACGGATATTCGCTGGTCTTCATCAAAATGACGCTGACCGGAGACGGCGGACGCGCTGCGCCCTGGGCGGCGTTCTGGCTGCTTTCGCCGCCATCGCTGCAGCCCGCCAGAATCGCGGTCACACACAGAGAAGCAAGTAGGGGTAAAATACGTCGGCTCATTGTTCTTCCCTGCGTATCGATCGCATTCAACTATAAGCGCAATGTCGCTCGGCGGATGCGCGTCCGGAGACAGATACGACAGGCGAAGGCCTTGGAAGGGACCCGATTCGCGTATTCTATCCGGACCGCATGCGCATAGAAGCGCAGGCTTTTGCGCTTCGCAAGCAACTGCGAGAAGGTGACGTAAATTGGGAATCGTCACTTAGCAAGCGGATTGCGCAATCCCGCATCGACTAAATCGACGAGTTGATCGCAACGTGTTGCCAAATTGCCGATATCTTCCCGCGCAATAAGGACGGGATGAATGACGCTGGTCAGCGCATGGAGCACGGTTTCCGCCAGAGGAGAAACATCCGTGGCGGTATAGATTCCGGCTTCGATCCCATCCTGAATGATCTCGCCGAGCAGCTTCACGATGACAGACTTGTAATAGTCTCCGCACTTCATGTCCTGCTTGGCGGTCATCAGGATCATTTCGAAGACATAGGGGTTCTTATTGAGATCCTGATGGTGTTGCTCCATCAGGTTGCGCGCCAGATGACGCAATCTGGAAAGCGGCGCATGGCTTTTGTCGAGCGGACAGATCTGGCGTTCGAAAGCGCCGATCTGTTCGAAGCCAAGGGCGTCGACAAGCGCGTTCTTCGAGCTGAAGTTCTTGAAGACATTGGCGGGAGACATGCCGAGCGCCGCGGCGATATCGGCAATCGCAACGGCATTGAAACCGCGCTCCCGGAAAAGCTCTTCTGCCTTGGCGAGAATGTCCCGCCGGGTTTCCTCGGCGGAACGGCGGGGCCGGCGTCTGACAGGACGGTCACCCTTCCTGTCGGCCTTTCTCGCCTGTTCGATCATTTTGTTCACAGTCAGACTCCGGGGAAGAACCGCTCCAGATTCCGGCGTACTCTTGCAAGCGGCGTCTCGCCGCTATCGTCGGGAACGAAGCTCTGTCCGGTGATGCGTTCGTAAGCATCAATATAGACTTTCGAGGTTTGCAAGACGAGGTCCTGCGGAATTTCTGGTACGTCGTCCTTATAGGGGTCGCAGCGTTCGGCAACCCAGGCTCTGACAAAGTCCTTGTCGAAGCTTGCCGGCCTTGTGCCGTTTCGAAAGCTTTCCTCATAGCTGTCAGCCATCCAGTAGCGGCTGCTGTCCGGTGTGTGTATCTCGTCGGCCAGAATGATCGTCCCGTTTTCATCCGTTCCGAATTCGTATTTCGTGTCAACGAGAATGAGGCCCTGTCTGGCGGCAATCTCCTGCCCGCGCTTGAACAGTGCCAGCGCATAATGGGAAAGCACGTTCCATTGCTCCTGCGTCAGGAGTTTCTTCTCTACGATCTCCGAAGGCGTCAAAGGTTCATCATGGCCGCCATCAAAGGCTTTGCTGGTGGGTGTGATCACCGGTTCGGGCAGGACCTGGTTGTCCTTCATCCCATCCGGCAGACTCATACCGTACATCTGCCGTTCGCCCTTCTTATAAAGGGTGAGGATCGAGGTGCCTGTCGTGCCGGCCAGATAACCGCGAACGACCACTTCGACCGGCAGTATTTCGAGCCGCTTGCCGATGACGACATTGGGGTCGGGATATTCGAGCACATGATTGGGGCAGATGTCCTTCGTCAGCTCGAACCAGTAGCGGGCCGTCTGTGTCAGAACCTGCCCCTTATAAGGTATGCAGGTGAGAATACGATCAAAGGCGCTGAGACGATCGGTGGATATGATGATGCGATTGCCGTCGGGCAGGTCGTAATTTTCCCGCACCTTGCCACGGTAGTAATTCGGCAGCTCGGGAATGACGGCTTCATCGAGAATGCGCACGGGCTCTCCAATTCTTGTCTTTACAGGACGCCAAACGCCCTGATCGGTCTAAATTCCTGCTCGATCCTATTACATGTTTCCCGAAACAGGACCAGACGCCATGTTATCGGCCGACAAAGGCCGGTATTTTAGCCGGTTCTGGAAACTATCATTCTAAAACAACAACTTACCAAAAATGTCAGTTTTTTGACGGTAGGTGTGTTGACTTGTTTGAGGTGATGGATTTATAAGTCCGCTCACTGAACGAGGGCGGCGGCGCTGCTGGCGACGAAGTCTTTCGTTCTAAATAAATCAAGGAAT
>NZ_JAINDY010000001.1:0-553 GCF_026191755.1 Agrobacterium sp. InxBP2
AAAGGGCGCGGAATTCTGTTCCGCGCCCTTTTTTGTTTGCTGGTGGGTCTCGCCGACGGCCGTTAACACAGGGCTGATGCGGGGTAACGGCCCGCGCAAATCCTTAGGCTGATAAAGGGTCTTCCGCCGCGCAGACGCGCCGCAGCTGGATGCCGGATCAAGTCCGGCATGACGGTGAAGGTGGTGCACACCCCACGAATCCGGAGCCTCAGACCGTGAAAATCTTCGCGCGCAGCAATTCCCACGTCTCCGGATTAGGCGCCAGCAGCAGCCCGCCATCCCCATGGCGTGGCAGAAACGGCGAGCCATCCAGGCGGGCGCCATAGGCGCCCGATTCCTGCGAGATCAATGTGCCGGCCAGGTTGTCCCAGGGCATCAGCTTGTTGTACATGAGGAAATGCATGTGACCGCCGCAGAACAGGCGATACTCATGTGCAACAAGCTGATGCCCTGGGACCACCTGGCCGGCACATTGATCTCGCAGGAATCGGGCGCCTATGCCGCCCGCCTTGATGGCTCGCCTTATCTGCCACGCCATGTGGATGGCGGGCTG
>NZ_JAINDY010000006.1:0-1134 GCF_026191755.1 Agrobacterium sp. InxBP2
GGCCCCGCCACCGTGACCCTGACGCCCGAGCAGGCGCTCGACGCCATGGTTTCCTTCGTCGACAAGCAGCTCCAGAGCATGACATCCGCCGCCGCCGACCTCGGCTCGGTCAAGATGCGCATCGAATTGCAGGAAAACTTCGTCAACAAGCTGACCGACTCGCTCGACAAGGGCATCGGCCGTCTGGTGGACGCGGAAATGAACGAAGAATCGACTCGCCTCAAGGCTCTTCAGACCCAGCAGCAGCTCGCTGTGCAGGCCCTGTCGATCGCCAACAACGACTCGCAGAGCATTCTCTCGCTCTTCCGTTAATTCCGACACCGATCGTCAAATGCGAACCGCGCCCGAAAGGGCGCGGTTTTTTTTCGTTTTATCGCCCGCGTTTCAAAGCGATGATCGTGAAGACCGCTCAAGGCAGCCCGTCCGGGCACCGATGGCAAATATTACGTTTCAGTTTTTTAGATGGTATGCACGTATAAATTTTATTCTCAACTATTTTCTACTTTAAGTATTTTTTAATTCGACAGCGTTTAGCTGAAGCCATCGAAGCGGCGGGCTGACCTTCAAGAAAGTAGCCGGTCAGCAGGCATGATGCTGTACGCCGCTCCCGGTGAGCCGGAATGTCCCTTTTCTAATCAGCCATTACAGGGGCAATTTATTATGACGAGCATTTTGACAAACATCGCAGCGATGACTGCGCTCCAGACCCTGCGCTCCATCGGCCAGAACATGGAAGCCACGCAGGACCGCGTGTCCTCCGGCCAGCGCGTCCGGGAAGCTTCCGACAATGCCGCTTACTGGTCCATCGCGACCACGATGCGTTCGGATAATGGCGCCCTTTCCGCCGTTCAGGACGCCCTCGGCCTCGGCGCCGCCAAGGTCGACACCGCCTATGCCGGCATGGAATCCTCGATCGAGGTCGTCAAGCAGATCAAGAACAAGCTGGTGGCCGCCCGCGAAGCAGGCGTCGACCGGACCAAGATCCAGGAAGAAATCTCCCAGCTGCAGGACCAGCTGAAGTCCATCTCCAGCTCCTCCTCCTTCTCCGGTGAGAACTGGCTGCAGGCCAAGATCAGCGATGGCACGGGCAACCTCTCCGACATCACCAAGGCGGTCGTCGGCTCCTTCATCCGC
>NZ_JAINDY010000002.1:0-2067 GCF_026191755.1 Agrobacterium sp. InxBP2
GAAAGCCCTTCTCTTTTAACCCATCTTTGCAACGAAAAAAAAAAAAAAAGAAAATAAAAAATAAAAAATAAAAAGAGAAGGGCTTTCACGAAGCTTCCCGAGCGTGAAAGGATTTGCCCGGACAGTTTGCTTCATGGAGCAGTTTTTTCCGCACCATCAGAGCGGCAAACATGAGTGCTTTTATAAGTTTAGAGAATTGAGAAAAGCTCATTTCCTATAGTTAACAGGACATGCCTTTGATATGAAAAAAAATACTACGAACTACGATTTTACCAAGAAAGATGTAAGAGACAAGTGAACAGTGAACAGTGATAGTGGGGACATTTTTTTTTTTTTAAGTAAATGGCAGTTTCTAGGGAATGATGATGGCAAGTTCCAGAGAGGCAGCGTAAAAGGATGAGGCTACTGGGAAGAAGAAAGAGGAAAAGTGCAAGATGAATAGCCAGTGCAATATATATACATGTATACTTAACAGATATGGAATGGTTGGCGAAGTAAATTTTTGGCGACGCGGTATGCGGAGTTGTAAGATGTACTACGATCGTATAGTGTACTGCGGCAAAATGTTAGTGCAGGAAAGCGGGAAGGAAAAAGAAGCAACTAAACGAGGGTGTAGAAAAAGACGAAGAGGAAAGGATTAACCGTAGAAGAGAGGGAAATGGAGGGAAGAGAACAAAACCGGAGTGTTTTTTTTTTTTTGTAGGAATATCGGAGGAGAATATTGTTTGTACATATCAAGTAGTAGCAACCCAATGAGCATAATGGAGTGCTTAACTCTTCAGAAGAAGAGTGCAGCTGGATAGTGCGAATTTTTCTGAATCGAATGGTAGGTTAGTTATGGGATTTAGCATAGGAAGCCAAGAAACTAGAGAGAAAAAAAAAAAAAAAAGAAATAAAGATTGCAGCACCTGAGTTTCGCGTATGGTCACCCACTACACTACTCGGTCAGGCTCTTACCAGCTTAACTACAGTTGATCGGACGGGAAACGGTGCTTTCTGGTAGATATGGCCGCAACCGATAGTTTAACGGAAACGCAGGTGATATGAGGGCAGGGTCCAGACATGTTCAGTAGGTGGGAGTGAGAGGTGTTATGGGTGGAGGACAATTTTTATTATATTTCATCTAATAGCAATAGGATATGAGAGGTGAAAAAGCAAAAGCAATAGTGCATTGTGATGTGGAGAATAAGGTGCATACGATGAAAAAGGTGATTTGTCATTTACAAGAGGTAGGTCGAAACAGAACATGAAAGTTGGTCGGTAGGTGGCATGCAGAGGTAGTTTCAAGGTGACAGGTTATGAAGATATGGTGCAAAAGACAAATGGATGGTGGCAGGCATAGTAAAATGATGGTGTGGAAGACATAGATGGTATTTGTTTTGCATTTACGGCACCGGATGCGGGCGATAATGACGGGAAGAGATTTAGTATGTGGGACAGAATTTCGGCGGCAGTATTGAGACCATGAGAGTAGCAAACGTAAGTCTAAAGGTTGTTTTATAGTAGTTAGGATGTAGGAAATGTATTCCGATAGGCCATTTTACATTTGGAGGGACGGTTGAAAGTGGACAGAGGAAAAGGTGCGGAAATGGCTGATTTTGATTGTTTATGTTTTGTGTGATAATTTTACATTTTTGCATAGTATTAGGTAGTTAGATGAAAGATGAATAGACATAGGAGTAAGAAAACATAGAATAGTTACCATTATTGGTAGGAGTGTGGTGGGGTGGTATAGTCCGCATTGGGATGTTACTTTCCTGTTATGGCATGGATTTCCCTTTAGGGTCTCTGAAGCGTATTTCCGTCACCGAAAAAGGCAGAAAAAGGGAAACTGAAGGGAGGATAGTAGTAAAGTTTGAATGGTGGTAGTGTAATGTATGATATCCGTTGGTTTTGGTTTCGGTTGTGAAAAGTTTTTTGGTATGATATTTTGCAAGTAGCATATATTTCTTGTGTGAGAAAGGTATATTTTGTATGTTCCCGCGCGTTTCCGTATTTTCCGCTTCCGTATTTTCCGCTTCCGCTTCCGCAGTAAAAAAAAGTGAGGAACTGGGTTACCCGGGGCAC
>NZ_JAINDY010000005.1:0-1227 GCF_026191755.1 Agrobacterium sp. InxBP2
ACTGGAGTCAGAAGATACGCTGGAATCTTCTGCGCTAGAATCAAGCGTATCTTCTGACTCCAGTGCTGAGGTAATTTTGCCTGCTGCGAAGATGGTTAAGGAAAGGTTTGATTCGATTGGAAATGGTATGCTCTCTTCACAAGAAGCAAGTCAGGCTGCCATAGATTTGATGCTACAGAATAACAAGCTGTTAGACAATAGAAAGCAACTATACAAATCTATTGCTATAATAATAGGAAGATTGCCCGAGAAAGACAAGAAGAGAGCTACCGAAATGCTCATGAGAAAAATGGATTGTACACAGTTATTAGTCCCACCAGCTCCAACGGAAGAAGATGTTATGAAGCTCGTAAGCGTCGTTACCCAATTGCTTACTTTAGTTCCACCAGATCGTCAAGCTGCTTTAATAGGTGATTTATTCATCCCGGAATCTCTAAAGGATATATTCAATAGTTTCAATGAACTGGCGGCAGAGAATCGTTTACAGCAAAAAAAGAGTGAGTTGGAAGGAAGGACTGAAGTGAACCATGCTAATACAAATGAAGAAGTTCCCTCCAGGCGAACAAGAAGTAGAGACACAAATGCAAGAGGAGCATATAAATTACAAAACACCATCACTGAGGGCCCTAAAGCGGTTCCCACGAAAAAAAGGAGAGTAGCAACGAGGGTAAGGGGCAGAAAATCACATAATACTTCTAAGGTATGATCCAATATCAAAGGAAATGATAGCATTGAAGGATGAGACTAATCCAATTGAGGAGTGGCAGCATATAGAACAGCTAAAGGGTAGTGCTGAAGGAAGCATACGATACCCCGCATGGAATGGGATAATATCACAGGAGGTACTAGACTACCTTTCATCCTACATAAATAGACGCATATAAGTACGCATTTAAGCATAAACACGCACTATGCCGTTCTTCTCATGTATATATATATACAGGCAACACGCAGATATAGGTGCGACGTGAACAGTGAGCTGTATGTGCGCAGCTCGCGTTGCATTTTCGGAAGCGCTCGTTTTCGGAAACGCTTTGAAGTTCCTATTCCGAAGTTCCTATTCTCTAGAAAGTATAGGAACTTCAGAGCGCTTTTGGTTTTCAAAAGCGCTCTGAAGTTCCTATACTTTCTAGAGAATAGGAACTTCGGAATAGGAACTTCAAAGCGTTTCCGAAAACGAGCGCTTCCGAAAATGCAACGTGAGCTGTATGTGCGCAGCTCGCGTTG
>NZ_JAINDY010000018.1:0-125069 GCF_026191755.1 Agrobacterium sp. InxBP2
CTGACGCCACCAGTTCTGGATCACGCCTTCATGCACAGTCGCGCCATCGCGGTTGAAGCCATAGAACGGGCCGGCCGGCACGTCGCGGAAGAACTGCGCACGGTTTGCGGCAAGGGCTGAGCGGAAGCCGTCAAAAACCTCGATCGGAAGGCCTTCCGGATTGGCCTCGGTCTTGACCATGATCGGCGGTACGGCGGAAACGAGAACGGCCTTGGCAACACGGCCGGCGGGCTCGCCATGCTTGGCGACGTAACGGGCAACTTCGCCGCCGCCGGTGGAATGGCCGATATGCACGGCATTCTTCAGATCGAGCGCTTCAACGACGGCAAAGGCGTCGGCGGCGTAGTGGTCCATGTCGTGACCATCCGCAACCTGGGCGGAACGGCCGTGACCACGGCGGTCATGGGCGACAACACGAAACCCCTTGGAGACGAAGAACAGCATCTGCGTATCCCAGTCATCGGACGAGAGCGGCCAGCCATGGTGGAAAACGATCGGCTGGGCATCCTTCGGGCCCCAGTCCTTGTAGAAAATCTCGGTGCCGTCCCTGGTTGTTACAGTACTCATGGTCTTGGTTCCTTCGGTGGCGGTAGTGGCGGAATCACTCTTGGCTGCGAAGCCGAAAACGGGATACATCGCTGTAACGGCAACGGCCGTACCTGCGGTCAGCAACACGTTCCGGCGTGTGATAGATGTGATATTCGTGGTCATCTCGCGTCCTGCGATCTCATTTTGAAAACTTCAGGCGACGCTGTGTTCGTCTGACAGACGCGATATTGACGTGAGAGCCGCCCATCAACAATTGATTGAATAGTGTCGACTTTATTTCATATTTTGAAATAATACGGCGGCGGAGTGTAGGGTAATGCTCCTACCTCCGCCGATGGCCCCGGGGAACAGGCAGATGCCAAGTCTCTTCGTCTCCGTTTGCGGGAGCACGATATCCTTTATCAAGCTTGGAGACTCCATAGAAAGTGGCCGATTGCACCACCACGATCGGAAATGACCGAAGTTTCCCTTAGTCCACGGACATACCGGGCGAAGCGAAAGACAGGTTTTGTCCGCGCGCAGAATTGAGAACCTCTTGAATATGAACGGAGAGGACACCGTGCGATGCAAGCGTGTTGTCACGGCGGCCGACTGATCAACGACAAGGGAGGAAACGAGAAGCAACCCTCTGACGTCTTTCAGTCTTTAGTCTTAAGTGTGCCGGACGGATCGATCCGGGTTATTCAACCGGGCTGCCGGCCAAGACACTCATGAATCTGGGAGACTACAGCGGCACCCTCGCCCACAGCGGCGGCGACGCGCTTGGTCGACCCTGCCCTCACATCACCGATCGCAAACACATTTTGAACACTCGTCTCGAGTGGAAGAACGGATGTGCGTACAGAAGAAGCCCTGCCCGTCAGGACGAATCCCTTGTCGTCGACGTCGACATCGGAGCGTAACCATGACGTGTTCGGATCAGCGCCAATGAACAGGAAAAGGTGCCGGACCTTGAAGGTTCGTTCACCACCGGATTGACGGTGTCGCATCACGGCCCCGCTCAGACCAGTCGAGCGGTCTCCCTCAAGGGCAACAATCTCGCTGTCGACATGGATTTCGACATTGGACAGCGCCCCGATACGGTCAATAAGATAGCTGGACATCGTATCCTTGAGGGGTCTTCGGACAACAACATGGAGCTGCCGGACCTTGGGAGCAAGGAAGACAATCGCCTGCCCCGCCGAGTTCCCCCCTCCGACGAGTACGACCTCTTCACCTTCGCATAGTTTTGCCTCGATAGGAGACGCCCAATAGGAGACACCGGACCCTTCGAATTCGGCGAGATTTGCCAACTGCGGGCGGCGATAACGCGCCCCGCACGCGATCACCACGGTTCGCGCATCGACGCTCCGTTCGCCATCGAGACCCAGCCGCAATATCGAACCGGTTCCCCATGATGATTGAACAACCCGCAGGTCAATAACGGGGATGGGCAAAGCAACCTCGACCCCGAATTTTATCGCCTGGTTGAAGGCACGCGCCGCAAGATCTTGCCCGGAAATCCCCGCAGGGAAGCCAAGGTAGTTTTCGATCCGTGCGGACGCTCCCGCCTGGCCGCCTGCGGATCGTTCGTCAATCGCCAGGACACTCAAACCTTCGGAGGCCGCGTAGACGGCGGCCGCCAGGCCGGCCGGGCCGGCGCCGATGATCGCAACGTCATAGACGGCACCGGAAACAATCTCCTGTGCGACGCCCAGACAAACTGCGGCCTCGTTGTCTGTCGGATTCTTCAGAATGGCTCCGCCGGGGCACACCATCAGGGGCAGTTCTTCTCTCAAGATACCCAGTCGATGGACAAGATCGCGGCCTTGTCCGTCGGCGTCAGCGTCAAGCGCAACATACGGATATCCGCTTCGCGCCAGAAAGCCTTGAAGGCGGATAAGGTCAGCACTGCCCGGTTGACCTACCAGTACAGAACCGGCACCGCCCTGATCTACAAGGGCGACGCGCCGAAGTATAAACGCGCGCATCACGATCTCTCCGATGTCGGCGGTGCCGATGATCAGAGCTCTAAGATGCGGGGCGTCGAATGAAACGGCCATGCATCCCTCCGCACCGGCACGCCCACTCGCCAGGGATGGCCTGCCCGACAGCTGGCTGACCTCTCCGGAAAATTGACCCGTCGTATGTCGGGTCACGGGAACGCTGGATGACAGGCCGTCCTGGCGCAAAACCTCAATCGATCCTTCGAGCACCAGCCAGGCGGGTGCGTGCCTCTCGCCGACATTGAAAATCATCTCGCCGGGCAGAAAGTACCGCGGTTCGTCATCAGCGAAACGTCTTGCCGTCGCAATCTGTTGCGGATCGAGTGCAGGAAACATCTGGTGTTCACGTGAGCCTGCGGCGGTCATACCTTTTCCAATCTCAGTAGTAGCGGGGAATCGGGCCGCGTTGGGGCGTCTGGTCGGGCAGGTCCACGAATACCTCATCGATATAGCACCAGCCCCAACCTTCAGGAGGATCGTAACCTTCTATGATGGGATGGCCGGTCTCGTGAAAGTGCAACGTCGCGTGCTTGCCGACCGATTGATCACAGCAGCCGACGTGGCCGCATTGTCGGCAGATCCGCAAGTGGAACCACTCCATGTTCTCCTTGAGGCACTCCTCGCAACCGAGCGTCCTCGGAGTGACGGACCGGACTGTGACATTGTGGTTGCATCCGCTCATGCTCGCTCTCCATTATCATACCAATGAGAGTATCCCAGTGTTGAGAACGCTTTTCTCGTCCTTCAACGCGCTGCGACGGGGATCCGGGTTCAATGCAAAGCTGCGCGATGCAATCGATCGCTCATTGGGCCAGCCGTTGCTCATCGATGAAGAGGTTATGCCCCGCTGAGCGGGAGTGCGATACCAGACTATGGTGTAGGTGGCTGATGGTCTGATCAGCGTACCGGAGCGAAAGGCTGGTTCCATCGGCGTCCACGGGGCCACTCCCGTTGTCGCCATCTTTCCTCATCGACAGCCGATGTTCGCGACTTTGCAAATACGACCGCGCCAAAGCCGCACCCCGGCGGCAAGGAGTTCGCGCTTCTAAGCCGGACTGGCATTGTCTCCTCTCTGATCAAACCGCGCAATGTTGCTGGAGAAGTGTACGACTGTTCGCCTTGAGGGTAGCGCCGGCGTTATAAGTTTCTGGCAAACACTTATAACCTTGACACGCGTCCATGTCGTTATAAGTTTTTGGCAAATCCTTATAACTGCATTTCCGGGCACGAGAGGAAATAATGCTGAGAGAGATTGATATCAGCTACCGCACAATGTTTGCGGAGTTGACCCAACGAACGCTCGACGCCCAATTTGTGGCGGACTTTCCCTTAGAGGGATGGTTCGTGACTGTAACCGTCAAAGATCGCGACTACTGGTATTTCGATCTCCCGACTCCTGAAGGCAAGGACAAACGAAGATATGTCGGCCCGCACTCCGACGAGGCGATTACAGCACGGGTGAAGGCCCACAAGGAGATCAAGGACAACATTCGGGAGCGCAGACGCATGGTCAGCACTCTGCGTCGTTCCGGCCTGCCCGGACCAGACCCGTTTGCGGGCGCTGTCACGCGGGCCTTGGCCGATGCTGGATTGTTCCGGTTGCGCGCTGTTCTTATCGGGTCGGTGGCATTCAGCACCTATGCCGGGATGCTCGGCGTTCGCCTGCCATCGGCGGTTATGCAGACAGGCGACGCTGATTTCGCGCAGGACTTCGCCATTTCGGCCGAGGTAAAAGACAGCCTGCCGCCAATCCTGGAGGTTCTTCAGTCAGTCGATCCCGATTTTCGAGCAGTGCCGCACCAGGCGGACCGGGCCAAAATCGTAGGCTTCCAGAATGCCAGGGGCTACCGCGTTGAGTTCCTGACTGGAAATCGGGGATCGGAGGAATACACAGGTAAGCCGTCGCCTATGCCTGCACTCGGTGGCGCTTCGGCGGAAAACCTGCGATTCCTTGATTACCTGATCTACGAGCCCGTCCGCACGGTGCTTCTCTTCCGCGAAGGCGTGAACGTACTTGTCCCAGCCCCGGAGAGGTACGCTGTCCACAAGCTGATCATATCGTCTCGAAGGCGATCGGACGCTCTTGGACGCCTGAAGGCAGACAAAGACCTCTCACAGGCCGCTTTGCTCTTCCAAGCCTTGGTTGAGACGCGCCATAATGACGAACTGGCCGATGCATGGGAGGAAGCGTGGGATTGGGGAGATGCCTGGAAAGAGGGCATGGTCAACGGACTTCTGAGGTTACCCAAGAACGGGGTGAAAGCCCTCGAAAATGCCCTCGGACCCGAGACGTTAAAAATTGCGCTGCAAAGGTAGTGTATCGACAAACCGGGAGATGGTCGTGTCGATATTTTTCTATGACGGGCCGAACCGCCCGGTTGGTCTTGACTTTCGGGGTGTCGTGACTGAAGCACCGCATGATCGCTTCGGGAGCCATTGGTTTTCGTCGTCGCCGCAGCAATATTCCCTGCAGTGCCGTTCTGATCTTCCCTGTGCGCGTGTCAGCGGCATCATTCATCGCGAAACAACAAGCCTTCCTTATCGTCCGAGGAAAAGGTTCACGTCAGAATGCCGGCGCGATCGGCGGGATGAAGCGAGTCCCTTTAAGCGTCTTGCCCCACCGGGATCTAGCCCGCTTGGTTTGCCGTAGACGATCGCGGAAAGCACGCACTGCGCAGCGTAACCATCTCCCTGCCCTGTCGTCCATACACCAGGACTACATCACTCTAACCTTCGGGCTAATTACCAGACCGTGGCGGGCACAATAGTCTCCGAGGTGCAGGAGCGGCCAAACCAGTTTGAGAGTCGCTCCTTTCAATATCGAAGAGGAGTGTTCGCTTGAAACTATACTACTATCCCGGGGCATGCAGCCTTTCAGACCATATAGCTCTCCGAGAAGCGGGTGCCGATTTCCAGATCGAGCGCGTTGATCTTCAAACCAAAATGACGTCGTCTGGTGAAAACTTCAGGCAGATCAACGCGAAAGGGTACGTACCAGCGCTGGTCTTGGACAGCGGAGACGTTATCAGCGAGAATGTCGCAATTCTCGACTGGGTCGCCGCAATGTATCCAAGCCTGGGCGTTGGCGGACCGCTTGGAAGAACACGGCTGCTCGAGACCCTCGCATTCATCTCATCGGAGTTGCATCAGGGCTTCGAATCCCTCTGGTCTCATCGAGGTGCCGAGGAGGTTGAGCGTGCCGAGGCATCGTTGCGACCGAAGTTCGGTTTCCTGTCGCGGAACTTCAAAGGCGAGTTTCTTTTTGGAGACAATCCCACTGTCGCGGACTTCTATCTGTTTGTGATGCTGTTGTGGGCAGAACGTTATTCGCTCGATGTGGAGACGCATCTCGTCGAGTATCGGGACATGCTAAAGAGGCGTCCCAACGTTGGTGCAGCTATGGCTGCAGAGGGCCTCATCTGACAAAACTGCTGGCGCGAAAACCATCAGCGCCAGTTAGTGCCAAGGACAATCCGCAGTGCCAGCGCACCAGCGACGTTTCTGCCGGACCCGCAACCTGCGTTCTTCCGCCTTCAGACCCGTGGTAGCCGTCTGATGTCGACCTGTGGTTCAGCAGCAGGAACGGGCAGTCGCGCACAGAGTGCCGCGGTGTATGCGGTTTTCAATGTCCTCAATAGCTGTCGGCGGCGGCCCGACATGTCTCTGGCGGGGAGGCCCGTGACAAACCAGACCATCCGCCGCGAGAGGTTGTGATACGGCGGGTTGGCGGACGAATGCCCTAAGTGCGCGGACGCGATAACTTCCAACGCAGGCCGACGGGCCGGCATCGCATTCTACTGAACTGCAATTTGCGTGGGCACCAAAGGCCGATCCCCTCCCGCTGGCTGTAAACAGGGGACGTCAGAAGCACAGTAACCACGGTTTTTCTCCTTGAAAAATGCCGGACAGCATCACCAAGCTTGAAACCGAGTAGCGCTTTGGTGGTAGGCAACGATACCCATGTCGAGCTCACACGCTCCTTTGGGGAAGACTAAAATGACGGCGGCTTGCAGAGTCCAGAACGCGACGCAAGCCTTCCATTTATCTTCCCGTTACCGGAGCAAAGAATGAATTCCAAACTCAACAAGAACCTTAGGACCGCGCGAGACGAGATAGTCCCGTCCCGGTATGTTGTTAACGTTGGCGACATCGAGGTGATCATCATAAGCGACGGCATTCTGACGCCGCCTGCAGAGTCCATGGCCACGAACGCGGACCCAAAAACCCGTAATGCCTGGCTTGATGAGCGGTTTCTCGATCACGACGCTTTCGACTGGGCCTTGAACGCCGTTGTCGTCCGCAGCGGCGATCAGACAATACTCATCGATAGCGGTTTAGGCGAAGAGTACCCCAGCTTTCCTCGGGCAGGCCAGTTTGTTGCGCGACTTGAAGCGGCGGGCGTCGATCTGGCATCGGTGACCGATGTGGTGCTGACGCACATGCACTTCGATCACGTTGGCGGCCTTCTCGTACAAGGTGTGAGGGATCGCCTTGCACGAGACGTTCGCGTTCATCTGTCCGCGGCGGAAGCCGCGTTTTGGACGAACCCTGACTTTTCGCGCACTGCGATGCCGCCGGATCTTGCGGAGCTTGCGCGCAGTGCCTCAAGAGAATTTCTTTCGGTCTACGCAGATAACCTGATGACCTTCGAACACGAGACAATGATCGCGCCTGGTGTCGTGGCCACGAAAACCGGCGGCCACACTCCGGGCCACAGCGTGGTGCGTATCTCCTCGAATGGCGAAAAACTAATGTTTGGAGGAGACGCATTGTTCCCTGTCTCCTTTGACCATCCTGAATGGCATAATGGATTTGAGCATGACCCCGAGGAGGCTACAAATGTCCGCCTTCGGCTTATGGCGGAACTGGCCGGAACGGGTTCCTGGCTTGTGTCGACACACTTGCCATTTCCATCCCTGGGACGGGTCGCACCTTCTGAAAAGCTGTATCGTTGGGTGCCGGCACCCTGGGACTACTGATCAACAGCTGTCATAACGATTCCCTGCCGTCCTGCCGCATCGCAGGGCGGCGTTTTTTTTGAATGCACGGCCGACCGCTTGTGAGCGCGCGCCTGCTTTCACACCCCGCGGGATATCTACAAGAAGCAAGTTAAGAGCCATCGGCCCGCTAAGGCGTCGCCGGTGAGTTCTGATTCCAGCTCTTGCTGTAGTGCACATGCGAGCGACCCGTATGAATGCCTATACGCGTTTTAGCCGAACGTCAGGCAGGAAACCTGCCCTGTTCCTTTGCCTAAAGATTGTCATTCATACCGCGCCACGCGGCATCCCGCCTTGACTGATGGTGAAGGTCCACCAATTCGTCAAAAGCCGAGTCGTCAACCGGTCCCTACCCGAATCTTGGGCAATTTTGCCAAGTTCCCTTACAGCCGTGGAACGAAACCTGGGCAGCGAGGGCCGTAGGCGATCGGATGCTGGAGTGTTTTCGCTGCAAATTCCGCAATCAAGCAACACACACAGCAATCCGGCAAGGTCGCAACCTTCTTATTTCGCCTAAAAACGTCTCCGTAAACAGCCTCACAAAATGGAGATGGCCATGCATGACACCCTTCGCACCACTCGAACACCCTGCCACGACGCTCTTGTTGCGCCTCCGGTACCTTTTCGTCGTAACTTGCTGCTGCTGGGCCTGTCCGCGCCGCTGGTTGCAACCGCGCCGGCCCGGGCAATTGCAAAGACAGTTGACGTTGCAGCCGCCGCAATCGAAGGCAGAAATCGTCAAATGAATTATGTGACCACAGCCGATGGCGTCGAGATTTTTTATAAGGACTGGGGTCCCAGGGACGGTCAGCCGCTGGTCTTCCACCACGGGTGGCCGCTTTCCGCTGACGATTGGGATGCGCAGATGCTGTTCTTCCTCGGTAAGGGATATCGTGTGATTGCACATGACCGGCGTGGCCACGGACGATCGAGCCAAACCGGCGCCGGCCACGACATGGACCATTACGCTGCGGACGTCGCCGCGCTCGCAATGCATCTCGATCTTCGCAACGCGATCCACATCGGTCACTCCACTGGCGGCGGCGAAGCCGCCCATTACGTCGCCAGACATGGGCAGCCTCAGGGTCGGGTGGCGAAGTTGGCTCTCATCGGTGCTGTACCGCCGATAATGGTCAAGACGAACAATAACCCCGGAGGCCTTCCGATAGAGGCTTTTGACGACCTTCGTGCCCAGCTTGCCGCCAATCGGTCCCAGTTCTACTTTGATCTGTCGAGTGGCCCGTTTTATGGATTCAACAGAGACGGCGTTAAACCCGTTGATGCTATCATCCAAAACTGGTGGCGGCAGGGGATGATGGGCGCCGCGAATGCGCACTACCTCGGCATCAAGGCATTTTCGGAAACCGACTTCACGCAGGATCTGAAAACAATCAGTGTCCCGACAATTGTTATGCATGGAGGCGACGACCAGATCGTTCCTCTCGCCAACTCCGCTCCGCTGTCCGCGAAATTGCTGAAGCGCTCTACCCTGAGGGTTTACGAAGGTCTCCCCCACGGCATGTGCACAACGCACTCGCAACTGATTAACACGGACCTCCTCGCTTTTGTCAAAAGCTGAACTGTCGGGAGGCGGTGCGCGATCTGACACCGCCTCCCCGCGCCAGACAGTCATCTCACAGGGATATCGTCGTTCATATAGCAAACGCCAATTCTGACACCATTGGACATGGGACACCTCGTGCAATGGGGGAAGCTCTCTTCGTATCCGGATAGCCTCGCTCCACGATCGCCGAGATGAACCTAGGCTGTTGGATGATACCTCATCGGCGCGCTGTCCCGTATCGTTCTTTCTCGTTCTCGACATGGAGCCGATAGAAGGACGCACACGTGGTTCGCCTAAGGACAAATTTCCGTCAATCAGAGACTGGCGAGGCGACGAGCAGTTTCGCCGGCCAATCTGTGTCGGGAGTTCCAGCGGACAAGGAAATGGAGCGAGTGCTGCGAACCCCGCCGATTGAATCCCTTAATATTCATGACCCTTTCGAGACCCGTTTAGCCCGCTGGAAACATCAACCGTTTCACGATGTCGTAAAGCCGATGTCCGACCATGTCGTAATGACCTATCTCGGCGCGATGCAACGCCTCGAACGCGTCTCCGGGAGAGACCACCGCTCCGCCATGGGGCGTAGAGGCACCATCACCGTCATACCCGCTGGCTCCAGTTCCCGTTGGGACATCCATGGTCCGATGGATATCGTCCAGCTCTATATGGCACCCCAACTGCTCGATCATATCGCGCAGGAGTGTCCGGGATCTACTCGCCAGCTGATCGAGATCACGGCCCGACCCGACGCGTTCCTGGCGGCGCTCCTGGAAAAATCGCTGGGAGCGCCGGACAATCCCTCCTTCCTGGAGGCGCTTTATCGCCAGCAGATCACGTCACTGATCGCGGTTCATCTTCTAAAGGGTCCCGATCATGCGGCCGAAGATCCGGGGAGAGCCTCGGGCGGCCTTGCTCCGCACGTGTTACGAACAGTCCTGGAACGGCTGGCGTCGGACGACGAACTCGACTTCTCACTCGGGGCGCTCGCCGCCGAAGCGAACCTGTCGCGGTTCCATTTTTGCCGGGCATTCAAGAAAAGTACGGGGGTGAGCCCGCATGAGTGGCTGCGGGAGAGGCGGCTGGAGCAAGCGATGGGAATGCTTCGGGACCCGCGCGTGCTGATAACAGACGTTGCGGGACAACTGGGCTATGCGACGCTGACCGCATTCAGCGTCGCATTTAAACGTCACACGGGACTAACGCCGAGCGAATGGCGAAATGCAGTTCTTTGAGCCAGTCCGGCTCATACGAGCGTCATGCCTCCGTCAACGTGAAGTTCGATGCCGTTGACGAAGCTCCCCGCGTCCGAGGCAAGAAAAAGGGCCGCACGCGCAAGTTCTTCCGGTTGCCCCATGCGACCGGCAGGAATAAGAGACGCCATCTGCTCCTCGAACGCTGGGAGCAGGGTTTCGGGAACGCCCAACTTTTCCAGGATTGCTGTCTCCACGGGCCCAGGGCTCAGGATATTGACCCGGATCCTCCTCGGTTTCAGCTCGATTGCCCAGTTCCTGGCAAATGCTGCGACAGCCGCCTTGGAGCCGGCATAGACCGTGTGATCGGGCAGCACCTTGGTCGCGGCAAGGGAGCTGGTCACGATGATGCTTCCACCGTCCCGTATCAATGGCGACATGGCCTGTACTCCGAAAAACACCCCTCGCGTGTTGATGGCAAAATGCCGGTCATAGTCCTCCGGCGTCACGTCAGCTGACGTCGTCAGATTGATGATACCGGCGTTGGCCATGTAGACATCCAACCGGCCAAATTTTCCGGCGACGAAGTCGGCAAGTCTCCTGTGATGGTCGAGATCAGCGCTGTCAGCGACGAAGCCCACCGCACCGTGGCCGATTTCATCAACTGCCTGTTCTACCACGTCCGCTCGCCGTCCCGTGATAATCACCTCGGCGCCTTCCTCCGCGAAGAGTTGAGCGGTCGCCCTGCCGATCCCGCTATTACCGCCGGTTATTACAACGACTTTGCCACTCAGATGCTGCATGTCTCTGTTTCCCATTAAAATAGAAGTGAGTTCACCGGCGGCGAAAGGCGCGCGCCGGATGGCGGCAGCGGAAGCAACTTCCCGCTCCCGCGGCCCGTCGGTCGGTCAGTGACACCGCTCGGTGGCTGAGCGACTGACTGAACAGCAAAAGGCCGCACGCGACGGCGCCCAGGTCGATCGCATGCGGCCCTCTCGTTCCGGTTTATTTGGTCAGTAATCCCAGAAAACCGGGACCCAGCGGAACGCGTCGCCGTCTGTCGCCACTCGTCCGACCGAAGGAAAAGGAAGATGCGTGGCGACCAGCTGCTCGCCACTGTCGGCTAACTCCCTCAGGAGTTTGAGCCGAACGCGCGCAGCCTCCTCCGGATCGTGCTCGAAACCGTTGTACCAGTCGGGATGATCAAAGCCGACGGCGAAAATCGCGTCACCCGCAAAGGTCAACCGGTCACCTCCCGACGAAACACGCACCACACTGTGTCCCGGCGTGTGTCCGCCTGTGCGGTGAATTACGACGCCTGGCGCGACCTCATATTCGTCGACGAAAGTCTGGATGAAACCCCGATACTCCGAGGCGAACTTCTTCGCTGTCGCACGGAGCGCGTCAGGGAAACCCTGGGGCATGTTCACGTGCGTGAAATCGGGATTTTCCCAGAAGCTGAGTTCAGCAGCAGCGAGATGGATGCGCAGGTCCGGCCGGAGCCGTTCTTTAACACCTTCGACGAGAAGGCCGCCGACATGATCCATATGCATATGCGTGATAACGACGTCGGTGACGGATCGAAGGTCCACTCCCGCCGCTTCGAGCCGTCTGATCACCTGTCCTGCTCTTGGCAGGTTAAGATCGGGGTCGAGCCCAAGACCTGCATCGATCAGTATTGTTTGCTCACCGTGACGAACAAGGACGACGTTCAGCGACCAGTCGAAAGCGTCTGGTGGCAGAAACATCTCGTCCAGCCAGGCGGCGCGCTCGGAAGCGTCGGCATTGTGACCGAGCATCTTCGTCGGAAGCGGAAGAACGCCATCGCTGATGACCAGGACTTCAATTTCACCGATTTGAACGGCATAGCGCGACGGAACCAGTTCTTCTGTCCCAACTTTCGCGCGTAAAGCGGTACTTGCGTTCATGCTTGTCTCCTGTTTGGTTGGAATAAGCGGAATTTTGCGGCAGTCAGCTGTTGTGGCCGGAACCCCTGTTTCGGAACAGGAAACGTATGGACACGAGACTGCGCGCCCAGTTTATGAGGCTGTCAGGGGGCGGTCGACTGGACGGTCTATGAGGTCAGCCTAGCCTTTTGCGTATTGCACCGCGCGATCCGCGTAGGACACCGCGCTTAATTGCAGGCCATGCCATCTATGAACGGATCGAACTGCGGTCCCGTTTCGCAAGAGCTTGCCGGATTGCCTCCAGCAACGCATTTCCGTCGAACGGCTTTCGCAGAACAGGCCTCTCGGGCCCGAATGATTTCCGATAGAGTTTCTCGTGTCGCCCGCTGATCAGGAATACCGGAATATGAGGGTGGTTGCCCTCCACACAGGCCTGCAACTCAAAACCGTCCATGTCTTGCAGCCCGATGTCGGTTATCAGGACGTCTATGTCTGCCATTCCTTCGGCCAAAAGCGCTGCGCCCGACGAAAAGGTTCTTGGGATGAACTCAGCGGATTCGAGCAGTTCCTGAAGGGATTCCAGGACCTGGGGATCATCGTCGACGACTGCAATCACTGCCGCGCCTGGGTTCATTCTCTCCTCCATAGACCGCGGCACTCCCGTATTCGCTATCTTTCGATCTTTTAGCCAACGTCCCTTGCCCGGGTAACGTTCGCTTGCACGCCTTACCGCCACGACTAACCGAGGTCGATCTGTGCAGCAGGCAAGCTGAAAATGAAGTTCGCGCCGTGCGGTTCATTTCTTTCAGCCCATAGCTGGCCGCCATGCGCTTCCACAATCGAGCGGGAGATTGAAAGGCCCATACCCATTCCCTGATCTTTTGTTGTGAAAAAGGGTTCGAAGATTTTGGCCGGAAACTGAACGCCCCGGCCCCGATCGATGACGGAAACCCGCACCTCGTCACCCGTTCCGTAGACCTTGACCGTCACAGTTTTCCTCGTCGAGACGGGCGCCATTGCGTCCATCGCGTTGCGGACGAGGTTCATGACGACCTGCTGTATCTGGACGCGGTCGAAGGGCTTGAGCGTCAAACCGATCTCGAGATCAAGCTCGATGCGAATACCCCGTCGTGCGGCTTCGAACGAAACAAGATCGCGCATCTCGAACACGATTTCGTCGAGAGAAGTGCAGTCGCGCGTGTTTCTGTCCTGCTTAAACAGGGCACGAATACGGCTGACGACGTCGGCGGCCGCGTTAGCGCTGTGAATAATTCGATCAACCGCTTTTTTTGCCCGGTCGATGTTCGGAGGGTTCATCGTCATCCAGCGCTGGCACGCATTTGAGTAATTCATTACGGCCGCAAGTGGCTGGTTAACCTCATGTGCTATGGATGCAGAGAGTTCAGCGAGACTGGCCGCCTGGCTGGCACGCGCCAGACTGTCCTGCGCCATGCGAAGGTTTTCCTGGGCGCGAACCTCTCCGTCGATATCGAGACAGATGACATTCCACTGAACAATTTCTCCCGTCTCGGTCCGCATCGGAGCGGCGCGGGTTTCTACCCAGCGATACTCACCATCGTGGCGGCGCAACCGATGCCGACGGGCATAGGGCTCGCCTGTCGACAGACATTGGTGATACTGTTGTTTAACCCCTGCCACATCGTCCGGATGCACACCTGCGTCAAGCGTTCCGTCCAGACGGGATTTTCCGCTGCCATCCAGCGCATCCAGATTATATCCCAGGAACTCCCTGAGTTGCTGGCTGCGGTAGAGCGGCTCTCCGTTCGGCGCCGCGCAGTCTATCATCGCCGGTAACGTTTCCACCAGTTGCCACAAGAAGCGTTCACGCTCGCGCAGCGCCTCCTGGGCCTTCATCTCCTCTTCAATGTCGATCGACGCGATATACCATTGAAGGACCGTCCCCTCTTTGTCCTTCAACGGCTGTGCGCGAGCCTCGATCCAGCGGTAGGATCCATCCCTGAGAATCCGGCGAAATCGGTTTGTGAAGGGCTCGCCCGTTGCAAACCCATGCTTGGCCCTGTCAAACATCACGAGGAAGTCCTCGGGATGGACGACCTCCAGAGCAAGGGCGTCAAAGTCCTTAACGTGAGAAGATGGCATCCCCGCCTGGTTCAGGTATCTCTGACTGGCATAGGTCATTTGTCCGGTCGGGGAGAAGCTCAATACGTTGAATGGCACCGCTTCGAGCATTTGCTCCAGCTGCTGTTTGCTTTGATGGAGAGCCGCCTCCGACCGGACCTGATCTTCGATATCCTGCGAAAGCCCATACCACTGGATAATCTCGCCGTCGTCGTCGCGTAGGGGTTCGGCTCGCCCCAGGACCCAACGGTAATTGCCGTCGGCCCCGCGCAGACGGTACTTAAGTGAGAACGGCTCGCCCGTTTCAATCGAGTGTTGCAACGCACCCGCAAACGAGTCCTTGTCGTCTTGATGAACCAGAGCGTCGATAAAGGCCGCCAGGCCCTTTTTCTCTGCGGTTTCGTAATCACCAACCTGCACGCCAAGGAAATCGACAACTCTTTTGCTGAAAAATACGGGGTCACCTCGCGCACTGAGCCGCCACAGGTAACTCGGCACCAGATCAACCAGCTGTGAAAAATCCCGCTCCCTGCTCCTTAGTGCATTAAGACTTTCCTCGAGTGTACGCGAAGCGCGTTTTTGCTGCATTGAAACGACTGCAACCACGACAGTCGAAAAAGAAGAAACTGCCAGAAACAGCTGCAAGACGAACTGTCGATGCTCTTCTGCAAAACCACTGGCAGAGGCCGGATCGGCTGCCGGCGCCGCAGACAGGGCAGCGAGCGCAACAAGTGCAGCAACGGCCATCGCCGCACCCTGCAACGCAAATCGCAGCGCTGCCCACAGTAACAACGGCGCAATGACGAAGGCGAATGGCAGATAACCCTTCACGAGAAATGCTGTCAGGCCGAACAGGACCAGTCCAAGCGCGCCCGCCTCACAAAAACGTCGGGTCGAGATGACGCCGTCCCCCTGCCAGCTCTGGAATACCGCTATCACGAGCGGCGCGGCCGTAAGCACGCCTGTCGCATTGCCGAGCCACCGGAACGCCCACGCGGTAGCGAAGGATTGCGGCGGGATGCCAAGCCGGGCAAGGGCGAAACTCCCGACCGTTGCACTGAT
This sequence comes from Agrobacterium sp. InxBP2, assembly GCF_026191755.1. Classification (NCBI taxonomy): domain Bacteria; kingdom Pseudomonadati; phylum Pseudomonadota; class Alphaproteobacteria; order Hyphomicrobiales; family Rhizobiaceae; genus Agrobacterium; species Agrobacterium sp. InxBP2. The sequence continues at coordinate 15,355 of NZ_JAINDY010000018.1, forward strand.
AACCGGCGCCAATCCCCCGCCGAGGAAGAGCAGGGCCAGGACGCCTTTCAACGTATCAAACCGGGGGGCAGGTCCGAGAACGCGCTTGACAACCAGTGCTCCGGCCACCGCCGTCAGCGCATTGCCGAAATATATCAGCAGGGCTGCGGAGGACGGGCTGCGAAACCAAAGAATGTTCGCTGTCATTTCAGCGCCCAATCCGGTTGCGATCCACCATAACCAGGTGAACTTGCGCGTGAAGAGAAGGGTTACAATAAAAAGGCCTCCCGGCGGCCAGACTGAAATTCCCGTGCCCTGTACGGTTGCAAGCAGGTGGGCTAAGCCACAACCAGCAAGATAGGAAAGAAAGAAAAATCCAAGATAACGCGCGTCGGGCGGTCGAACCGGAACAGACTGCAACCGGTCGCTCAGCCCGCGAAGGCCCGCTGCATCAAATAAGTGCCTACCGATATTCAAGACCAACGCTCCGTTTCGCCCGAACATCTCCGTCCGAACCCAGGACCGGACGTGCGTTCAACACCTGACGCCCGATAATAACTGGAAAAATCAGGCGGCGAACCTCGTCTGAAGGCTAGGTTTTATTAGTTAGTGAAGATTGTCCGGATCGACCTTAAAAGTGCGTGCGAGGTATGGTCGTTTCTAACACTGGGATTAATAGCATGACGGGCGTTCTCTTCATGCAGCGACAGCTTTATCGAAAGCTCCCTGGCAAGTTCGGGCTGGTTTCTGAGCAGGTTTGAGAGAGGTTCGTGGCCGATCTCCCAGATTTTCACGGCGGACACCGCCTTCAGGGAGCTGTTCTTCCAAAATTGAGACGAAAAATCCGCCCCGCCATAGAGATCGCCGGGTGAGAGGCGCCTTTGCTCCAATCCATCCTGCATCACTGCGACAACGCCGGAGTCGATGACGATGACAGACGAGACTTGAGAGTCGTCTGGTGCTATTGTGGCGCCCTCCGGGTAGGCCCGCAATGTGGCTGCATCGGCAAATTGCTCCTTCGCAGCCTCATCCAGGTTTTCAAAAATGCTGTTCTGGCGCAGGATTTCGACCAGCCTTCTTTCGCGATAATGCGAGGAATCAGGCGTCGTGGACTGCTCCGCAAGAAGAAGTGACGATGCCGACGGAGCAAATTGCAGGTTGGCGGCTTTGCAGTGGCGGTGAAGCAAGTCAATAATTTCGTTTCTCGCTCCTATCATATGCATGGGGTCCTTCACCCGTGCATAAAGATCGGCATCGATCGCATTGGCGTCGATCCCTTTGAGAGCAACCACTGGGCCGGGATTCCTGATGATCAGGTTGCAGCCTTCAAGGGCGGTGGTGATAACCTCTTCAATTGCCGACGGTGTCGTCGTTGACTTCAATCTGATGGTCAGCTGCAGCAAGTGCGTTTCTTCCGGTCGGCTGACATTGGTGAGCCCCAGCTTGGCCAATGCGCTATTGGGTAGGACCACGACGTTGTTGGCTATCGTCAGTATCTGCGTCGAGCGCCACGTGCTGGCGACCACACGCCCCTCCACGCCATCATTGAGGCGTATCCAGTCTCCAAGCGTGAAGGTCCGGCCAAGCGTCAGGGCGATACCGGAGAAGACATCACCCAGCGTGTTTTGGAGGGCCAGGCCCAGCGCTATTGCGATCACGCCCGAGGTCGCAATCAAAGTCCCGACCGGCAGCCGGAAAACGAATGCAAGAGCCGAGAGCGCGACGCACAAGTACACGCCACCGACCACAATGTCTTGAAGGAGGCGCGCTTCTCGCGGTCTGCCTTCGAGGACAAGATAAATACGTACAAAGCCGATCACAGCCCACGCGAGGTGCAACCACCATAACATCTGCCCAAGGATCACGACGAGCGTTCGGTCGTCATCTGTAGGCGCGCCGCTCGACTGGCCAAGCGGCACTTGTCCAAAGACGATGACGGCCGTCATGGCGAGGAAGAAAGCAATCTGGACGACAAGCCGGAGATTGGATCTTACCGGACCGATGAGCTTCCAAACGATCATTCCCGTTATTCCGAGAAAGACCAGCCAGGCAATTGGATCGGTCGCCAGATCGGCAGAGAAATCTTGCATCATGTAGATGTCCTCAGACAGGAACTGACTGGTGCTTTGACTGCTTGTATGCCCATTGAGAGGCTGTTAGTAGCCAAACCCGGCGATGTAGTTCTCCATCATGTGTTCCTGCAGTTGCTCCTGTTCGTAGAGCACCTTCAGGGCATCCCGTATGTCGAGAACGCCCAGTGGTTTTGCCTGATCTCCAAGAACGGGCATGTTCTGGAGGCGATTATCGACCATCACCTGCCACGCTGTTTGCAAATCATCCGTCGGGCGACAACCAACGATCTTCGGGCTCATCAACCCCTCAACCGAACCCGGTCCGGAGCGATGGGCGATATGTCGAATAAGATCGGACTTGCTGAGGACGCCTCTTGCCACGCCGTCATCAGAGCAGACGACCGCGAGCCCAACGCCAGGTTTTGAGAGTGTCGCCGCCGCGCGCGCCACCGTATCCGTCAGATTGACAATCATCAAACGAGCGGAGACCATGGGGTAAAGCTTTTCGATGCGCATCGCGTTCTCCTGCCATCAAGGGTCAATTGTCGGACCTGCCCTTTATTGCGGCATACGAACCGGAGTGGCGCTGCGGCGGCGCCACTCCGGTGTACTGGCCGTGACCTGATGGATCATGGCCAATGGTGAGCCTCTACAGCTGTTCAGGCAGGCCCCGCCGAACAGCCGTTGACGAAATGCCAGCGGCCTTACTTCTCGTAATTTGTAAGATTGGTTTCTGACGTGTCGACCACGAACACGGCAAGCAGACGCGCGCGCTCGGTTTTACTTGCGTTTTCGCTCACCGCGTGATGATCTCCGGGGTATTCGGAAAAGTTTTCGCCAGCACGGTAGACAGTGACCGGACCGCCGTTGACCTGGCTGGTGATGGCGCCTTCCAGGACGGTCGCGTAAATGAATGCCGAGGCCGGATGCGTGTGCGCAGGAGAGTGGCCGCCCGGTGCATATTCGACGAGCACGCCCCGCAGGCTTTTTCCGGGAACGTTCGGAAGTGGTTGATCGTACACGATCTTCACGTTCTCGCCTTCGGCCTCATGTGCCGCGACGGATGTGACGAGCGACATGGCGCAGGCGGCGCCGCAGAAGAGTAATTTCATCATCATAATTCTCCTTGTCGAAGAGGGCTGCCTGGCCAATTCCACGCCAGACAGCACCGGGTTGAGTGAGAGCCGCTTATTTCTGCTGCGCCGAATAGGCCTTCAGCCATTCGTCAAAGCCGATAGCGCCCAGATGTGCGCCTGCGTCGGGAACCAGCGTCCGGTCATCAATGCTGACTTCGAAGTAGCGTGCTTTCGGATCGGGCATGACGGTGCGCGGATCGTTGGTTGCCTTCAGGAACCGACTGATGAACTCGTTCATGGGAGCTCGGTCCGGACCGGCGATTTCGATCGTTCCATTCAAAGGTTTGCCGACCGCAACTTTCGCCACGGCGTCGGCAACATTATCGGCCGCGATGGGCTGGAATGCTCCCGTCGGTGAGCGGACGATCGAGCCTTCAGTTGCCGATTGCGCGATCGCACCGACAAACTCGAAGAACTGGGTGGCATGGACAATCGTGTAAGGGATGCCGGACTTGCGGATGTGTTCTTCCTGGGTCAACTTTGCGCGAAAGTAGCCCATGGCCTGCATCCTGTCCGTGCCAACGACCGACAGCGCAACATGATGGCGCACTCCGGCGTTCTTTTCGGCCGCGAAGAGATTGCGCCCTGCCGCTTCGAAAAAGTCCATGGCCGCCTTTTCCTCGAATGAAGGAGAGTTCGCCAGATCGATGACAACCTCTGCCCCCGCGAGAGCATCATCCAGCCCCTCGCCTGTAACGGTGTTCACACCGGAATTTGGCGAGGCAGCAAGAACGTCGTGCCCCTGCATTTTCAGCCTTGCGACCGTTTTTGAGCCGATCAACCCGGTACCCCCGATGACGACGATTTTCATGTCAGTTCTCCTTGTTTCAGTTGATTGATACGGTGTTCATTCGGCGGCACGGGCGGCCAGATCAGCTGCGCTCTCACGCGCAGCTTCCTCGATGATGGTGGCGACCTCTTTCGGCCTAGAGACGATCAGGGCGTGAGATGCTCCTTTGAGGATGACCGTTTTGCGCGCCTGAGCGCGTTTCGCCATGAAACTCATGACGGCCGGTGGAATGCAGAGATCGTGCGAACCGAAAATTGAGTAGGAAGGCAACACCTTCCAGGATGGTCTTTTCGTCAGTTCTGCAAAGGCGGCTTTCGAAATGGGCCGCTGCGTGAACGCCATCTGGATGGCGGTTTTTTCCGGAACGTCCGCCGCGAATTGCTCGCGGAACATATCTGGCCGAATATAGAGGTCCTGGCCTCGGTCCTGCAGTTCTACCGCGTTCAGCGTTTTCGATAGCGTACTGCCAGGGAATTTCGAAGACAGGCTGGTGCTCGACTCGCCAGTATCTGGTGCGAAAGCCGCAACATAAACGAGAGCCTTGACGTTGGGACTATCATTTGCAGCCTCGGTGATAACCGGACCTCCATAGGAGTGGCCGACAAGCACTACGGGTCCCGGCACCGAGTGGAGATAACTGGCGACTGCCGCACCGTCATTGGCCACGCCTCGCAGGGGATTGGCAACGGCGACAGCCTTGTATCCGTCTCTTCTCAGCTTGTCGATTACCCGGTTCCAGCTCGCCGATTCTGCAAAGGCGCCGTGAACGAGGACGATCGTCGGCTTGGGGGAAGGTGACATAGCGAAGACGGCAGCGTCAGGTAAGACGCCGACCGCGGCCGCAATAACCAGAATTTTGAGTGCGCCTCGCACAAGTGTTCTCCGTCAGGCGTTTCCGTTGACATGAGATTGCGCGATTGCCGCCCTCGGGAATATCGAGCCTAGGACGAGGTCACATAGACCAAAGGCGAGGTTCGGTCCGCCGAAAGACTGGAGGTGCAACAACCAAACAAGGCAACCACCGCCTATCATGCAGGCGTGTCCGCATGGCAGAATGTTCACGGGTATTGGCTGTGTCGATCCCCGACCTCGAAGCAGGAGGAGCGAACCGCATGATTGGAGAATCTGTCGTCTGCCGCGCTCTTCAATCGGACACGGCCTGCAAACCCCAATCAGGACGATAGCGACATCGGTGTGGCATCTCGCAGCGACGCTGGTAACGCATCCCAGACGCGGATCAGTTCCCCGACGGAGATCGTCTGCATCTTCCGCATGACGTTGCTGCGGTGCAGCTTGACCGTCGCCTCGCTGATACCAAGGTCGAAGGCAATTTGCTTGTTGAGGCGACCAAGTGCGACTTCGTGGAGAATCTGCCTCTCGCGTGGCGTGAGCGTTGCGAAACGGGACGCATGTTCATGGGTGTACTCGGCACGCTTCCGCTGCTCGACGTCCCGCTTTATTCCTTCAATGACGGCGTCAAGGAGGGTCTGATCCCGCACAGGTTTAGTGAGGAAGTCGACTGCCCCCGCTTTCATCGCCTGCACTGACATCGGAATGTCACCGTATCCGGTGAGAAAGACAATCGGTTTGGTTCGTCGTTGCTCGCAAAGCTGGTGCTGGAGATCAAGACCGCTGGATCCCGGCATGCGTACATCCAGGACAAGGCAGCCCGGCCTGTCGGGAAGCCTTGCCTCCAGGAGATCGCGCGGCGATGCGAAGCATTCCACGTCGAGGCCGACAGATTCGATAAGCTCCTGCAGCGAGTGCCGAACATCGGCATCGTCGTCAACAACAATCACGAGCGGACTGTCGGCAATGAGAGCAGCCGCCTTCATCGCCTTGCCCTCCTGCAAGCGACCAGGGCTGTGTTATTTTTATCAGGAACTGAAAAAGTGCTCATGACCCTTCTCCACAAACTTAATCCGAAACCCCTGTCGTAGATGTAGTGCGCCATATGCAATGGCGCCCTGCTTCGATCAGGTGCCAGGCTATTCATCCGCTGAACGTACACGAGATTTGGAGATGGTTCTGGTTTCGATCCATTTTTCGACATCTCCGTAGAATTCCGCAGGGGCCTTGCGGCCAAATTCCCCGGCTATATCAGCCAGTGACTGGCTCGCCAGAGATTCCCGCATTGCCTTCTCGGCATGCAACATCACCGCGTGGACCGCACAGACGCCTTTTGTTGCCCAACGCGGGGGCTTTCCGCCAAAAGCTGCGCAGCGACCACGAATTTCCTGGCAGTCGAAGAGAGGTTTCCTGCCCTCGATGGCGTCCACCACTTCGAGTACGCTGATATTTTCCGGCTGCTTGGCCAGGCGATATCCGCCTTTCGCTCCTTCCCATGCGACGACCAGGCCAGCTCGCTCAAGTTTCGGAAATATCTTCGCCAGAAAACTTGGAGAAATGCCCTGCAGATCGGCAAGATCCCGGCTGCTGAGAGGCTTGTCCGGAGACCCCATCAACCACAACAGACAATGCAATCCGTATTCCACGCCGACCGTTATATGTGCCATAACGCGGACTATAATAGTCCGCGTTATCTTTGGCAAGTGCCAGTTATGGATGGAATGGTCTCGGTTCAGGAGATGCCGTAGGCCGGGAGGACAATGATCACCCGCGTGCCGACGGTGGGCTCACTTTCCACCTTTATGTGGCCGCCGGCCGCCTGAACGAAGTTTTTTGCGGCGGAAAGTCCGTAACCACCAACGCCTGACGATCTTGTCGTGAACAAGGGTATGAACGCGTTTTCGAGAGTTTCGCGCGTCATGCCGTGACCGTCATCGGCGACCACGATTTCAACAGCCGGTGCGCCGTCAGGTACCAGTACCCGCGCAGCCAGCAAAATCGTGCCACCGTCCGGCATCGCTTCGCGGGCGTTGACCATCAGATTCAGAAGGACTGCTTTGAATCCGATGGCGTTACAAACCAGGCGAGGCAAGTTCGGCTCTGCCTGAACTTCGACGTGTGTTTCCGGCTCCCAGATGGCCAGAGAGTCTTTCACATCGAGGAGACAAGATTCAACATTGACGGTTTCAACGGGCGTATAGCCATTACTCTTGGCCCGGAGGGATTGGCGAACGAGTCCGCCAGCACAGTCCAGCGACATTCGGGCGCTGCGAATGACATCTAAAGCCCGGACGTCGGCAGAGACCAAGGGATTGCGTGACAGGACATTTATGGCAGACGTCGCAACCTGGATAAGATTACCGAGGTCGTGAACGACTGTTGCCAAGGGTTCTTGAATAGGGGGCATGTCGGGCTTTAAACTGACGCAAAACGGTGCATGCGACTTTCCAGACAGACTGTGTTCAGCATGTAGCATATTATCCTCCAGATCAGCTGATATGGCGCAGTTCATAGGAAGCGATTGCGAACCTAGAGAAGTGCACGCTTAAGATCGACCTCACACTGGACCCAAATAACCTATCCGGAAGTTGAGACTTGCTATCGCTTTGGTGGCTGTGGGGCGCCAAAAACTGGCGCTCGCCCCGGGGTATGAAACTAGCCCTACAGGCTGCAAAGGCTAGCGCGTTGGTGAGGTCGCCTCAATTTTTCGGTAACAGATATCAACGCTCGTCCAGATGTGCGCTGACGTGAAGCCATGCATCATTTCCCAACCGAACAATTGGCGCCTGTAACCTTTGCAGGCGCATGGGTTTGTTATGAGATGGCTGTCATTATTCCTCTGTGTGCTTGCCTCGATCTTCGCGGTGTTGCCCGTTTTGGGGGCCAGCAACAGCGGCGACGAGTGGCGAAATTCGCAGCAGCGACTGCCGACATTGGAGAAATTGCCGGCAACTGTTGGGCGCGGGTCCGATCCGGCAACTGAAGGGGCGACAGCCGCCGGGATCCTGGATTGGGAACAACATACGCGCGCCAGAATTCATGAAGTTCTATCCGCCGCTGCGCGAATTCCGAATGAGACACAACGGGCAATGCAGGACCTTTTGGATGACCTGAACGACAATGGTTATCTGCCGGTTTCTTCCGCTTTCGTCCTTATGGTTGTCGCTGGCACCACTGCGGAGCGATTTATCCGGCGAAATCGCCTGCATCATTGGGACGGCCCGGAACAATATCTTCCATCGCTGGTCTTTGCGGCGGTCGTCGCACCACTTTATTTCCTCGTCGATTTGCCACTGTCGGTACGCCTTGTTGCAGGCTGCTACTTGCTCTTGTTTGTGGCCTGGCGATTTGTCTCGGCTTTGGCGGAGAAGATCGCACCTTTATCTTTTCGCCGAAATTTAAGGTTGGTAATGTGTCTGTCGCTATTTACCGCCAGCGTGATGATGTTGGGCCATGTTCTCGATTTCGATCCCGACACCGCTCTGGCAATCGAGGCCCTGGCGTCCTGCATGATATTGACGGTCATCATCGGTACGACATGGGTTTCGGTCGGTCGAGATGCCAGGATGAAGACGGCGATATCGCTCTATGCTGCCTTCGTTTGGATTCTCTGGTGCCTGAATGCCCGGGCGCTGTTCTGGTTGAGCATCTATCCTGCCATCCTGCCGCCGGTTCTTCGCGCAGTTTCTCAAATCGTCCGGGACCTTGCTTCCAAAGCGCTTCAAATCCCTCAAACTAGTAACCGAGCCATCCTTTTGGTGCGCGGTGCGAGGGCGTCGGTATTTTTATTGGCTCTCGCCTGGATAGCATTTGTCTGGGAAACTGACGTCACCTTCCCCGGTCACGGGATCCCGTTGGTCCGGGACGCTCTCGCTGGCGTCTTACGGAGCGCACTTGTCCTTCTGGTCGCGGACATCATCTGGCATCTGTCGAAAGCCGCCATAGAGCGACTGCTTACCCGCCAAAACCCTTCTTCGGCTGCGCTCGAGACTGATTGGGAAGGAGAGCATTTCACGCGGCTGCAGACGTTGCTTCCCATCCTACGTAATGTGCTTGCGGTCACCATTCTTGTCGTTGCAAGCCTGACAATCCTTGGTCAGATCGGGGTCGACATAGGTCCGCTGATAACAGGAGCGGGCATCGTTGGAGTGGCAATCGGCTTTGGCTCACAAGCGTTGGTGCGGGATATCATAAGCGGCTTTTTCTATCTGTTTGACGATGCTTTCCGGGTCGGAGAGTATATTCAGGCAAAGGACTACCGCGGAACCGTCGAAGGTTTCAGCCTTCGCTCGGTAAAGCTAAGACATCACAGGGGTCCAATTTTCACTGTCCCTTTCGGCGAACTAGGTGCAGTAGAAAACATGAGCCGTGACTGGTCCAAAACCAAGATACTCGTGACTGTCCCGTATGACACGGATCTCGAGAAAGTTCGCAAGATTGGCAAGGCGATAGGCCAGACTTTGCTCACAGACCCGGAACTGGGTCGCTTCTTCATCGAGCCGCTAAAACTGAAGGGTGTCGAAGATTTTGCAGAGTACGGAATTGTGGTCAGCTTCGCGATGACCACCGTGCCAACCAGCCAGCAGAGCTTTATTCGACGTACCGCATACGCATCTCTTCGAAAATCATTTCAGGAGAACGGCGTCACCTTCGCTCAGCCTACCGTCAACATTGCCGGTAAAGACCCAGCTGATCTAGCCGCCGCGAACTTGCAGCGCCAGCGATCGGCCCCAAACCGGGTCAATAAGTGACGGCATCTCAAGCGATTGCCACTGAAGGGATTTGATCTTTCGGCGCCGGATCCCATCAACAAGGCCCTGAACCCTTTCAACTTGCTTCTGCCGACCACTCACCGTTAAAACGGTCTTTCCGGCGGACGGAAACAGTCGCCCTTGATATATTTCACAATCCGTCCCAGTTGCCGGGCTCCGACCTTCTCGGCGGGAAAGGGTATCTGGAGACGCCACTCCATCTAAATGGGTTGGAAATGAGCGCTTGCTTCAGCCGGCCTGATGCAACCTACTGTCCATCCATCGGGCCGTCGCTGTCGCCGCCTTGCTCACGGTCGCCAGGCTGGCCGATGGGCACAGGGGGCGCACCTTCATCATTGTTGGTGATAATATCCTCGTCCTTGGCTCTCGGCCGCCATGTTGAGCCGCGTGTGGCTTTCGGGTCGTCCGGCCGGCCTACGGTATTCGGGTTCAAATCTCTCATGATGGTCTCCTTTCCCAAGGCGAACCCTCCAGGCGCGCAGATGTTCCGGTGCTCGGAACTCGAATCGAGGCGGTTGCATTTGGGCATCAGAAGGAGGGCGCTATGCCGGACGATAAAGTAAAGCCGTACACCGTCGAGGAACTTCAACAGGAATACTCGGTCAGCCTGCCTCAGGCGGTGGAGGTGCTGGATCGTTTCGGCGGAGACCGGCGGACGATTAAAAAGCTAATGAAACGGTGTCCCGTTCGCGATGATGAGCACTAGGAATATGACAAGGATGTTTGTTCCCAAGGAAGAGTTGCTCCTACCCGGCGCACGCCCCATAATCTCTTGCTCGTGCGGTCATCCCGAAGCGCTCGTTGCACGGCTGGCATCTCTCAACGAATACCAGGCTTATGCTGGATAGGGACTGCAAAGCATCTGTCATCCGTTGGCGCTGTCGTCGAGTTTAAGTGACATTCCGTAGATAGTGACATGAACGTCAACGAGACGTTTCATGTGATCGATGTCCGTCGCCGCGTAGCGAAGGCCACGAAGGCCATAGGTGAGCGCCGCCGCAAACTCAGCCCGTGAAACGGGGAGCGTCCAGTTCGGGACGTGCTCTTCCAAAATCCGAACCAGAAACTGTTGAAACCGCTCGTAGACCTCCCGAACCGCCGGAAACCGGAAATCAAAAAGGTCTGCGGCGTCAGGATGGGCTGAAGCCAGCTCCACCCCGTGGAGGCCCCAAACGGTACAGGCATGCAACAATTTCCCATCAACAGACTCAATCCGGTCGACCGCCTGCTGGATCTTTGCGAGGGATCTCGCGTCCATCATCTCAATGACGCGGCTAAAAATCGCCTCTTTGTCCGGGAACAGGAGATAAAGGGCGGGGCGGGAGATACCTGCAGCTCTTGCTATGTCGCCCATCGTTGTGCGCGCGAAGCCGTAGCGCACAAAAACGTCCTCGGCCGCGACAGCAACCTTCTCTTCCCGGTCTGAAAATCTTTCCATTCCCGATTCTTGACATAATAACAAAAACTGTCAATATCTGACATATGAACGAATTTTGTCAGAAAGACACATCATGGATCTTTATACTCTCTCGCCCCAAATCCTGTCAGACGCGGCTGAACGGCTCGGCGGGAACCCAGTCGTGATGATAAATCTTCTCCGCTTCCGCGAAAGTCCTCACTATCCGGGCGGGTTCGTGGATATGAAAGAGACGTCACGGGCAGCATATTACGAAGGCTATGCTGGCGTGTTCCAGGAGATCGCATCAAAACTCGGGATTATTTCCGAACGACTTTACGTCGGATCCAGAGCCATGACGTTAGTCTCGACCGAGGACGAACAGTGGGACGACATCGTGATGATACGCTACGACAGCTTTTCGGACCTGCTTTCAATCATCGGGCATCCGGACTACCTTTTGCGCGCCGAGCCCCACCGCCAGGCCGCAATCGCGAACTGGCGGTTCATTGCAAGTCAATGAACACCGCAACTCGGTGGCCGCGAGCATTCCGCCGACGTTCCCATAAGCAATTTGCCATGATCGGCCAGTCAAAGCGCCCAGCCCTGATTGTTGTAGCGCACCGCGATGGTCGCTCAGCTGTGCGCCCGTCGAGCGCGTCGACGTTCGAATGATGCCCTGGATCGAGGTATATGCAGCAAACGACAGCGCACGGGCTACTTCGTTCGCATGCCGGGTTCGACGTGGACGCGACGCAAGCTGCGACATGTCTAAAGCGGTTTCGGGAACGGCAGGCCAGCGCCGACGTTGTCAGGATTAACCCGCGAGATCGCGCTGTGGACCGGTTTTGCTGAACCTTGCAATCGGAGAAAGCTGACGATGAAATTCAATCTCGAGCGCTTTGTGACGGCGCAGCAAAACATTTACGAGGTGGCCCTCAGCGAATTGCAGGCGGGACTGAAGCGCTCACACTGGATGTGGTTTATCTTTCCGCAACTGCGTGGCCTTGGCCGTTCGGAAACTGCGCGCTTTTACGCAATCTCGGGTCGTGCGGAAGCGGAGGCGTATTTGACGCATCCTATGCTTGGACCACGCCTCGTCGAGTGTACGACCGCCATGCTGCGGCACACCGATCTGAGCGCGCATGACATTCTCGGATCCCCGGATGATCTCAAATTTCGATCCAGCATGACGTTGTTTGGAGCTGTTGCTGAACGGGATTTACCTTTCCAAGCCGCACTGGACATGTTTTACGCAGGAGCCCGTGATGAGAGCACGCTTCGGCTGCTGTAGTAGAAATAACTAACGCTCGCCGACGCTGCCGGCATATTGGATGTAGCACGAGCCGGCGAAGGTCGTCATGACCAGTCGGGCAGACTTTGGCCGCCGTTAAGGTTCATTGTTTCGGGCCCGTGCTACCGATGTCCGATCGCTTATTCCACGTTGGGCATGCAGTCACGCGCAAATTTCGGCAGCGGGCTCCCCTGGTGGCATCGTTCGAGAATGCGTTTGGCTTTATAAAGAGCAAACGGTGCCGGTAGCGCAATCGTTCTTTGCGCATCGATCATCTTTTCCAGCTGCAGGATAGCCCGTTCCAACGGGTTAGCTGTAGTTCGTATGGGTCGCGGGAAATATCGAGCATGACCCGAGTTGATTGACATCATGTCACCTCATCGGTTGTTGTTATCACAGGATACATAATGGCAAAGACGACATATACGCGGCGTGGAGTTCGACAATGCGCCTTGTGGTAAATGAAAGTTTGCAGTCGTTCCGATTTGAAGCTCCGTCTGGTTTCGCTGTCAGTTCCCGAGGGCAAATGCCGCAGAAGAGATGAAGGGGCACTTGTTCTTCGCTCGGCAGGAAGTGGCCGTGATGGTTTCCTACGACCTCAGGAATGAATCCAACTACATTCTCCATCCACTTCGGAGTCCGCCTGCGGCGCCTAGTCAATGCGGTATTCCGACACGCAAGTGATCATTGGTTTTCATCCCGCTTTGATCACGGGTCCGGAATCCCGCTGTCTGCTCGTTGCCGCCGTTTGAGTCAACGCCGGGCTCTGTGAGCCATTTTTTTGGCGCGATTGCCGCAGGTGGACATGTCGCACCAGCGCCTTGAAGCGTTCTTTGTCCGGTCGATAAACAGCCAGTGACAATCGTCGGGTGGGCATTGCTTCAGCCGGGAGAGTTCGTCGCCTCGAAGCAGGTCGAGCGCGGACCACGCGATGGTGCCGGTCACGCGATAGATACCCTCAAAATGCCATGTGCACGGCGTCCCGGAAAGCGAAGCCTGGCGCAGAGACAGCGCAGCAACGTCGCGTATGACGTCCAGATCCAGCCGAGACGGATCGAGATCGTTAGCTATCGCCGATCCCGCGGCACCAATTGCCTTGCGAAGCGCGAGCACCTGCTCGAGCAGTATCTCTTGCTCCTGCGGCGATAAGACGAAGTCGCCGCCGACCAGGCCGACTTCCTTCGCCCATGCCACAACGTCATCGAAGCTTGCCAAATGGTCGACTTCCCGGCTCGTGTTGCGCCAACTGATAGTGTTGGCGAGATCAAGAGCGAGATTGCCGGAGACGCGGTGGGGCAGTGAGATCATCGCTTTCTTTTCCTGGTCAGCGCGATTGCGCCGGAACACGCGCCGTTCCCGATGCAAAGAGGTGGGACCATCTGGAGACCGGCCGGCCCTTGCTGCGGCCGGGAGATCCCGATTTTCTTGCGGAGCTCCATCACCCTAGGCAGGGCTTGCTCGCGGCTCAACGAAGGCTTGGATCATTCACCAGAATGCGATGCAGCTCGATGCGCTCGGGCAGTTCGATCAGGAACTCGGCGTCGAGATCGAGATGATGAACCTTGACAGGATCGCCCTTTGTAAAGGCGGTCATCGTCTCGATGTCCGGCCAGTAGGAGATAGTCGTGAACCACGTTTCCTCGTCCCGATCCTCCCGAAAAAGCTGGACGCCGAGGGCAATCTCCTCAAGCGGAGGAATGCCCTCGGCTCGCAAATAGGGCTCGTAGCTGTCCGCGACCTCGCGGCGCGTACGGCCGCGCCAGATGCGTGCAATTGTGGGCTTCGTAACCATGCATGTCTCCTCTCGTTGCGGGCTACGTTCAAAGGCGCGATCATCGGAAGGTCCGGGCAAGGAAATCGCGGACGAGCGGCAACGCCTGTTCGAGATGGGTTTCCAGCAGCCAATGCCCGGCCTCGCTGAGAATGTGCAACTCCGCGTCCAGGAGATCGCGCCGGTAAGCTTGCGCCGACGCCTCGGGCATATAGCCGTCCTGCGGGCCCCACACCACCAGGGTCGGCGGGCGGTGCTCACGCAGATAGGCTTGATAGCGAGGGAACCAGTCGAGGTTTTCCTCCAGCTTTTCCATCAGGCGGACTGCCACCATTTTGCGTGTCGGCGTATCCATGAGCGGCCAATGGAGCTTCCAAAGGTCGGGAGGGAAGAGACTTGCCACTTCTTCAGAGACTTCACCGACGAACTCCTCGCGAAATCCGTCTTCGCTTACGGCCTCCTCGAGAGGGCGGTGCTTCTCGGGCGACTTGTCGGCCCACCACGCTTTGATCGTCTCGTATTTAGGGCCGAGCACGTCTTCATAGATGTCACCGTTCTGGATGATCAGCGCGGCGATCCGCTCCGGGTGGGCTATGGCATGCCGCAGACCAATCTGCGAGCCATAGTCGTGGAGCCAGAGCGCGTAGCGCTCCAGCCGGAGCGCCTCAGCGACGTTGTTGAGCACCTCGGCGTAAGCGTCGAAGTCATATCCGAACTCGGCGGGATCAGGCGTGTCGCTGTAGCCAAAACCCGGCCAATCGAAAGCTACCGTGCGCCACTGATCGGCGAGCGCCGGCATCAGCCTGCGGTACTGATAGGACGAACACGGGTATCCGTGGGGCAGGAGCAGAACGGGCGCGTCCATCGGCCCCGCTTCCCGGAGGAACAGGGAGTGCGTTCCAATAGTAACCCGTCTGTGGGTTATATTGCATCTGTTCACGCGTTCGCTCCTGACAGCTTCTCCATCTCCCGGAACCATCATAACTCGTTTAGCCGGTTCCGGTTCCGTCGTCGTGACGCACCGGTGTTCGGCCCAGCGCGACGGGGCGGACCTATCAAGACCACGGCGCCCCACGCACGCTTCTCCAGATCAGACGACCATTCAGTCTCGATTTCAAAATGGGAGCATGAAAGACGCAGCAGAATGGGAGCCGGCGGAGCCAGTTTCTGACTTACTTGCCGTCCGCCACAGAAGCCGCAAACTTCGCCAAATCCTTATTGAACCGCGACGCTTCTTCAAGAAATGGCGCATGACCCGAGTTGTCGTAAATCTCTGACTTGATCGCGCCGTTGAACGACTTCGCGCGTTCTATACTCGGCTGCGGCCGTACCAGATTATCCTTACCCCCATAGATCAACAGAACCGGCTTTTTTGCCTTCGCCAGTCCTTCTTTTGCCTGGACTGTCATCGAGGGGACGGTTCGCGTCATCAGCCATGATGCCACCGCTGCATTGGACAGCAGCCGCTCAAACGTTGCGCTTTCTGGCTGCGTTGCAAAGCAGAGGGCCAGGAAGGTACGCACCATGTCGAGATGCGTTCGCAGGTCCTCTGAGGCCAGTCCTGCATAGACCTCCGGATGCGGCGTGATGAGATCGGGTTTGAGTTCGATAACACCGTCGACGTAAAGGAGGCCACCAATCCCGCCGTCGCCATGGTTGGCAAGATAGTTCGACAGCACCACACCCCCAAGAGACCAGCCCACGAGCACCGGGTTCGTCGCTCCGCTTCCCCGAAGGACTGCATCGAGATCGTCTGCCCAGCGGTCGCCATCCTTGTAGGCGTCAGCGTCATCCGGTTTTGCCGACAGTCCATGTCCTCTCAGATCAAAGGTGATCAGCCTAAACCTCTGCAGGTCTGGATCGGCCGTCTGGCTGTCCCAATTGATGCGGCTGCCAAGCAGACCGTGAACGAATACGATTGGCTGACCTTGGGGATTTCCGGTTTCTTCGACGGCGATTGTAACGCCATCGGAGGATGTGACGGTGTATTGCTTTTCGGCAGCCGCAGCGACCGATGCCCCCGTAAACAAGATCACCGCGGCAAATATTCCTTTTGCGGCTCGGATGAAACGTCCTGACATTAAATCTCCAGTGGTATTGCGCGAAAATTGGCTATCTTTAGTGATCGATACAAACTAACCACTTGATCCCCTCTGTCAAGCTGTGTTTAGTGATCACTATGAATAAGCAGATCAAACGCCGGCGCGGCGGACCGAGGACCTTCAATCGAGACGAGGCGGTCGACATCGCCATGCATCTGTTTTGGCGGCATGGCTACGAAGGTGTGTCGCTCAACGATCTGACGACCGCGATTGGAATCGCACCACCAAGCCTCTATGCCGCGTTTGGGAGCAAAGCAGGGCTTTATCGGGAGGCCCTTGATCACTATTCGGGAATTCCCGGGGCTTTGTTCAACCTTGAAGGCGCATCAACATTGGAGGACACCGTGTCGGCGATCCTGCGCCAAGGGGCCGACGCCGTGACGGACCCTGCCGGTGAACGAGGATGCATGGTGTCCAGCGGCATGCTGCAATGCGCCGAAGAACATGCCGCGCTTGCGCGAGTGTTGTCCGAGCGCCGAGGTATGATGAGAGAAACAATTGCGCAGGCGCTTGGTCGTTGGCTCGACTCCGATCGCGCGCGCTCCCTCGCCCGCTTTTTGGTCGTCGTGCTTCAGGGCATGTCCGTCCAGGCCCGGGACGGCGCGACGCGCGAGGAACTTGAACACGTCGTGCAGGACGCTCTGCACGTGTCTCTCACGGCGTGCAAGGCTGGTACCAAATAACAATAAAATTTCTGATTGTTCGACATTGTTTCTAGAATAGCAGGCCCTGCGTCAAGTCAATTGCGCCCGACGATGATGAGCCTGTGAACAAATGTGCTGCCGGAGCACTCTCTTAACCGCGCATGTCATTTTCAAAACAAAAGCCAACGCTCGAGTGGATTGAGACACCGCATTCTATAACTCACAATTTCGCGAAAAATGAGCTATTGCATGCCCGTCTATCGCTCAGTGCCATATCTGTAACTCCGCGACAGCTAGCAGGTGCGTCACGAGGTTGATCGCATAGCAAGAGGTGGCTCCTCGTACAAAACCGGGGCTCAGTCCGCCGGCCTCCCCCTCCGTCCATCACGCGACAAACCAAGAATTTCGAAGAAGCGCTGATCGTTTCCCAGGAGGCTTGGTGGGCGGCAACTGGATTTTTAACCGGACATCCGGAAGATGAAATCTCTTCGATCCTCTGAGCTCTGCGATTTTTTCAAGCCCGCGCAATGCACGCTGTCACGGCTTGCACTTAATATTGGACGGGAACCGTTATCGACGCCGCCGGTTTTGCCCCGCTCAATCCTGACGGGGGAACCATGCGGTCAAAGCAACACAATCGCTCCAATGTCACAAAATCACCGGCTTGGGGCGTACGACGCTCTCCATCGGGGGGTGTCACTTTTCGAACCTGGGCGCCTGGGCAAAATGAATTATACCTCGACGACGGCACGGCTTTACGATGCATGGCACGCGACGAGCACGGGTGGTTCGAGATCACATGTCCAGACGCTGTGGCAGGAACCGAATATTGCTTTGTCCTGACTGACGGACAACGGGTGCCCGACCCCGCTTCGCGGGCGCAGAAGGACGATGTCGATGGACCATCGCTCGTCACCGATCCGGATCGCTACATTTGGCGAAATATCAGCTGGAAGGGACGACCGTGGGAGGAGACAGTAATTTACGAGATGCACGTCGGAACCTTCACGCCGGAGGGGACGTTCGAGGCCGCGGTTGGGAAACTCCCTCATCTTGCGCAGCTCGGAATTACCATGATTGAGGTTATGCCGGTTTCCCACTTCGGCGGCAACCACGGCTGGGGCTACGATGGCACTCTGCTTTATGCTCCCCACGCCGCATATGGCAGGCCGGATGATTTCAAAGCCTTTATCGATGAAGCGCATGGTTTTGGCATATCCGTCGTGCTCGACATCGTTCTTAATCATTTCGGACCGCAGGGGAACTACCTCCCCCTGCTGGCTCCGGGTTTCTTCGACAAGGATCGAAAAACCCCTTGGGGCGATGGGATAGCCTATGAAGTCGACGCAGTGAGGCGATACATTGCCGATGCCCCTCTTTATTGGCTGCACGAATTCAAGCTTGATGGCCTTCGATTTGACGCGATTGACCAGATTGAGGACAATTCCGCAAAACACATTTTGGTGGAGATAGCTGAACGCATTCGGCGCGAGATCACCGATCGTCCTATTCACCTTACGACCGAGGACAGTCGCAACATCATCTCCCTGCATGAGAGAGCCACAGACGGAAGTATTCCTCTGTTCACCGCAGAATGGAATGATGACTTCCACAATGCGGTTCATGCGTTTGTGACAGGGGAAAGCGACGCTTACTATCAGGATTTCGCGGCGGCACCTGAAAAGCTCGTGGCCAGGGCGCTCGCAGAAGGCTTCGCCTACCAAGGCGAAACTTCACCCCAAACCGGAAGACCACGTGGCGTCAGAAGCGACGGCCAACCGAGCTCCGCATTTGTGGATTTCATCCAGAACCACGACCAGGTGGGCAACCGGGCCCACGGGGAACGGCTGATTACACTTGTAGGCAGCGATCGCGCCAAGGTTCTGATGGCTCTACTTGTACTTTCGCCACACATTCCTCTTCTGTTCATGGGAGAAGAATTCGGCGAGTCCAACCCGTTCCTGTTCTTTACCGACTTCCGTGATGATCTCGCAAACACAGTCCGCGAGGGTCGAAGAAGCGAGTTTGACGGCCATTCCGGTTACAAAAGCGAGACTGTTCCCGACCCCAATGATCGCACCACGGTCGAGACGTCAAAACTGGATTGGAGCAAGGCCCAAACCGAGGCGGGGGAAGATTGGTTAACGCTCACGGGCAAGCTGCTTTTACTGAGACGGACAAAGATCGTGCCTCTTCTTCGAGGAGATAATGGCCGCGCTGGCAGAGTTGTGGAGGCAGGCGACGGATGTATTGCGGTCACCTGGACGTTTTCTGCCGGCGCGCTTTCGATCGCCGTCAATCTTGGCGATGAAACAAGACCGCTGCCGGATCAGCCCGGAGACGCGATTTTCGCATGGCCAGAATAGCAAGCCGCCCTGCCAAAAAACTCAATCTTGGTTCGCCTCGCCACGGAAGCAGTGTAATGACAATTCCCACAGCAACCTATCGGCTACAATTCCGCAACGGTATGACCTTTGATCGCGCAGCTGCGCTTGCACCCTATTGGAGGCGGCTCGGCATCAGCCATCTTTATGCATCGCCGATCTTCACCGCAGCACCGGGCTCGACCCATGGCTATGACGTGACCAATCCGAACGAAATCGATCCAGCGATCGGCGGCCGTGATGGCTTTGACCGGATGGTCGCCGCACTCAGAAATGAAGGTCTTGGGCTCATTCTGGACATCGTGCCGAACCACATGGCCGCATCGCTCGATAATCCGTGGTGGTATGATGTCATCAAGAATGGGATTCATAGTCCCTACGCTCGCATTTTCGACATCGACTGGTCACGTCGCCTGACATTGCCATTCCTGGGGGAATCCTTTGAACACGAGTTACAGGCCGGCAACATTTCGATTACCGCCGATCCAATAACCGGAAAGCCGACTTTCGCCTATCATGACAGCTGCTACCCTATCGCGCCGGAGACGCGTGAAGATCGGCTGCCTGCCACCAGCCACTCTCTCAACAAAACCGAGATTGCAACACTTCATGACCGTCAGCCCTATAAGCTGACGTCTTGGCGCACGGCGCGCCACAACCTCTCCTATCGCCGGTTTTTTGAAATCACCGGCCTGGTAGGAGTTCGCGTAGAAGATGATGCCGTCTTCGACGCCACGCATCAACTTATACTTGAACTCGTGCGTAGTGGCGCTGTCGACGGCTTGCGAATTGACCACGTGGATGGGTTGGCCGATCCGAAAGCCTATCTCGACCGGCTTCGGCTGAAGGTCGGGCAGGACTGCTACCTTCTCGTAGAAAAAATCCTGGCGGATGGCGAGCATGTGCCAGCCGATTGGCCTGTCTCCGGCACAACCGGATATGAATTCATTGCCGCACTTTCGAACGTCCTTGTCGACAGCGGTAAACTAGAGGTGCTGCGTGGAGCCTATGATGCTTTCTGCGGTCAAAAAACCGACCTGGACGGCGAGGTTCGTGCTGCAAAGCTCCTGATGATAAATCACAATTTCGAGGGCGAATTTTCGACCTTATTACAGCTGGCGATGACAGTGGCGCAGAAGGAAGGTAAGGATCTCAGCCTTTCCAACCTCGAAACAGCATTGCGAGAGCTTCTCGTCGCCTTTCCGGTCTACCGAACCTATCGAACACGCGAGCGACTTTGTGGCGAGGACGAGGCGCTGCTCGGCGCGATTGCCGATAGTGGCCGTGTTCATCTAACTGCACCTGGCGAGACAGCGCTCGCTTTCATAATCAGCATTCTTAAACGATCCGTTTGTGATGCGGCGGCTTTCCTCGCGGGTGAATTCCGCGTCCGTTTCCAGCAACTGACCGGGCCGTTGATGGCAAAGTCGATCGAAGACACACTTTTTTTCCGCCAGCACATGGCACTCGCGCTCAATGAGGTGGGGGCGGATCCGCTGCCACGCCCGTTTGCTCTTTGGCGATTTCACGAGGCGATGGCGGATCGCCTTAAGCGCCAACCGGATGGATTGTCGAGCACTTCGACCCACGACACCAAACGCGGAGAAGACGCGCGCGCGCGGCTGTCGACGCTCAGTGAAGCACCTGAAATCTGGGCGGCCAACGTTGCGCGATGGTGCGACACCAACCGAACTGTGATCGCGGAACTGGATGATGGTCCTGCGCCGGAACCCTCGGTGCAGTGGATGCTTTACCAGGCTCTTGCCGGCGTGTGGCCTGCCGAGCCCGGGGTACCGACAGGACCGGAGTTGGACGCACTAGAGGCGAGGTTTCTTGTTTACGTCGAAAAATCTCTGCGTGAAGCCAAGTTGCGAACCAACTGGGGCGACAATAACGACGTCTATGAAAGAGCCGTACTCGCCTATGCGTCACATCTATTTGCGCCGGAGAACAGCGTCTTTCTGAAAGACTTTGTCCATTCCATCCAGCCATTCGTTCTGGCGGGCCTGCGCAATTCCCTCAGCCAGACGATCATCAAGCTGACGGCGCCTGGCGTCCCGGATATATATCAGGGCAGCGAGAGCCTCGATCTCAGCCTCGTTGATCCAGATAACCGTCGAACGCCGCCCTTCGAGCAATTTCACTCACGTCTTGAGGACAGCGCGGCTATCGATTTTAGCTTTGAAGATGAGATGCGCAACGGGGTGACCAAACAACGCGTCATTTGTCGCATATTGGAGTTGCGGCGCCGTCACCCTGACCTGTTCCGCACGGGTAGCTATGAGCCCCTTTTTGAAGGATCTCCATCAATAGTGTCGTATGCGAGGACCCACAGAAACCAGACCGTTATCGTCATGATCCCACGCCTCGGTCTGCAACAACTCCTCGGAAACGAGCAAATCAAGGCAAATGATCTAGCAATGCGCGATAGCTCGCTGGCCAGCTCGCGTGGCGTTTTCACCGATGTCTTGTCCGGAAGCACATACCGCGCCGGTGAGATTGAAGGCTTGCGCCTTGTTGAACATCCGTTCTTTGTGTTCTACCGACAAAACACAGTGTGATGCCGAGGGCCTCGCTCAATCCAACCTGTTCGGCTACCGCGACCCGTTGTGAGAATACGCGCCGGGGTCGGCGATAAAGCGCTTGTCCAGTTGAATGAGCCTAACGTCTGACGCCTACTGCCGCATGTTCCGGGCATGGAGCGCGCCCACACCTGCGATTGGTCTGGGGCAAAGCGGCAATCATTCCGGCAGCTAACCACCGCGACAGGCTTGCGCGCTTCTCAACATTGTCGTGATGATGATCGGATGCCCGCACATCGCATAATCCGGGCGCATGCGCAGATGGAGCCTCAGAATCAAGAATTTCGCACCCGAGGACGAGGCTCTCTGTCAGCGAAGCATGACCGCCGGGCTATTGTTAAAATGAAAGTCCCGCACGAGAGGAATGGCCACTTGCTCGATCACGGCCACGCCGGAATGTGCCCTTGCCACTAGCCAGCGTGAACCACAACACGCGTTTCGGTCGACCACCCCCCGGGGCGCCGTTGGCCCCACGCGTCGCAGACCGCGATCGCCCCTACAGCTCGCCCACGGTCAAGCGCAAGCGACTAGCCTGGGTGATTATAATTAGCTCTATCGGTTATCCTCGAGCCTTCTTTCGGGGAGAAATTTGCTCTACCTCCCCTTGAAGACGGCCCGAAAGATAATGTTTCGTCCTTTTGACGCTGCACAATCTGCGCTTCCTGAGCCGCCTGCAAGAACATGTCGCGAGCCCAGTCTGCGCCTTGACGTCCAGCGAGTGCGGCACGGCAAGCGCTCCTTGCACGGACGTAAGCGGGGCCTCTTTTGTCCGGCCATTCATCCAATAGGAAAATGAGAGCATCAAATGGGCCGTAGACGGTTTGTCGCCCACCTTCTGTGCTTAAAATCGTTACGGGGCTAACCCATCGGGAATTATTCATCAACGTGTTCCTCCAATTCACGTCTAACTGTCGGCTGCACTCCCTGTTCCTCAGTGAGACTGAATTATTGCACTCTGACCCGATGCCCTTTCGAGGATAACGGAACCAAAGGTCTTGCTGCCGGTCGATCCAGATCATCCTTAGACTTGCGGTGCAGCAGATGGCGAAAGCTCCTGACGACATTCTTGATCTCGACGAGGACCGGTAGGCGTTGCTCGGCCGCAGCGACCTCACCGTCTGAGGGTTGTTTCAGCGCCTCATCCGACAGGCGATTTTTGTCCCATCTGCTTGCTTTCCAAATTTCCAGGAACATTGGCTCTGGTCAGTGGTTCGTGGTGGCACCAACCTCATGAACTGACAGGACGCATTATGGCGGATGTATTTTGGCTGGTTGTTGTCGGTGGAGGCCCATGCTGCTGGGTGCCGTGGTCGTTTATGTCCTGCTGCGTCAGCGCGGGTTATCGGCCAAGGAGCAGCAAGAACAGGTCCGCAAGGTTCATAAACTTTACGACGGAAAGTAACCGGAAGCGGAAACTGATATGAAGAACTATAGAACTATATTGACATTGGCAGGAGCCGCTGCCGTGGCTCTGGCGATGATCGTGGTCGTCTACTTCGTTAAGACGACGCCGGACACAGCACCGTCAAATTCGCCAGACAGGGGCCAGACGGAAGAGCAAGCACCTGCAGGGCCTGCTGACAGAAACGCGCTGCCGGGCAGCCAGAACACGACGCCCTGACCACAACAGTCATTGAGGGAGAGTTTAACATGAAGCCATTCCATGCCTGCTGCGCCGCACTGTGTCTTTCGATGTTAATGCCCGCTTTCTCGAACGCGCAATCACCCGCGGACTTCACTGTCGAGGCGGCTTCCTTCAATCAGTTTGAAGTGGAGGCGAGCAGGCTGGCGCTTAAAAGCGCGCAGGATGACGCGACGAAAATGTTCGCTAATGACATCATGCGCGACCATGAGAAAGCGCTCGTCGATCTCGCGGATGCTGCTCAAAAAGATGGTACCTCGGTACCAAAGAACATGAGCGCCGAATATGCAGAGAAGATGAGAGCTTTAGAAGCCGTTTCACAAAGTGAGTTCGACCAGGCGTACCTCTCGACGCAGGTTTCGGTCCTCGAAGACGCGAAAACGATGTTCGAAGCCTTTATCAAAACCGGGGTTGCAGGGTCGCTACGTGCATATGCTGAAAATCAGCGCGGCACCCTGCGGACCTATAGTGTCCGTGTTCAGGGCCTGACAACTCCGTGAGACGCTCACGAGCATAACTATGAAATGAGATGCACCTTATCGTCGCGGTATCTGTATCGCTGGATCCCAACTCCGAATGCTGCTCCCTATCGGCAGGAGTTCGAGGAGGATGGCATAAATTTCGGCGTTGCGGTCGAGCCGCAAATCGCCACAAGCGATCTGCATCGGGCAAGGTCACAGCTCGGAGCGTTGGTTCCCAGTCGTCGACGACTGCAAGCATCGGTGCGTGAATGAAATTCAATGAACACTTCGGGCCCCGCACTTGAAGAGATTCGAACCTCTGACCGGGTTGATATGCAGACCAGCGCTTTACCTATTCGGTTGATCAAAAGGCACCCGTTTTGGGCTCATGGGAACAATAGTCTCGCCCAGGCGCGCTATAGTAGCAGCTCGTACTGTAGCCGGACATCGCGCAACCACCAATTGTGGAGAGTGTGTGGCCTGCTTCTCACCATAGTCTTTTCGATCCTTGCACACCCTGCCCATGTTAAGGCAACCCAAAATGCGCGGACTTACTCGGCAAGCGAATGCAGCGGGCTCTGCGTATCGGGCGATGATCCAAGCACCGCTACTGCTCTCGCGAGACAGGCCGCCCTTATATCGTCGAATTCGATCAACCGGCAAACAATTTTGGGGAACGCCTCTCTAGCTTTAGCGCCGGCATCAACAGCACGTTTAACGCTACGCCAACCATGTCGACAATATGAGAGGTGGCGTAAAGAATCTTATAGGGGAGATCCTGTAGGCTTTGACGTAAGGCAGGCAGAGCAATGCAGATCGATTTACAAACCCTTTGGTACTTAACAGTCGGAACGCTCCTGGTGTCAGCGTCGCTTCTCCTTTGGGAAAGGCAGGCTTATCCAGGTCGCGCGCACGTGCTCGGTCTTCTGGCGACGGCACTCTTCGCGTTCGTTCTCGGCTGCATGCTTGCAATGAACCGCAGCCACTTTCCGGTCGCGCTCGGCATGGGGGCGATCAACATCCTAATGATGTTGGGCTACCTTTTGGTCCTCAACGCTGCCGCCTGCATCGATGGTCGCCGGTATCTCTGGTCGTCCCTCGCATTGCTAAGCTTCCTAGCACTCGCCTGGGCGATCACTGGCACGCACTTTCCGGCGGCTTTCTGGAACCATGTCTCGTCCATCCCCATCGCGCTGACGTGCGGCCTGACAGCATGGATGCTTCTGCGCAGCCGCACGGTCCAGCGATTGCGCTCACGTCCGATCGCAGTATCGATTTCAGCCGTCCATGCCGTGTTCTACCTTGGCCGAGCGTTCATTGCGCCTGTTATTCTTGAGCGGTACGGGCAAGATCTTATCTCCATCGTCGCGAAGGTGACGATGTACGAGGCCGTCTTGTACTCGGTAG
Organism: Agrobacterium sp. InxBP2; assembly: GCF_026191755.1. NCBI lineage: Bacteria > Pseudomonadati > Pseudomonadota > Alphaproteobacteria > Hyphomicrobiales > Rhizobiaceae > Agrobacterium > Agrobacterium sp. InxBP2. Next base: position 40,636 of record NZ_JAINDY010000018.1, read on the forward strand.
CGATGCCGATGTCCTTTCTGATGATTATTCGAGAGGAGGAAAAGCTCCACCTGCTCCGCATGTCACAAACCGATCAGTTAACCGGCCTTGCAAACCGTCACGCTTTTTTTGAGCAGGCATCTCGGATCCTCCGGGAGCGACATGGTGATCCCGTCTCACTGCTCGCCTTCGACCTCGACCACTTCAAGGCGATCAACGACCTTCATGGACATCCAACCGGAGACAAGGTCTTGCAGTTGTTCGCGGAAACCGCCCGCGAAGAAGCGGGACCCGACGCACTTATTGTCCGGCTGGGCGGTGAGGAATTCGCTGCGCTTCTGCCACGGTGCGACCATTCCCAAGCTCTCAGTCTCGGCTCGGCTATCGCAAGCCGGTTCGCCAAAGCAGCCGCTCGGGCAGAGGGTTTGAAAACCCATGCCACCGTCAGTATCGGCCTTGCAGCACCGGATTGTCACGACCTCGCCGGGATGCTTGCAAGCGCCGATGGCGCGCTATACCGCGCGAAATCCCTTGGGCGGAACCGCGTTGAGGCAGCACGGTCAAACGAAACGAGGCAACAACCCTCAACCAATCCCGTGCCTCATCATTTGCGGTTAGTGGCGACAGGGGTGCCCTGATTCGATGTAGCTCTTGGGTCATCGATTGTGTCGAAATCCGGCGAGCTGGTGGAGCAAGGCACCCTGCCATGACTGTGTTCAATAGCCCGCTGCACATCACGTGCATTTGAGGCTGCCAGCACGAATGGAGCTTTCCAAGTAAGGGCACGTGGAAAGCTAGTCACGTCTCACTTGTACAACGCATCAAGCACCCGGCGAAGTAGCGACACGAGCATATCGACCTCCATGCGACAGTCCTGTTGTCATTTCCGCATTGCCTTGGCGCAAGATTGCGCGACGTGCCGGCAATCGTACGAGTGCTGTCTGTGTCGCAAAGGTGGGGCGCAAAAGTGGCCGACTTTTTCTCCATCCCGTGGCAGGTCTTTTCTCCGCCGTTGACAATTCCATTCCTCCTCAGCGGTCCAGGGCACCTGATTAAGTGAAATTTGCTTTTATGATAAAAGTCTTCGTTAGCCCTGATCAGATCAGGAACTGGTCGCACAGTAGAAATCCGGCTATCTGGGTTGGCGGATACGGCCATTGTCTCATACTCGACACTCGCGCCGGTGAAACCCGCGGCGGTTGGAGATACCACCTTTGAATCGCGACAAAAGGTGCCTCGACGAATGGTGAGAAGAGAAGAAGATGGGGGCCCGGCGGACTTATCTACGCTTCAGATGAGGTTGCAAAGTGAGCCGCGAAGACAGAAGGTGGCGGTGATCCTCAAGCTGGCTGGCGTGGCCTGCATCGGTCTCGGGCTGGCGTGGACGCTCTGCTACCTCTATTTTGGTCGCTACGAGCTGTCGGTAGTGTTCATCGGATTGACCGGCGTGGGCGTGCTCGCCCTCCATCGCAGCAAGCGCAGCGATAGCTCATCGCTACTTGTCGTTGCCCACGGGGTTTTTGTGGTCGTCTGCGCCATTTCGCTGATCGATGCACCCATCGCCTGGGTTCCTCGGTCGGCCCACCTATTTCTGCTTCCGCTTGCCGCTGGAGCGGCTTTTACTTTTGAGCGACACGAGCGCTATGGAACGCTGATCTTCCCCCTGATTTGCATCGCCGCTTTTGTTGCGTTCGCGATGGGCGCGCTAGACCCCCTCGCACCAGCTATCTCGCCGCCACTGGAGGTGCGCGCATGGGGTGCAAAGCTGAATACGACGACGTCGATGCTGCTGCTGGCCGCGGTGTTTGCCATCTACCGCATCGATAGTGGAAAGCGCCTGCGGCTGGAGCGCGAGTTGGGTCGAGCTGTCCGTAACGGTGAGATCGAGGTGTACTTTCAGCCACAGGTGCGTGATAGTGGCATTGTAACTGGTGCTGAGGCGCTCGTGCGCTGGCGGCATCCGTCCGGCAAGCTGCTGTCACCCGATGCCTTCATCGATCTCGCGGAAGAAAGCACTCTGATATGCGAGATTGGGTTGGAAGTGCTTCGTCAGGCCTGCGAGACCCTCAGTCTTTGGTCCGCCAACCCACGCACGCAAGCGCTACGCCTCGCGGTGAACATTAGTCCTGTCCAACTACAGGATCCTTCGTTAGTGTCGTCGGTCTCGAGGATCGTTCGTGAGGCAGGTATTGATCCGTCCTTGCTGGAGTTCGAGCTCACCGAAACTGCACTGGCCACCGATACTGCGGCTGTGCTTGAGCGGATGGAAGTGCTGGCTTCCAGTGGCGCCTCTTGGGCGCTTGACGATTTTGGAACGGGATACTCCTCGTTGGCAACGTTGCGTACCCTCCCCGTGCGCAAACTAAAGATTGATCGGCAGTTCCTTATCGAGGCCACCAGGCAAGAGCGTGCGCAGCAGCTTCTCGGAAAAATCATCGAGATATCGCACGTCATGGGTATGTGTGCCTTGGCCGAAGGTGTGGAGACGCCTGACCAGCGGGAACTATTGACCCGACTTGGTTGCGACCACTTCCAGGGCTACTTGTTCGCCCGGCCGATGCCGCGCGAGGAGCTGAATAGATGGTTGGATAACCTTCTGCTGTCGGCTGAGGACAGACATGCGGTACAAAAAGTACAATGTACTTAATATACGAGCGCGAGACGTCTGTACCCACCACCAACCGATTACAGCGACGTATCACTGACCCAGTAACTGATGCCCCGGGTGGAACCGCCATCATTAAGCCTTTGAAGGGTTACGGACCGAAGACCCCACTATTCTGACCAAATCAGATCGTCAATCACCCCACGATCATTCCTTTGGCGGCTTGGAGAAACCTCAGCATCTGGCTGCTGATCATCACGCTATTTCCGATTGCGCTGACGGTTCTCAACGCGCTGAAACCATCCGCCGAAATCGTCCAGAACCCGCTGGCAATGCCTTCGGTGATCCGCTGGGACAACTTCACCCGCGCCTGGACGGACGCCAATTTCGGCACGACGCTGGTCAACTCCGCCGTCCTGACCGGGCTGACGATCATTCTCGTCTGCTCGACGGGCTCGCTGACGGCCTATGTTCTGGCGCGCCAGAAGATCAAGCGCTGGAAGGTCCTGACCTTCTATCTGCTGGCCAGCACCACCGCGCCGATCCAGCTCTTCCTCTTTCCGCTCTATTTCGGCTTTGCCCGTTTCGGGCTGATCAACAACCCGATCGCCGTCGCCTTCATCTATACGGCCGTCTATTCGCCCTTCGCGATCATGCTGCTGCGCACCTATTTCCTCGCGGTTCCCAAGGAACTCGAGGAAGCGGCGCTGATCGACGGCGCGACCCACTGGCAGGTCTTCCGCCGCGTCTTCCTGCCGATCGTTTCGCCCGGCATCCTGACAGTGGCGCTGATCATCGGCCTCTATTCCTGGAACGAGTTCCTGATTGCAACGACCTTCCTGCAGGAGCAGGACAGGCTCACCGCCGTCGTCTCCTTCTTCCTGCTCTCAGGCCAATACTCGTCCGATTGGGGTGAGATCATGGCCGCCGCCCTCATCATCATTCTTCCCATTGTAATCCTCTTCGTCCTGCTGCAGCGCCACTTCATCGAAGGAATGGCCGGCGGCTCGGTGAAGGGCTGACAAGGAGATTCGCATGCCAATCCCCGCAGATTATACCAACCGCGTCTATGCCGGCGTTCTCGGCAAGCTGATCGGCGTCTATCTCGGCCGCCCGTTCGAGAACTGGCGCTACAAGGATATCCTGGAGAAGCTCGGCCCGATCACCTATTACGTCCACGACCGCCTGGGCGATCCGCTCGTCGTCACCGACGACGACGTTGCCGGCACCTTCACCTTCCCGCGTGCCCTCGACGATTACGGCATTTCGCCCGATCTCTCGGCCGAAGACATCGGCAAGGCCTGGCTGAACTACATCATCGAAGAGCGCTCGATCCTCTGGTGGGGTGGCGCCGGCAATTCGACCGAACACACCGCCTGGCTCAACCTGCAACGCGGCATCCCGGCTCCGGCATCCGGGTCGATCGAGGTCAATGGCGCGACCGTCGCCGAGCAGATCGGCGCGCAGATCTTCATCGACGGCTGGGCTCTCGTTTCGCCCGGCAACCCGGCACAGGCCACCAAGCTGGCGCGCGCTGCCGGTTCCGTCAGCCATGACGGCGAAGCTGTCAACGCCGCCGTGCTCTGGGCGGCGATGGAGGCGGAAGCCTTTGTCAGCAAGGATGTGAACCACCTGCTCGACACCGGCCTTGCCCATATCCCGAAGGACAGCCTGATCGCCAAGCTGGTCGGCGATATCCGCAACTGGACCTCCGGCAACGAGGACTGGGAAGCGACGCGTCAAAAGATCGAGGACAATTACGGCTACGACAAATATCCGGGCAACTGCCATGTCGTACCGAACCACGCACTGATGATCATGGCGCTGCTGCATGCCCCGCACGATTTCCACCGCGGCCAGATGATCGTCAACACCTCCGGCTGGGATACCGATTGCAACGCCGGCAACCTCGGCTGCCTGCACGGGATCATGCTCGGTCTCGACGGCCTTGATGCCGGGCCGGACTGGCGCGGCCCCGTTGCCGACCGTCTCTACATGTCGACCGCCGACGGCGGCCGCTCGATCTCCGATGCCGCCGATATCTCTCTGTGGCTTGCCAATCTCGGCCGTAAGCTTGCGGGCGAGCCGGCAAAGCCGGCGCCGAAGAACGGTGCGAAATTCCATTTCGCGCTGCCGGGCTCCGTCCAGGGCTTCCGCCCGCAGGCCGGCCAGACGGCGGTCGACGGCCTCAAGGTCACCGGCACTGGTTTGGCTCTGGCGATCGACTATCTGGCGCTGGCGCCAGGCCGCGAGGCTGCGGCAACCACGCCGGTCTTCACGCCGCACGAAGTCACCAAGATGCGTACCTACGATCTGGTCGCCAGCCCGCGCATCCACGCCGGTCAGACGCTGCGCGCCACGCTTTCGGCAGAAGCCGGAAACAGCGGCACGGTCGAAGCCAAGCTCCGCATCCGCCACTATGACGGCAGCGACAATCTCGTCGATATCGACATGCCCTCCGGCAAGCTTCTCGGCCCCGGCGGTTCCGCAGCGCTCGAATGGACGATTCCCTCGACCGGCCACCAGCCGATCGCCGAAATCGGCGTCGTGCTGAGTGCCCCGCAGGGCCGTGCCAACGGCCGCGTGCTCGTCGATACCGTCACCTGGGACGGTTGCCCCGATGTCACCTTCCGTCGTCCCGAAGACGGCGGAGATTTCTGGCGCCGCGCCTGGGTCAGCAACGTCCACTTCTTCTCGAAGAACTTCCCGCAGGATTTCCGCATCAGCCAGAACCGCGGCGAAGGCATGATCCTGCAGGGCACGCGCGACTGGACGGATTACGCGATCGAAGCCGACATGATGCTGCATCTCGGCGATCACGGTGGCCTGGTGATCCGCGCCGGAGGGCAGCGCCGCTATTATGCGGCCCAGGTGACGCGTCAGGGGCAGTTGCAGATCGTCTGCCGCAAGGACGAAAAGCAGACCGTGCTCGCCTCCGCGCCGCTTCGCGTCGAGTTCGAGACACGCTTCACGATGAAGTTCTCCGCCAAGGGCGGCAAGCTTTCGGTGAAGGTCGGCGATACCGTGGTCGAGGCCAATGACCAGACCTTTGCCGGCGGTTCCGCCGGCCTGATCATCCACGAGGGCGCCCTGTCGGCCACGCGCATCCATATCGGCGCGGCATAAGGAGGACTTCATGGCAAGCGTCACGATCGACAAGGTCGCCAAGCGTTTCGGCAGCGCCGAGGTCATCCACGGCATCGACGCGGCGATCGGCGACGGCGAATTCGTCGTCCTCGTCGGGCCGTCGGGCTGCGGCAAGTCCACCCTGCTGCGGATGATCGCAGGGCTGGAGGACATTTCCGGTGGCACGATCTCGATCGGCGGAAAGGTGGTCAACACCCTGCCGCCAAAGAGCCGCGACATCTCGATGGTCTTCCAGAACTATGCGCTCTACCCGCATATGACCGTCGAGGAAAACATGGCCTTCTCGCTGACGCTCGCCGGCGCCAGCAAGGCCGAGAAGCAGAAGAAGGTCCGCGAGGCCGCCGAGATCCTCGGCCTAGAAAGCCTGCTGCAACGCAAGCCGAAGGCGCTTTCCGGCGGCCAGCGCCAGCGTGTCGCCATGGGCCGCTCGATCGTCCGCAATCCGCAGGTCTTCCTCTTCGACGAACCGCTCTCCAATCTCGATGCCAAGCTGCGCGTCCAGATGCGCGGCGAGATCAAGAGCCTGCACCGGCGTTTGGGAACGACGATGGTCTATGTGACGCATGACCAGGTCGAGGCGATGACCATGGCCGACCGTATCGTCGTCATGCAGGCCGGCCGCATCGAGCAGATCGGCACGCCGCTGGAGCTTTACGACTGGCCGGCCAATGCCTTCGTCGCCCAGTTCATCGGCTCGCCTGCGATGAACCTGTTCCCGGCAACCGTATCCGCCGGACAGCTGGTGCTGGAGGACGGACAGGCCTCCGGTCTCACCGCACCGGGAGGGGCGAGAGAAGGCCAGAAGCTGCTAATCGGCAAGCGCCCTGAAGAAATCGCCCTCGGCCCGGAAGGGTCACTCGAAGCTATCGTCGAGAATATCGAGCCGACCGGTTCGGAAACCTTTCTCGAACTGAAGCTCGGCAGCCAACTGGTCTCGGCGGTTCTGCGCGAGCGGCCATGGTTCGAGGTCGGCTCTGTCCAAAGGATTTCTCTTGGTCAGGGCGCGGTACATTTATTCGATGCGCGAGACCGGCGGCAACGTCTTTTTCCCTAAGCTTTGCAATTGAACGTAAGTCAAACGCATCGTTCGGGTTTCTGGAGTGGCCAACTGTCGAGTCGACAACAAACAAGACTGTGTGCTCAGACAAACGCGGTTAGTCATCTGCAGCGAAAAGAGATGAGTGCTCCTCGGCTAAGGAGCGGTCATGAGTCGTTCGACCGGGGTCGGCCTCTCTACGGTGCAAGCTCTTTTGGAACCTTGCCTTTCTTTCACGGCAAAGAGCATCGTGCGCGGAACCACGTCGCCCACATTTATAACGTCTGCTTCAAGTAAATGTACTAGAGCAGCTTCCTTCGGTTCAGGCAGGCCTCGAACGGGGGTCTCCACGATGCGCGGCGCTGGCACCGCTTTGCCAAATGCTCTCGCACTCCTCGGTGCGGGAGACAATGAGAGTCTGCTTCGTCATAACGACCATTCCATTCCCGATCGGGGCCTACAGGATGCAGCGAACGATCCACGGGCCGAATATTCATTTTTAGAAATTGCTCGTTACCGCGAGTAAAATGTCTCAGAATGCTTTTCGCCCGAGGCAAGAAGGCCTTTCGCGCGAAGCCACTATTTCATTGGAAGAAACAATCCCTTGTGAAATGAGGCGGTTCTCGCTCCCAGGAAGATGGATGATTATCACCGCGACAACAAACCCGGTGAGGATTCGAACCATGAACAACAAGCCAATTAATGTAGCTGAAACGCCGCAAAAACTCGCATCATTGACGAGCGCAATTGCGTTGGCAGTAATTCTCACGGCCCCGGTCGCTAACGCTGCCGATGTCAGCGCCCCCACGCCCCAAATGACCTATCGTACAATCGAGATTGACGGGTCGAAGATCGCCTATCGGGAAATCGGCGCGCACGATAAACCAGCAATCCTTCTGCTACACGGCGTTCCAAGCTCATCGCGGATGTACGACGATCTGATGAGAAGGCTCGGAAACGAGTATCATCTCGTGGCCCCTGACTATCCAGGGTTTGGCAACAGCGAGGCGCCTTCCCCGCAGGATTATACGTATACGTTCGATCACTTGGCTGAGACCATCATCAAGCTGACTGATGCGCTCAAGCTCGATCGATATGTGCTCTTCATGCAGGATTATGGTGCTCCGGTCGGGATGCGCGTCGCTACGACGAGACCCCAATCTGTGATCGGTACAATTTTTCAGAATGGCAACGTCTACGAAGAGGGGCTCGGCCCCATGTGGGAAAAGAGAAAGGCATTTTGGAACAACCGCGGCGAACTCCAGGCTGAAGTCGTTAAACAGCACCAGTCTCTCGCTGTGACCCGAGCCCGTCACCTTGGAACAGATCCTGATATCGAGGCCTATAATCCGGATCTGTGGATGGACGAGTACGCGTATCTCAACCGACCCGGGCAGGACCAGATCCAGTCGGACCTGATTTTCGACTACCAGAACAACATCGCGGCTTACCCGATTTGGCAAAGCTGGTTGCGCGAGCACAAACCATTAACTCTTGTCATGTGGGGAAAGTATGATCCAGCATTTACGGTCGCTGGCGCCGATGCCTTCAAAAAGGATTTACCGGAGGCAGACATTCATATTTTGGATGCGGGTCATTTTGCGATGGATACGAAGTTGGATGAAGTGGCGAGTTTCACGCGAGCATATATGGCTAGACTTCCGCGATGACGCTAGCCGAGATCGGATCAAAAAGCGGCGCGCATTTGAGATTTCGGCCCCCAAGGATCTGTAGTGAAACAACGCTTGATGAGATCGCTAACTTCCAGCGATGATACGTCGGCCGCGTCCTTTGCTCCTGGAAAACCGCTATCTCTGAGGTCTCGCGGCTACTCTGATCTGGATAATTGCTGCAACTACAACAAAAGCTGGCGCGTCTCCGGCCCACTGCTTCTCACATGACCTCGAATTGCCGGAACAGAGTATTGCACAAAACAGCAGTGGTCGGCGCGGCTGCTTGGTTTTAAGCTCGATCCCGATTACGCGCTTTTCGCGCGAACAAAGGCGCAGGTTATGACGAAAAAAGATGTTCAATACGCAAGCGATGTCGCCTTTACGCCCTCCGTTAAAGACATTCAAGTCAGGAAAGGGTCACGACGCGGTTACGAGCGAATGGAAACCGGCGGCTCTTGGCAGACCGACATAACGGACGATCTTGCAGCTTTCATAGAAAGCAGAACGACCGTCTATCTAGCGACCGTTAATCAAGACGGTCAGCCGTACGTGCAGCATCGGGGTGGCCCGCCTGGCTTTCTCAAGGTTTTGAACAATACCACGATTGGTTTCGGCGACTTCTCAGGTAATCGTCAGTACATCACCCAAGGAAATCTTGTCGATAATCCGAAGGCTTTTCTTTTTTTGATGGACTACACCTACCGTCAACGTGTCAAAATTTGGGGTGAAGCGAAAGTAATTGAAAACGACGCGGATCTCGAGGCTCGTCTCAAGCCTGCGGATTACAATGCCCGCGTAGAGCAGGCGATAGTTTTCACAGTGACGGCATGGGATTCGAATTGCCCACAACATATCCCCCGAATGGTAGATGAGAGCGTCGTCAAACAGCTGTTAGCGGAAAAGGAACAAAAGATATCAGAACTCGAGGAGAAAATCGCGCTGCTCGAGGCACATACTGGTCCATCACAGTAACTATGGAAGGTCTGCCGACGGCTGCTGGCCTGATGCATCGACGCGTTATCAATTAGGTTGGCATCAAAGGGTCTGACGGTGAAGTTTGCTTGTCGAGAGTTGAAAACGGCTCTCGTTCTAGGTTGCCACCGCGCGTCCTATACAGAACCAGGTGATCCGGGCCTCATGCGCCGTTAAGAAGTACCAGCGTAAACATATCGACTTGATTTGCTCCGCGTAGGGCGCCTGACCCTCAACAATATAAGGAACGAGCCATGAGTGAGTTGAAAATCGCCGTCATTGTTGGAAGTACCCGGATGGGTCGGTTTGCGGACCACCCCGCGAAATGGATTCAACAAATTGCGGACCAACGCGCCGATCTGAACGTCGAGATTCTCGATCTGTTGGACTTTCCCATGCACTTTTTCGGTGAAGAGCGCGCGACCACCGCGGAAAGCGACACTGCGGAGCGGTGGAAGAAGGCTTTGCGCGAGTTTGACGGCTTTATTTTCACCGTAGCAGAATATAACCATGCGCCAACGGCTGTGCTTAAGAATGCTATTGACCTTGGCGAGTTCATTCACAAGCCGGTTGCTTTCGTCGGTTATGGCGGTGTCGGCGGAGCTCGCGCCGTCGAGCAACTCCGGTTGATCTTCGTTGAGATGAGTGCGGTCTCCGTCAAAACAGGTGTTCACATCTCCTTCCCCGAATACCTATCGGTGGTCAAAGACGGCAAAACTCTAGGCGATTATCCTCATTTGGACGAGGCGGCGAAAAACCTCCTCGATCAGCTTACTTGGTGGGGACGCGCCCTTAAGGCTGCAAGGTTGTCTGTGTAGACGCACCCCGCCTAGATTCAGACCTAGGCGTCAAAAAAGCAAGTCTCGACTTGCTTAATCAGGGCTGGGAGCGAAGCGCTGCGCTTCCAGCGTCTAGCCGCATCTCACTATGATGGAAATTTGGAGGAAACCGTAATGACCGCTGATTGGCCGCCACTATCGCCTTATCGAACTGGGATAAAGGGGCTATGCCCCCGTTGTGGCCGGGGTCACTTGTTTAAGGGGTTTCTCACCTTGAAATCCAACTGTGAGGTCTGCGGGCTGGACTACGCGTTTGCCGATCCGGCGGATGGCCCGGCATTTTTTGTGATCTGCTTTACAAGCGTGCCAGCTGTCGGCATCGCATGTTGGTTAGAAGTCGCCTACCAGCCGCCTTTATGGGTCCATCTCTTTACGTCTCTTCCACTTGTTGTCCTGGCGTCAATCTTGCCACTCAGGCCCTTGAAAGGTTGGCTGGTGAATAGCCAATATTTCTTCAAAGCTGAGGAAGGAAAAATTGACCGAGGCACTCAAGGATAATCCGACTCGAAAGACGAGGCGACGGTCGACCGCTAATAGTTATTTATCTAGATGCAGCGCGGCTTGAGGGGACGGACCGCCGAGCATGTGAGATCGTTGGATCCGATGATACATAACTCAGATCGTCGCGCTCCGTTCCTGACCGCCACACAGTGGAGAAGGTCGGGCTAGACGTGCGAGACGATCAGGCTCCCTCGGCTTACGCAGCCTGACACTCGCGCTCATTACATTCATCAAGCGAAACAATGTCTTCGCCAGCTCGAGGCTTCAAAGCCTTGTTCGCGAGCCGCATTATGTTGGCGACCAAAGCGAGAGGCTGCAAAAATGTTCGAAGACATCACTATTGCGCGTTGGCTTGAAGAAGCCATGACATCCAACAGGCGCTCGCCGAGCGGCTTCGGCGGAGCGATACCTTATGAGCTGGAGCAGCATGAAGCGCCTGCTATCTCCCAGCTTGGAGCCGAGCGATATGGTTACTTGCGCGATTATTACGAGCAAATGATAGCACGCTCATTTTGACGAATGCTCCCGCGATCAGTCATGAAAACTTGATTTGAAAGGAAGTCTCAGATGAAAACAGTTTCTTATACACTTGAAATAAATCCTGAAGGCGTAGAGCCGGTGCTGACGGCCGACCAGGTTTGGAAGGGTCTCGAGATGAAGGCGAACAACGCACTTCCATTTGTGCCTGGGATGTCTCGTTGTGACGTCATCAGTCGATCCGATAATGGCCTGTTGCGTCAGATCACTCTGCCCACTGGTGATTATGAAGAGAGAATAACCTTTTTTCCACCCGTCCAAGTTCAATTCGAAAGGGTCGGTAGCGATGGCTTCATTCAAAACACGATCAGCGAAAGCGAAAAGGGGTTGTGGCTCACCTTCACCTTCAGCGTCCCTTTCGAGGGAGCATCGGAAGGTTCTGACGAAGAGCTCGCTCTGATCAAGGAGATGCGTCGCAGCTACATTACCGCAGTGGTATCAACGTTGAAGAAAGTCCGTGAGCTTGTGAGTGCCGGCAAGCTTTAGATTCCATGCCCAACCTAAAGTCGTTGTTCTTTATGCTTTAGGCAGCACAATGAACACGACAGAAGGATGGAGATCAACGTGCCATCCCATTCCCACATGCCTTGTTCAAGACTGCTGTTACTTGAACATGTTTTATAGATCCGTGAACGGCTCCTTCCCCGCCGCTCCACTGCGGTCCTCGCCGCAGTCGCCTGCCCCCGTCGCAGGCTTTGCTGCCTTCGGTACCGCCACCGAAGGCAGCTTTTTTCGCGAATATCAAAGGAGCTTTGATATTCGCGGCGGCGGTTCTCAGGGAAGCTCTGAATTGCGCGACGCCGTCATCGGCCTATCTCAGGCGACACAAGCTCTGCATTGCTCAGCCGACAGGGCCGAAAGACCCTGCAGATAAGGTCCTGGACGGCGTTTGAAGTCAACACATTGCACGAAAGCTGCCTGCAGCCGCGGGACCATTCGGAATGACGTTCTATTCGGAATTCGGCACGACGGGTCCGCTTCGTCGTCTCGTGAGAACGGCCGGAGAGTGCGACCGAAGGACTTTGATGGCAACAGTATGCCCGCCTTATGTGTGCGAGCGAGCCGTCAGTCACGGATGGCGCTGAAAACGATATAAAATTTTCTTCGGCCCTCTACAAAGGACCAAGCCTTCGCCCGCGCCGCGTGAGCCGCAACGGAGTGGTCTGGCACTTAAAATCGCATGAGCCAATGGTAGATGGCCGCGAAAGAAGGAGCGGGCCAGAAATAGGCTCTTCACGTGATCGCAGGACGTGTGAACTGCCCCCCATTTCGACCGGACAGTCGGAATAAGCAGAAAGGCTCAAGCACAGGCTTGGGTATAGGCTTATGTCTAACGACTATCGACACGTTGAATTGCTGACGGGTGATGTTCGCCGCAGGCGGTGGACAACCGAGCAAAAGCTGACAATCATTGAGCAGAGTTTCGAACCCGGCGAGACGGTATCTTCGACCGCTCGCCGTCATGGCGTCGCGCCCAATTTGCTTTATCGGTGGCGCCGGGTTGCGGAGCGGCCCGCCATCGTCATGGCGGGCTCCACTTGGAGATCGTCACGGGCGCTCCTTTATAAGCCGGAGTGCCTGATTTGGGGTCGAAATCGGAGAGGGCCATCACCTTATTAAGTTCTGGATAGTAGCCTGCGACCGAGCCTTGTGGAATGTTGAATTCAACCGCTATGAAACCAGTCAGGACACGTGTTTTTAAAGGTTTGCCGATGGCCATTCCAGCGACCTGAACTTGCTCCCCTTCGGCGATACCGCGTACGTCCATATCGGCTTTGTTCATAAGGATCACGTCCCGTCTGCCAAAAATGCCCCGATAACGGTCATCCATGTTATAAATAGTCGTGTTGTACTGACCATGGGCACGAATGGTCGTGAGAACAAGGCACTCGCCGTCGATCAATCGCGCATCGTCTTCAAGCCCTGCAGCAACGAGAAAATTGGCTTTCCGATTTGTTGTATGCCACTCACGCCTCGATGCAGGGATATCCAGACGGAAACCGCCTGGCTTTCGTACTCTGACATTGAAGTCGAAGAATTCAGGAAAGACGATCTCGATTTTGTCACGGATACGGTCATAGTCTTCCACCAGTTCATCCCATGGTATCTCGTAACGGGAACCGATTGTGGCCTTTGCTAGCCCGGCAATGATCGCTGGCTCTGACATAAGTTGGTCGCTTGGCGGTTTAAGAAAGCCCTTTGAGGCGTGAACCATCGACATCGAGTCCTCGACTGTGACGGATTGGGGCCCGGTACCTTGCAGGTCTTGGTCGGTTCTGCCTAGGACAGGCAGCAAGATCGATGTTTTCGCAGTGAGCAAATGGGATCGATTAGGTTTTGTAGCGATGTGCACGGCCAGTTCTAGTTGGCGCATGCCTTCGAACACAACATCGGGGTCTGGCATAGCGACAGCAAGATTTCCTCCGAGGCAAATGAGTGCTTTGGATTCGCCTGATATAATCGCTTCCAAACTTTCGACTGCGTTATGACCTTTCTCCGCAGGTGGTCGAAAACCAAAAGCTCTCTCGATACCGTCCAGAAGTGCAGCGCTCGGCATTTCAGTGATGCCGACGGTTCGATCGCCCTGTACGTTTGAGTGCCCGCGCAACGGGCACAGTCCGGCCCCCGGCTTTCCAATGTTTCCCCGTAGCATGAGAAGGTTCGCCAATTGCTGAACAATCTCGGTTCCGGCGAAGTGCTGCGTCACACCCATCCCATAACAGATGATGACCCGGGCGGCGCTTACATAGGTATTCAATGCGTTCTCGAAGTCGCTAGGTCCTAAGCCAGACCTCCTGTAGATTTGGTCCCAGGTTGTTCTCTCTACGTCAGCTTTAACCTCTCCAAGTCCGGAAGTATGATCTTCGATAAAATCCCGGTCGAGAAGGCCGGCGCCGCCATTTTCAATATCCAGACGATCTCGTTCAAAAAGCAGTTTCATCAGTCCTTTCAATAGAGCCATGTCCCCTCCCATTTTGATTTGGTAGTAGGAGGATGCAATAGGCGTCGAGGATAGAGTAATCATCTCGATAGGATTTTGCGGAGCCGCAAATCGTTCCAGTGCGCGTTCGCGCAACGGATTGAATACCATGATCGGGACACCTCTTTTAGAGGCGTCGTGCAACGTGGTCATCATTCTCGGGTGATTGGTTCCGGGGTTGTGACCGATGCTGATGATCAGGTCACATTTCTCGAAATCAACCAACTCCACAGTACCCTTGCCAACTCCGATCGAGTGAGGAAGCCCGACCGACGTCGCCTCGTGGCACATGTTCGAGCAGTCGGGAAAATTGTTCGTGCCAAAGGCGCGAACGAACAACTGGTAGAGGAATGCAGCTTCGTTTGAGGCGCGGCCCGACGTGTAAAACTCGGCCTGATTTGGATTTGATAACTCGCGCAAACGCTGCCCGATCATATCAAATGCCTGCTGCCACGAGATCGCTTTGAAGCGATCGCTTGCTACATCATATATCATCGGTGAGGTCAGGCGACCGGAATCTTCTATGCGGTGGTCGTCCCAAGCCCACATTTCGGATACGGTGTGAAGCGAGAAGAACTCAGGATCCGCCCGTTTCCGGGTGCCCTCCCATGTAATCGCCTTCGCGCCGTTTTCGCAAAACTCAAATGCAGAGGTATGGTCGGGATCCGGCCACGCGCAGCCCGGACAATCGAAGCCTTCCGGCTGGTTTGCTTTGAGTAACGCGTAACGCCCGTTAAAGAGAGTTGTTGTTCCTTAAGGGCCCTGGCAACTGCTTTTAGGGCACCCCATCCTCCCGCTGGCGCACGGTAGTCAGCAATACCCTCCAACTTGTCTTCCGTCATGCTAGCCTCCGATCGGTTACACTACGGAAATGGGAGCCGCATTTTCCTTCGATGTCTTGATCGTCACGGTCGCGATTTGTACGGGAGCAAAAGTAGCTTGGGTAGGGCGACGCTCTCAAACCACTAGCTGCTTTGAACACCAACGATACCAGCCTCATCCAAACGCTGTTCCGATTTCAGCAACTATGAGTTCCGGCCGTTGCCGCTAGTGGATATGCCGTTCGAATGACACCTTTAGAGCAGTCGAGTGATCAACCACCGACACCAACAATCAAAAGGATATGACAATGTCATACGACCGGATTACAGCCCAGAACTCCGCAGTTCTTTTCGTCGATCACCAGACAGGCCTGGCCAACGGCGTGCAGACCCAAAGCCCGCCGGAGTTCAATAATAACGTCAAGGCCTTCGCGACCCTTGCTAAGGTTTACAAACTGCCCGCGATCATTACGACCAGTGCTTCCGATGGTCCAAACGGCCCTATCATGCCAATCGTGACAAACCTTCTTCCAGACGCAACCATCGTCCACCGCCCTGGCGAGATCAATGCTTGGGATAACAAGGACTTCGTTGCTGCGGTTAAGAACACCGGGAGAAAGAAGCTGCTAATCGCTGGCATCTCGACCGAGGTCTGCCTCGCTTTTGCAGCGCTATCAGCCAAGGAAGATGGCTATGACGTCTATGCAGTTATCGATGCTTCTGGAACATGGAACAAGATCGTTGAGGACGCCGCCATTGCTCGTATGGTGCAAGTCGGCATCAAGCCCATCACTTGGGTAGCAGTAGGCGCTGAACTTCTCGGCGACTGGCGTTCGGAGCATGGTCAGGAGCATGCGCAACTGATGGGCGATCACCTCCCCTTCTCTGCCAACAACATCTCTGGCTACCTAGCGGCCAAGGGACAGTGAGGGCGACGGCCGGGGGCGCTGGCTGGGGGTTGTTTAATTGCCCGCAGCTGCGCCCTCTGCCACATCAACATATACAGATCCGGATATGAGAACTGGATTTTCGGCTTACCAGCTCAGCCGGTAGCTTTAGAGCCATATTCGGGGATTACGAAGGTATTCAAAATGGAAGTCGGAATTTTCAGCGTTGGCGAAGTTACAGCCGATCCCTCGACGGGCAACGCGCAGACAGAGCACGAAAAACTCCAGGCTATGGTGAAGATCGCCGTCCATGCCGACGAGGCTGGACTAGACGTATTCGCGATCGGCGAACATCACAACCCACCCTTTGTACCCAGTTCCCCTACCACCATCCTGGGCTACATTGCGGGTCAGACAAAGCAGATCACACTGTCAACGTCGACAACGCTAATTACGACCAACGACCCTGTAAAAATCGCCGAGGATTTTTCAACGCTGCAGCAGCTTTCGGCGGGCCGTGTCGACTTGATGCTGGGACGCGGCAACACGCCCGCCGTATATTCCTGGTTTGGGAAAAACGTCGAGGACGGTGTAGCCCTGACCGTTGAAAATTACGGGCTCCTGCACAGGCTCTGGCGTGAGGATCGTGTGGATTGGGAGGGTAAGTTCCGCACCCCTTTGCGCGGGTTCATGTCCACGCCTCGGCCGTTTGAAGCGAAGCCGCCGCTTGTGTGGCATGGTTCCGTATCGAACCCCGATGTCGCCGAAATCGCGGCGTATTACGGCGATGGATTTTTTACCAACAATCTCTTCGGCCCGGTCGAACATTTCGGTCGACTTGTGAAACTGTATCGCGAGCGCTTCGCCCACTACGGGCACGGGAAGGCCGAAGAAGCAATCGTCGGCGCTGGAGGGCAGATCTTTATGCACCCCAACTCTCAGGAGGCTTTGGCCCAATACCGGCCTTTCTTTGCCAACTCCAGGATTTATCGGGGCGCCGGACTCGAGCAGGTCATGAACAACACCTCACTCGCCGTCGGAAGTCCCCAGCAAGTGATCGACAAAGTCCTGACGTTCAGAGAACATTTCGGTCGTTACCGCCGCCAGCTCTTCACACTCGAAATGGGCGGCGTTCCGCTCAAAACCGTCCTTGAACAAATTGATTTGCTGGCCGAGCGAGTTGCGCCAGTCCTTCGCAGAGAGATGTCCGCGACACAGCCCGTTTGAGGCTGCATCTTGCTCACTGCAATTAGATAAGTTCTCGACATTGCAGGCTTTAACGCCTCTTCATACAGACCCTGAGGACGCGCTGGTTCCTGCACCGCCGGGCTAGAAGCTATTGCGCCGTTTCGGCTTTACGAGACCATCCCCTGCGGTGCTTCAAGCTGGCGTCCAAAATGCGGTGGTAGCTTACAATACCCTAAACATTTCCACGTTTAATCATTTGCTGGCGAGGACACGGCGCTTGTAGGTCTCGGCAGGCCGTGGCTTTGCAGCACCAGAGAGCGGAAGCACTCGCGGCTTTCTTTCGGCATGTGTTGTTGTCACACAGCCCTCAAACGATAAAAACTGCGGCGCCGCAAGCGTCGTGGGAAACATCTAGAACTGCAAGAACAGGCGGTTCTTGGCATGAGGTCGCCAAGAACGATCATTCGATGGCTGAAGCCATTGTGTCGCCGGTTCCTGCAAGTACACATCTTAGAGTCAAAGCGTACCTGTTGAACTGTTGCAGCGGGCGGAAGAAAGCATTTGCGATTTGGGAGCTTAAATAACACTCCAGATACACTATTCTCATGGATGACGCTCGGCGAAGAACTCGCTGTCACCCGTAAGAAGTCACCTTTGACACTGGGTCTCAACGACGAGCGGAGAACGTAGCCATGAAGAATTAAACTCGGAGACCTCCCGTGACGAAGAACCCATTGACACCGATCATGCGTATACACATCCGACTGGCGACAGAAGCCAGGGAAGCATCAATCGACGAGAGCCTGATCGCGGAGGCGCGCGAGCTGGGACTAACTGGCGCCGAGATTGACGCGGCGGTGCGTGGGGCAAGTTTCAATGCTGTCACAGATGTCGCCGTCAAATATGCCCTTGCTGTCCGCGAGGGGAATGACGTCGCGGCAGACGCTGCAAAGAAGAAGCTGATTGCTTTTACCACAACGGATTTCAGCCGGCAGATCAAGGAAATGCTGTCCGCACCGATTTAACAGCCGATATGACGGCTATGTCAACACCATTGGTCGTTCCGATCCGGTGATGCTATTTGCAAACCGAGGATGCAGCGAAGTGGCGAAATTATTCAAGGAGGGGAACGCATGGATCGCTGGCAAGCCATGAAAGTATTCGTAAAAGTCGCAGAAGCGGAGAGCTTCGCGGACGCTGGACGTCAACTCCACATGAGCCCTCCTGCCGTGACGCGCGTTGTTTCCTCGCTAGAGGATATCATCGGAACTCGTCTTCTGACGCGCACCACCCGATCCGTGAAGTTGACCGAGTCGGGTAACAGGTATTTCACCGACTGCCAGAGGCTGTTAGCGGATCTTGCAGACGCCGAGGCGGCAGCAGCGGGCGCATTTGCAAAACCCACCGGGACACTCTCTATTACTGCTTCTTCCATGTTCGGCACGATGTTCGTCCTACCTGTGGTCACGGAATACCTGGATGAGTATCCGGATGTGATTGGACGGTGCTTGTTCTTGGATCGCGTGGTAAACATCGTCGATGAGGGTATCGATGTTTCGATACGTATCGGCCACCTGCCGGACTCGGGCTTTTCCGCCATTCGAGTTGGCTCCGTGAAGAGGGTGATCTGCGGATCCCCTGACTATTTCGATCAGAATGGCGTTCCTCTCACGCCCTCGGATCTATCTCGTCACCGGATTGTCGCTTCAACGAGTGCATGGTCATCATTGGAGTGGCGTTTCGGTTCGGAGCAAAAGACGGTCGTGCATGTGAGCCCGCGTCTTTTTACAAGCTCGAACGAGGCAGCGATCGCCACAGCGGTCAAGGGATGGGGCCTCACCCGCGTGCTTTCATACCAGATTGCCCCGGAACTCGAACGCGGCCAACTTCAGACAGTTCTGGCTGATTATGAGGAAGAGCCGCTGCCTATTCACGTCGTTCACCCTGACGGTCGTCACGCCTCGGCAAAGGTGCGAAGTTTTGTAGATTTCGCCGTGGCAAAGCTTAGGGCGAACCGGCATTTCAGCTGATTTCTTTTCGACCGCGCGTTGCCGCGCGGTCGCCGTTCCCAAACAGTCTGGGTATCGCCCAGATCTACTTGGCCGCTTTTTCGATGATCTTCACGACTTCGGCCGGGTGGGAAACCATCACGACATGGGATGCGCCGCTTACAGCAACCGTTTCTTTAGAGGACGCCCGCTCGGCCATCCATCCCAATGCTTTCGCTGGGATGTTCTTATCCTTCTCACCATAAATAAAGTAGGAGGGAATTTCCTTCCATGCCGCACCTGGCGCCGCCTCAGTAAGGGCCGACAGCGTTACAGGGCGCTGTGTATCGGCCATGAGAGCGGCGACGGCGGCTGGCACATCGGCGGCGAATTGGCCATGGAATTTTGCTTTAGCAATATACATATCCTTGCCACCGTCAGCCAAGATGACGGGTTCGTCGAGTGTCGGCTCCAGCGTACTACCGGGAAACTTGGCACTCAGATCCGCAGCTGACTCGCCGATATCAGGTGCGAAGGCTCCAACAAACACCAACGATTTGACGTTCTTCATGCCTACGGCGGACGCACTGATGACAGATCCGCCATAAGAGTGGCCCACGAGAACCACTGGCATCTTGATGCTTGAAACGATCCTTGCGACGTAATCGCCATCGGTTTTTACGCCTCTAAGGGGATTTGCAACGGCCACTACTTCGAAGCCGTCCTCGTGCAGTCGCGAAATCACCCCATTCCAGCTCGAAGCGTCAGCGAAGGCTCCATGAACTAGAACGACGGTCGGCTTAGGCGATTGTGCACTGGCCGGCGCTGCAACAACGCCCGCGATAAGTCCCGCGGACAGTACCCTCCTGATTGTCAGCATATCGATCTCCTTCTTAGAGAGTTGGGATTTTTTCAATTTGGGTCGCTAGTCGGTTACCACGTGAGAAAACCGACGTGCATGGTGGGCAGCGGTCAGAGTGCGAGTTCCATCACACCGGCGTCTCCAAGATCCGTCTGTGCGGGGTATGCACTGCAAATAAGGACCTCCTCATCGCCCGCTGCAGCCTGAGGCGGCGTTGTATAGGCCACTTTTCCCTTCACCATCCGGGTAGCGCAGGTCCCGCAGGTTCCTCCTCGGCAGCTGTAATCCGGGGACAATCCTTCAGCCTCGGCAAGGTCCAACAACGTGCCACTTCCGGGACGCCACAGTGCCTGCTTTCCAGATTCCGTGAAGACAACGGGGACGTCATTTGTTGAGGGAAGAGCGCCTACAGCGGTCATTGAGCCGATATCTGGGCGACGCTTGACCGAAGCCGGGCCAAAGCTTTCGGCGAAGATCCGTTTGTCTGCTACGCTAAGGGACCGCAGCCCGTCGTAAGTGTCTTGCATGAAAGCGGGTGGACCGCAAAGATAAAAGTCGAAGTCCCCGAATGGCAGGACCTTTTTCAAAAGAGCGATGTTTATGCGGCCGATTTCATCGTAATCAACGTCTTTGACGGCTTCTTCTTTAGAGGACAGCACTCGAGTCAACGAAACAGCGCCGTCACCCTGCGAGACCAGATCGGCGAGTTCATTTGAAAAGCCCTGTTCCGCCTTGCTTCGCGCGGAGTAGATCATCCACGTCTTGCGCATCTTCTGTTTCCGCCGACCTTCATAAACAATGTGTCGTAGCATCGCCAACATGGGAGTGATTCCCACTCCGGCTGCCAATAGAACGGCGGGACGCTCTTCTAGGGGATCAATTGTGAACCCACCGGCAGGCGCGCGCACCTCAATGAGTGAACCGACATCCAATTCGTGCAAATGTTGGGAGACCCGCCCCTCTCTTTTTACGCTTATCCGGTAGCCAGCGTCTGACGGCGCAGCCGAGAGCGTGTAGGTTTTGATGACGGGATCCTCATCACCCCCAAGTAGGACACGGATTGGAAGATGTTGTCCTGCCTTATGGGGGATCAGTCCCGCTCCATCACTTGCCGAGAGGTAAATTGACCTGATGACTGAACTTTCATCGACAACCCGATCAACTTTGAACGGCCGCCATGTCTTAGCGAGTTCCGCGGCTTTCAATCGTTCACTTGCTTGGCTCCAGTCACCTGTCATCGTTGAGAACGGGCTCTCGCCTCCATCTCTCGTACTCCAGCGGATGGGCAGTGCTCCGCGGCGTCTTACAATACGCTCTGGGCGAAACGTCCAAAGCCTCTCTGCGCCCTGAAATGCGGCGATTTCAGGTGAGTTCAGAAGAACCTCCGCCCGTCCGCTCAACTGGAGGACGTCACCTGTATGGGCGTCGAGAAACGTCAGGCCGGCGCGGCCATTCAGGGCGATATTTCCAAGAGTGTTGAAGAAAAAATTCCCGTTGAAGTCAGGGATCGTGAAGAGCCCGTCAGCGCCTACCCGGACGAAACCCGGCTTTCCTCCGCGATGAGACACGTCGACCTGGCGGTCTCCGCCAACGTCCGCATAAGAGGCAACGAAAAATGTATCGGCCAGGCCTATTAGAGCTCGAGCCTCATCGTCGAGACCATCCAGAGCCTCCACAACCGGTTCGAAAGCGGCTGCCGGATCACGCTCAAAGTGGTGGTCACGATACTGGATATACCTCGGGCAATTTCCGTAGCTATGGATCACTTGCAGATCAAAACCGGCTTTGTTGTGCCGACGGATATTTCCGTTGAGCCGGTTTCGCCTGCGTGTGTGAAGCTCGATGCCAAGAACGCCTATTGGCGCACCTTCGTGGGCACCCCCAAATGCGGGATCGGACTGATCAAATTGGGTACCAATGCTGAGCGTATGCTCATCGCTCGCCCTGAGAAATCCTGGATGCCCGGTCAAAAACGTTGCCCACGGATGGCCGTGACGGTCAACGGCACCAACGACCAGGAAGGGAAGTTGAGGATAAAACTTTTGATGCTGTTCTATCAGACGACTTCTGATGAAGCGGCGCCCTACGTCGTGCATCTTTTCCATGACCCCGACGGACGACTGGATTTCAATCTCGCCCTTGTGCCATGGCGCTTCCGCCAGTTCGTAAACAATCTTTGCATCAGCCGCCATGGCAGTCTCCCAAAGGTGCGTTACGCTGCAAGACCAACCGGCGTCTTCCCGAATTCGACGAAGCCCGGAAGAGACTCGACACGTTCGAGCCAGGCGCGAACATTGGGATAAGCGGAAAGGTCTACGTTGCCCTCAGGAGCACGTGCGGTGTAGCTATAGATCGCGACATCAGCAATTGTGGGACGGTCAGACACAAGCCACCGACGGGTAGCAAGTTCCTGATCCAAGACCGAGTAGAGCGCGTGAGCACGTGCAATGACTTCGTCTGCATTGTACTTCGCACCGAAGACGGTAATCAAGCGGGCGGCGGCGGGACCAAATGCAATCTGTCCTGCGGCAACGGAAAGCCAGCGTTGGATCTGAGCAGCGCCGGTCGGATCCTCAGGCAGCCAGTCCGACTTTCCAAGTTTCTTTGCTAGGTAAGTGAGGATGGCGTTAGAGTCCGAAATTACCGTGTCGCCGTCTACAAGGACTGGAACCTGACCGAAAGCGTTCATTTTGAGGAATTCTGGGCTTTTGTGCTCTCCCCTCGCCAGATCGACGTCGATCAACTCAAATGGCTGATCAACAAGGGAAAGAAAGAGGCGAGCTCGGTGTGCATGGCCGGACAAGGGATGAAAATACAACTTCATGACGATTTCTCCAGTTCGAGCAACTCCTTATGAGCCACTTCTGAGCCCCAATTTGCGCAGGTCGGCCCAATCAATGAAGACTGTTTTCACGGAAGTCAGTATTCCACATTTGACAAGCAATTGACGTGGTTATGCCTGTCCGGCACCTCGGCACCTCGGCAAATCGTTTGCATAAGGTATCAAGAACGCGCAGCCGTTGCATGGGTGGCGGCTGGCTCCTCTGGCCGGGGGCAATCGACAACGCATCAACCTGGCAATTAGCAATTTGCGAAGAAACGACGGCGTTTCGCCAGCTCAAGGCGATCCGTGAACTTTGTGAGACCCATGACGCCTTCGCGCTCGCACACCCATCAAAGCAACCGGATGCCGAAATCTGATTGATGATTGACCCAGAAATCTAGTCTCGGCCGCCGGCATGTCGGCCACTGACCAAGATCGCGTGGAGGGCTCGCCGTATGCCCACAGCAGCAGGAGCCGCCAAATGCCCTCGATTTGTGGAATGCTGCGTTTCTCGTTTTCGGTCTTCAAGTGGAGCCCCTGCAAGCTCATTTTCAATGCGACGAAAGGAAGGTCTTTCGCATTTGAAAAGGAGAACAAGAATGTCCCGCATCCCCACACCGGCTACAATCGACGATGCACCAGAAGAATCCCGGCCGATCCTCGAGACCATTAAGAAGCAGATTGGATCGGTGCCGAACATTTTTCGGCTGGTCTCGAATAGTCCTGCCGCGCTCAACGGACTAACGTCTCTACAAGGTGCACTGGCAAAAGGAAAACTCGCTCCAGCCACCCGCGAACGTATTGCGCTCGCGATGGCGGAAGCAAACGGCTGCGACTACTGCCTATCCGCTCATACGTTTACTGGCACCAAGTTCGCCAAGCTCGACGCCGACGAGATCTTTGCGAACCGCCGGGGCACATCGAATGATCCGAAGGCCGCTGCTGCTGTAGAATTCGCGCGTGTTCTAACGACCACCAGAGGCGCCATCGGCCCGCAGGAAATCGCCAAGGTCCGATCAGCCGGCTACGCTGACGCCGAGATCGTAGAAATCATCGCTCACGTCGCTCTCAACACCTTCACAAATTACGTCAACGAGGCGTTAGAGACTGAGATCGACTTCCCGCGCATCGATAAGGCTGCGGCTTAAAATATAGGGGGACGACCCAAATCGTTACCCTGCTGCTTAGTACCCATTTGAGGAGCTATCCAATGTCACGACCACCGCTTCCACCGTTCACCAGAGAAACTGCTATTGAGAAAGTACGCCTCGCAGAGGATGGCTGGAATAGCCGCGATGCTGCCAAGGTGGCCTTAGCCTATACCTTGGATACGCGCTGGCGAAATCGCGCCGAATTCGCCAAGAATCGGGCTGAAGCCGAAGCGTTCTTGACACGTAAGTGGAATAAAGAACTCGATTACCGTCTTATAAAAGAGCTTTGGGCGTTTACTGACAATCGGATTGCCGTCCGCTACGCCTACGAATACCACGACGACAGTGGCCAATGGTTCCGCGCTTATGGAAATGAAAATTGGGAATTCGCTGAAGATGGGCTCATGCGGGAAAGACATGCGAGCATCAACGAGCACCCCATCAGTGAAGCTGATCGGAAGTTTCGTTGGCCGCTGGGCCGTAGACCTGATGATCACCCCGGTTTGAGTGACTTTGGTTTCTGAAGCCGAAATAGCTCCGCACCTGCCTTGAACGCGCCGGTCCCTAAGGATCGACGCGTTTTGTGCGTTACCGTAGCTGGAAGACGAGAATCAGCGCTTGATATATTTCCAGGGCTGAAGGATTCCGTCGCTAGTTCTCACTCTCGTGTCTTACGCTCTTCATGAGGCAGAACTCTGCGAAATGCACCGGCGACCGTCCATCAACGGCATCGACTGTTCCGATATGAGGAATTAACAGTCTGGCAGGTGGAGTATATGTTGAATTCAGCCGACGACACAATCGCTGTGTGGGGCTAGTTCGTTTCCTTGTTGTGCGGCGAGAATTAGACAGTGTCTGTTCGAATCCAATGCAACCGACGAGTGATTCTGACCGTTCTACGTCGCAGGTTGATAAACAACTGCTTACCAAGGGGGCAACCATTGTCACTCGCACTCAATGAGACAGAACCTGATGCACGCTACACGGGCCTCTTTACTTGGGATCTGAAAGCAGACGCTGTCTATGCCGATGAGATCATGGCAGTTCTCTTCGGCATGGATCCTGAAAAGGCAAAGAGGGGACAGCCGATCATCGAATATCTTCACAAAATTGTTCCTGCGGAAAAATCCGGTCTCAAAGATGCGATCGACGACGCCATACTGTCTGGTGACCGTTACTCCCATAAGTACAAAGTCCTGACTTATGACGGAGATCATTTAGAAGTAACGACTATCGGGCAGTGTTTCCGAGATGCTTCAGGCACCCCGTCGGTCTACGCTGGCGTTATGTATCTAGGTTGGCATGATGATCTTTCGGCCGGGCCGGCCTTCTGGCATTGCCTGCGGGCATTGAGCCTCGCTCAAGCTAACAGGCGCCTCGATATAGTGAAGAATATAGAAAAGGCTTTGAAGCTGCTTCGTAAGAAGCTAACCGGGAACTTCGACCTGGCATCGCCTGGGTTGGTGTTTACCGGAAACCGGTGAAGTTCTTCGACACTACGCCCTCGTCTGCGCAGGCATAGAGCACGCTCAAGTCAAGATCACGCTTGCTGGCGATGCGTTTACCTTTACACTCGACCATTCGAGGTGACGGATGCGATAGGAGTGGCCGGTAAGAAGCGTCCCTGCGCCAGCAGCAAGATCGATCCAACGCAAATGGCGATAAGACCTGCATTTGTTATAACGAACAACACGACCGATAAGCTCTCGAAGATTACGTCCTTGCCTGCGCTCGCGATCCTGATCCCGGCCGTCGAAATCGATGTCAAACCAAACGTGAAAGCCCAATATGACGCCGAGAATGGTTGCCTGAGAATCCAAGGCAGGAGGCGCAATATGATCGCAAGTTGCAATATGGCGTAACCCAGAAGCGCGTGCACGAACACATCTGGTACGCTGCCGATGACGCTCAAGTAGGCGACGCTCCCCACTGCAGGCGGTGCAAGTTGGATGCCGAGGGTTGGTCGCAATGCTGCGGTCATTTCGGGCAGGGTATAGAAACGATGCAGAAGAACGGATTCGATAGCGAGCCAAGAAAAGAAACCTGCCCCAAACGCCAGTTGCCCTGCTTCACGTGAACCTAGCGCGCCCAAAACGATCGCAGTGACAAATGAGCCGGCGACCGTTGGCAAATACAAGACAGCAGTAGATGAGGAGGGGTCTCTGGCACCTTGCCATAGTCGACCGGTTCGCCACAGCGCGAAGAAAAAGGTGAACACGAAGCCAGCAACGAACAGCACCTCCGTCAAGAGCAGAGAATAAGGAAGCAGGGCCAGACCAGCGAGCATCGTTGCAACTCCCGCCAATCCCACGTAGCAACATTGAACGGCATGCTCCGCCTCGGCGAGCGCCGCCGCGGGTGCTAGAACCCATTTGAGCCCATAGAGCACGGTGATGATCAACCACACCGCCACGCCAGACAGACTGAGGAGTTCGCCCGGCAAGGAGGGCAACATCCATGCTTCCGACGCTGTCCGCCATGAACTCCCGAACCCGACCAAGCCTAGCACAATACCGAAGAATGACGCTGGCACCCTCGCCAGCCGGTCAGAAGCGGGATGGCGTCTATTGCTCTCAAACATATCGTAGTTCTCGAATTCCAGGCAGATGGGATCAGCTTCAAATCCCTTGCCTGACTTTGTGGGGACCGACGCTTCAACGAGGGACGATCAAATTCAGCGGCGCGGCCATCGACCGCACCGCTGTGCTTACTTTACTTTTTCCCAGACAACTTACGGTCCAGAAAGCTATGGATGAGCGGGGCCATCTCATCCAGCTTGTCCTCAAGAGCAAAGTGGCCCGTATCGAGGATGTGGATTTCAGCATCAGGCAGATCACGAAGATATGGATGTGCGCCCTCCTCCGGAAAGATCTTATCGTTTTTACCCCAAACGATCAGGGTCGGCGGCTTGCGATCGCGGAAAAACTGCTGGAACTTCGGATAAAGCGGCACATTCGTTCCATAGTCATGGAACAAATCGAGCTGAATGTCTTTATTGCCTGGACGGTCGAGGAGAGCCTGGTCGTGCACCCAGTTATCAGGACTGATCCGGGTCAAGTCTCGTACACCATCCGTATACTGGAATTTGGTGGTTTCCAGTGTGACCAATCCAGCAAGTGCCTCGCGGCTTTCGTTTGAGCCATCGGCCCAGTACTTTTTAATCGGGTCCCAGAATTCGCGCAGACCTTCCGCGTATGCATTCCCATTTTGTACGATAAGGCCGGTCACCCGTTCCGGATGCTTAAGTGCGAGCCGATATCCGACGGGTGCTCCGTAGTCCATGACATACATCGTATATTGCTTGGCGTCGATTTTACCAAGAAGCCCGTCAATGAGGTCCGCGTAATGTCCGAACGTGTAAGCGAACTTTGTATGATCTGGAGCGTCGCTTTGGCCGAAGCCCGGGTAATCGGGAGCGATTACACGATAGCGGTCCGCAAGTTGCGGGATTAGATTTCTAAACATGTGTGAAGATGTAGGGAAGCCGTGAAGGAGAAGCACAACCGGCCCGTCTTTTGGACCTGCCTCCCGGTAAAAGACATTTACTCCGTCCACTTCCACCGTCCGGTAGTGAACCGTGACAGGCGCGTGTTGCGTAGCTGTGACGGCCTTGGCCGGTTGAGATGACGCGGCATGAGAAAGCGAGGCAAAGCTCACGCTTGCCAACATCATGACTGCCAATATGCGCTTCATTTGAGTTCTCCTCAGGTTGAGTGGCAGCGATGTGCTGACCTGGTGAAGAACATAACGGTTCATGCCGCGGCGATAATCGGCAGAATGTGGAAGGATTTATTTCAAATTGTGAAACGGTCGCGCCGCTGAGAGACTCAGGTCGGGCGGTCGCAACAATAGCGCAGCAGCGGAACCACGTGCTTGACAGCCTTGCATTTGCATTCGGAACATTTACCTTGCAAAAGGGCTAAAGATCGCGAGCCGCAGCGCTTTCGACGTCACTCGGTGCTTAACGGATGCGGTCTCTCCAAGCCGCTGGAGACACACCAAACTTCGCCTTGAAGATACGCGAAAAATGGCCTTGGTCCGCGAAGCTGCATTCCAAGGCTATCTGAGCGAGCGGGATTCCTTGACGCAACATGTCCTGAGCTTTGCGGACGCGATAATCAAGGAGCCATTGGTAAGGTGTTAATCCCGTAGACCGCTTGAAAGCTCGAATAAAATACCCGACAGAAAGGCCGCAAAGGGATGCGATCTCGTCTATCACGACCTCCTTGTCTACGCAGCTGACGAAATACTGCGTCGCAAGATCCAGGTGTTTGGCAGACAATCCACCTTTGCGTTCAGTCAGAGGAATGCCTCCGTATCGACACGCCACATGGGCTTTCACTGCTTCGGCAAGATGGTCTATCAGAAGCTTCCTGTGTGGTGAATTATTGGACACCAGCGGAACGACGGTTTCCGCTAAGCCTTTGAGAACAGGATCGACAGGCCCGTCTTCTATTCGCAACAGTGCAAATGGAACCCGACCTTGTTCGAGCGCAAAATCCCTCAATCCAGCGCTCGAGATGTTGAACCTCACATTGTCAAAGGCAGACTCCGGTCTACACGACCAATTTTCTTCCACGTCCATTATCGCCATGCTTCCGGATGCGTGCCCACCATGGAAGACCAGCCGTCCTGAGCGCCAAACACTGTGCCTGACGTAATTAGTCCTTTGAACAACAACGCTAAACCCGTCGAAGTTCGTAACCGGTTTCGTTTCGTTGTCACTGGCGTCCTGGTTGCCCACCACGTGCACGACATCCATGCCATTAGCTTTAAGCGAATTTCGCTTCATTGATTAGAACACCCCAACCCGATCCCACACTGGCGTTCAACGATCATCCTGTGAAGAACCTCCGAATTGACTTGCAGGAGAACAAGGGGGGTGGACGATAGCGAAACCAACCTGTGGTGCTACATCCTCCAATTACCTCCCCCGGTCCCCTGATCAAACCCTAACAGCCGACCACATAACACAAAAGAAGCTGCTCTAAAAATCTCTTGGACACATTGCTCTCGTCGGACGTCTAACATCGGGGGGTGGACAAAATTCTCCAAAATCGGTTGTTTATCTTCAAGACCAAATCTCTCTTCTGGCTAAGGTAAGGTGCGAATTTCCTATTGGCGGCTAAATCGAGAAAAATATGGATCAGCAAGATAGCCCCGAGGAGATACGCGAGCTCATTGCTTCTTCCAGATCGCCGATCGGGCTGGTTATCGGAAACGTCTTTGGCTTAGTTGCTGCACCGACACGCCACACCGTCACGATAAAATCGTCCGCCATCACACTCACACATCTTGAGGTGGTTCACGCGATGCGCGAACTAACCACACCGCTGCCAAGTGAAAAAGCGCTTCTTCTTTCGTTGTGGCTGACACCGATGACCGGCCACGAGCAATGGAAATGGGGTCGTTTCGTCAATTCGGATGACTATCCTGCGGGGGCGATGAACCTGGTCCACCTCGAAGAAGAGACGCAAGGCCTCTTCACTAACCCATTTTCCTCTATACAGATTCATTTACCCGAGATGGCCCTTCGTGAGCTATCTAACGATGACCGCGTCCCGGAATTTTCATACCTTCTCGAAAAGAATTCACACGTCGACCCATTTGTGGAACTTCTTGGCCAAGCTCTTCTGTCGGCCCTTGCAAATAATGAAGGCGTCGAAAGTCTGTTGTTTGACCATCTGATTCTAGCGCTCCATAGTCACCTTGTAGAGCGCTACTCCGCTGCTCCACGGTCTGACGTGAAGTTCCGTCGCCTGAGTATGAGACAGGAGCGTCTCGCAAAGGATTTGCTGACAGCAGATCTGACTGTCGAGCCTTCTCTAGCTGATATAGCAGCAAGTCTGGACATGCCTGTCTCTGTCTTTGGCAACGCGTTTAAAACGACAACCGGAAACCCGCCCTTTAGGTGGCTACGAGCCTACAGGGTCGAAGCAGCCAAGCGTCTTTTAAAAGAAACGGCGCTTTCGCTCGCCGAGATAGCTTACTCCTGCGGATTTTCCGATCAAAGCCATTTCACCCGCGTCTTCACAAAGTCGACGGGTGTGACCCCTGGCCAATGGCGTAGAGGCTCTTGAGAAGGGCCTCGTTGATTGTAGCGGCCAGTCTCCTCCTGCCACCGAAGCACTGATTACCGACGCGTGGCCGAGCAGGAAATTGTTACGCAAAGCGGAATAAAGACTTACGCGCTTTGCCAATTATCGAATGCGCTCCGGGAGGTATGGTTTGGACATCGTTTGAACCAAGGAGGACCTCGCCGTGAACCCCGTAGCCAATTCACAACCCGTTAATCGCCGATCTCTCCTCACGGGCGCGCTCGCGACCTTCGCCGTTGCGCCTTTTCTGACATCCAATTCGCTGGCGAAATCCGGAACGATCGTGGATTCGCTCAGGGAAGCGGCAGCCCATGCCGACATCACCACATATACGACCCGTGGAAATATTGCCGTGCTGGAAGGCTCCGGCGGCAATATTGCCGTCTTGACCGGCAAACAACGTAAGGTTCTCGTAGACGCCGGTATCACCGCAACGCGTGCTCGGATCGAGCAGGCCCTTTCCAAGCTGGGCGACCAGCCCGTTACGCATCTCATCAACACGCATTGGCACTTCGATCATACAGATGGAAACGAGTGGCTGCACTCGGTAGGCGCCGCAATCATTGCCCATGAGAACACCCGCCGTCACCTGCTTGAGGCCCAGCGCGTTGATGATTGGAACTTCGATTTTCCGCCTTCTCCCTCCGGCGCAATCCCAGCGACCCTGATCACGAGTGACAAGGTCCTGGAGCTCGAAGGCACAAAGATTGCCATCACAGCCTATCAGCCCGCCCACACGGACAGCGACATCTCCGTTTATTTTGAGGAAGCAAATGTCATTCACGTCGGGGATATCTTCTGGAACGGTCTTTACCCATTCATCGATTATTCGACTGGCGGGAGCATAGACGGAACGATCGCAGCTTCAGCAAAGGTCATCGCTGCAGTGGATGCGGATACCGTCATCATTCCAGGCCACGGCAAGCCGCTTGGGTCGCTGGACGAGCTGAAGTATTATCACGAGATGCTAGCCACCATCCGGGACAACGTCGCAAGGCTCAAATCAGCCGGCCGCTCTGTCGAGGAGGCGGTCGCAGCCAACCCGACCGAGGCTTTTGACGAGCAATGGGGCAAGGCGATCATCAGCCCCGCCTTCTTCACACGCCTCGTCTACAAGGGCGTCTAAAACCGAGCACGCTTCGATTATTTTCTGATCTTCGAAGCAAGTGAACGCCACGCCATCAGCATGAGGACTAACATGAGTAAAGATCACCCATTTGACGTCTCGCGGCGAGACATCTTGCTCGGAGGCTCAGCACTGCTGCTGGCCTCTGGAATCCCAGCCTTCGCTGCAACAGGCAACGTACCAGTCACCCCAGAAGGAGAAACGGCAATGACAGAAGCATTCATCACCACCAAAGACGGGGTAAACCTCTTTTACAAAGATTGGGGTCCGAAAGACGCCCAACCGATCGTGTTCCATCATGGCTGGCCGCTGTCGTCCGACGACTGGGACAACCAGATGCTGTTCTTCCTCTCGAAGGGCTACCGGGTGATCGCTCATGATAGACGTGGGCACGGTCGTTCACAGCAGGTAAGCGATGGTCATGACATGGACCACTATGCCGCCGACGCCTCGGCAGTCTACGAGCATCTAGACATCAAGAATGCTGTCCACATCGGCCACTCGACGGGCGGCGGCGAGACAGCTCGCTATGTCGCCGACTTCGGTGAGCCGCAAGGCCGTGTGGCGAAGGCTATTCTCGTTAGTGCAATTCCACCGCTGATGCTGAGAACACCATCTAACCCCGATGGTACACCTATTGAAGCCTTTGATGGCCTACGAAAGGCATTGGCCGACAATCGGGCCCAGTTTTATCTCGATCTTCCGTCAGGGCCCTTCTTCGGCTTTAACCGACCAGGCGCCAAGATCTCGCAGGGCCTGATCCAGAATTGGTGGCGGCAGGGCATGATTGGGAGCGCCAAGGCCCACTATGAGGGAATCAAGGTATTCTCGGAAACCGACCAGACTGAGGACCTGAAGAAGATTTCAGTGCCGACGCTCGTCCTGCATGGCGACGACGACCAGATCGTCCCCGTCAAGGCGTCTGCAGAACTTGCCGTGAAGTTGCTCAAGAATAGTACCCTGAAGGTCTATCCCGGTTACCCACACGGTATGCTTGCTACCAACTCTGATGTCCTGAACGCGGACATGCTGGCATTCATCCAGAAATAAGTCTTGCCGGGAGGGGAGAGGTGGCCGCCAGCGCTTCTCTCTTTTCGAAAACTCCGGGGTTTGGCTCGTATTCAGCGAGAGCGCAACGAAACATCGAATTCATGACGATCTTTCGATATCCAGAGTCTGCCGAATCTCGTGGATCAAGTCCACGAGCCGGCGGAGCTTCGCCGGGGTATTTCGTCGGCCGGGATAGTAGAGACATAAGCCCGGATAAGGCGGGGTCCAGTCACCAAGCACCTGCTCTAGCTTGCCGGCAGCAAGATCATCTTTGACCTGCCACTCACTTAGGTAGGCGAGCCCTGCCCCTTCACGCGCGGCGTGAAGCATAAGGTCGCTGTCGTCGAGCACGAGCTTCCCGGGAACGTCAAGCGCGAAACTTTCCCCTCGCCGCTCGAACTCCCAGCGATAGATGGTTCCGCTTGCCATTCGGGCACGGATGCACAGGTGATTTTGGAGATCCGCCGGGACCTGAGGCTTTTCATGACGGCGGAAGTAATCAGACGACCCAACGATAGCGGGTCGGATACTATCACCGATCGGGACGACCACCATGTCGGGAGGAACGGCCTCTCGGATCCTGATCCCAGCGTCGAAGCCTTTGGCATTGACGTCGACCAGGGCGCCCTCCGTAACGATCTCCACCGCCATCTGCGGGTTCAGGCGCATGTACTCCAGGATCAGCGGCGTCAGGATCATCCGCGTTGCGCCCACCGACGTGTTGATCCGCAGAGTGCCGGTCGCTTCCGCCCGGTGTTCATTGACGTGCTCGACCGCGCTCCGGATCGCCTCAAGCGCCGGACCGACGCTGGCGACAAATTGCTCGCCCGCCGCCGAAAGAACAACACTTCGGGTCGAACGGTTGAATAGCCTCACACCCATGCGCGTCTCTAAGGTCGCGATCTGCTGGCTGAGCGACGAAGACGAGATCCCGAGTTCACGCGCTGCTGCCCTGAAACCACCCCGAGAGGAAACGGCAAGGACAGCCTCCAGTTCCGCGAGTGAGCCGCGCATCATTGTCCGTAATCTCCTATCAGCCTGAGCGTTTTTGGCCATCTTATCAGGACAGTTTGCAGATGCCAAATATGTCTCTACTGCGAATAGGAGTTTAAGATGCGCAACATCGACACGATTTACATCGACGGACGGTTCGTCACGCCAAATGGAACGGAGACCATCGATCTCCACAATCCCTCGACGGAGGAAAAAATTGGCACGGTTCGCCTCGGCGACGCCGAAGACGCTCAAGAAGCTGTGGCCGCGGCAAAGCGTGCATTTCGCGCCTTTTCGCGTACGGCGAAAGCTGAGCGCATCGACATGCTTAAGAAGTTGAACGCGGCTGTTCTTGCGCGCGTGCCAGACTTAACCGAAGCTATGGCACTTGAGTATGGGGCGCCGCAAGTCTTCACACGGTTTTCTGTCCCGCATGCCGCATCAAGCTTTGCCACTATGGCAACCGTTCTAGAAGACTATCAGTTCGAGCGGAAGATCGGCCGCGCTCGTGTCGTTATGCAACCCTCCGGCGTCGCCGCTGCCATCACGCCCTGGAACAGCAATATCGGTTTTATTACCTCGAAGCTGGCAACCGCAATCGCCGCCGGCACGACCATCGTCATCAAGCCGAGCGAGATGAGCGCTATCCAGACGCATATCCTCCTCGAGTGCCTTCACGAAGCGGGACTGCCGGAAGGTGTCTTCAATATCGTCAACGGGCTCGGGAACGTCGTCGGCGCCGAACTCAGCCGGCATCCTGAAATTTCCAAGATAACCTTCACCGGCTCGACCGCGGTTGGCAGGGAAATTCTGCGAAGTGCTGCCGATAGCTTCAAGCGTGTCACGCTTGAGCTTGGCGGCAAGGGACCGAACATCATTCTCGACGACGCCGATCTTGAGGTGGTCATCCCTGCCGTTTTGAGGATGGGCTTTGTCAACAGTGGCCAGGCCTGCGTTGCAGGCACCCGCATTCTGGTTCCAAGCCATCGCCTCGACGACGTTGTATCAAAGCTGAAGCAGGAGATAAACGCATTCAAGGTCGGCGCGCCAGATGATCCGGATGCGATGATCGGCCCGATGGTCAGCCAGAAACAGTATGACCGCGTCCAGTCCTACATTGAACTGGGATTGCAAGAGGGCGCCAGCCTGCTGGTGGGGGGGCCGGGTCGGCCTGAAGGGCTGCCTCGCGGATGGTTTACGAAGCCGACGATTTTCACCGACGTCAACAACCAGATGCGCATCGCGCGAGAGGAAATATTCGGACCAGTCCTGTCCTTGATTTCGTACCGCGACGATGACGAAGCCGTTTCGATCGCCAACGACACTCCTTATGGACTTCAAGCCTACCTGCATGGCACCGACGTGGCACGCATGCAGGCGCTTGCGGATAGGCTCGACAGCGGACGCGTCGTCATCAACGGGGCACCCCACGAACCGCTTGCTCCTTTCGGAGGCTTCAAGCAGTCGGGCATCGGCCGCGAGTATGGAGTGTTCGGCCTTGAGGCATTTCTGGAGCCGAAGGCCATCATTTCATGATCTTAGCCACGACGCGCGGAGCTTGGCCTCGCGCGTCAACCCGTTCAAAGTCGCACAAGGACCTTTCCGACAGCTTTGCCGCTCTCCTGCAATTCGTGTGCTTCGGTCACGGCGTCAAGAGGATATGTTTTCGCGATTTGCGGAGTGTATGCCGCAGAGGCAGCGCAGGCCGAAACCTCTTCGGCCGCCTGCCGCATAGCGGCTTCCGGCATCGTATAAACGTAGACGAAACGAAACGAGAATCCGCCGAGCAATGCGGGAAAGAATGGGATGGCTAACTTAGCTTGCGGCGACTCCGTCGAGTAGGCCGAGACGACCCCGTCGCGGGCGAGGCAGGAGATCGCCGCGTCGATGTTTGCAGAGAGATCGACATCGACAATACGATCGACACCATGGTCGCCGGTTGCCGACCGTACTCGCTCTGGGACATCCTCTTCGTGCCTGTTGATGACGAGATTTGCCCCAGCCCGCCACGCGACCTCCGCTTGGTCTTCTCGGCTCACCGTCGCAGCCACCCACGCACCCGCCCATTTTGCAAGCAGGATTGCCGCATTACCAACGGCCCCTGCTCCACCTTGGACAAGTACCCGTTTGCCGCGCAGGTCGCCGTCGGCAAAAAGGCATCGATGCGCGGTCATTGCTGGAACGCCGAGCGAGGCCCCGATCTCAAACGACACGTTGTCGGAAAGCTTTACGGCTTGAACGGTCGGCACGACGACAAATTCCGCCGCAGTACCGAACGCCCTACCCCACTGCGCCATGTAGATCCAGACGCGCTCGCCGAGGCGCGACGGAGGCACGCCGGTACCGACGGCGTCGATGATCCCCGCCCCGTCCTGGTGCGGCACGATCCTGGGAAATGGCATGGCCTTGCCGCCAAATCCGGTTCTCGTCTTGATATCGGACGGATTGATACCGGAGACGACAATCCTCACGCGAACCTCTCCCGCGCCAGGCTGCGGATCAGGAAGTCCGCCCACGGTTAGCACATCTTTAGCCGATCCCTGCCGGTCGTAAAAAGCAGCTCGCATAACTCACCTTCGAGTAACTACCCTCAACTAGGTCCAAGACAAGCGCACTTGCAAGTAGGCAACAGTTTTGCCTATAGGTATAGAAAGTACACTATTGGAGCGCATAATGACTGCTGGCCAGAAGTGCCCCGTCGAAACGACCGTTGATGTTACCGGCGGAAAATGGAAGCCGATGATCATTTATCGGCTTCTCGCCGGTCCACGACGCTTTGGTGAGCTACGACGCTTGGTCGGCGACCCGAGCCAGCGCTCGCTCACGATGCAGCTCCGCGAGCTAGAAGCCGACGGGATTGTGGCTCGCGAAGTGTTTGCCGAAGTCCCACCACGTGTTGAATACTCGCTCACTCCCTTCGGGAAGACGCTTACGCCAGTGTTAATGGCGATGCGCGACTGGGGCGCGGCGTTTCAGAAGCGTCATCATTCGACATAGACTTACGCTCTCCCGCGTGGCGCTTCCCCAGAGACCGTCGCGAAACGCTCTACAAAAAAGTCGATCAGTACTCTCACTTTTCGCGACACGTGTGATCCTGGCGGCCGCACGATATAAATTCCGACCTCAGGCAAGCTATATTGCTCCATGATCGGAGTAAGCGTGCCAGCCTCGAGATAGCTTTGCGCGATCACGACAGGTAGTGCCGCAATGCCCAGCCCAGCTGCGGTTCCTTCCGCGATACCCGCGGCGCTGTCAGCCTTAAACCTTCCTTGACCGCTGATGATCACGGTCCGGCTGCCGTCTGAGACCTTCCAGCTTTCCGTCCCCTGGAGGATGGCTTGATGCTCAAGCAGATCTGACGGTTTTTGCGGAACGCCGTGGACGCGCAGATATTCCGGATTTGCGAACAGACCGACCGGAAATACTCCAATCTTGCGCGCAGTCAAACTCGAGTCCTGCAGATAGCCGACGCGTATTCCACAATCAAAGCCGTCAGCGACAAGGTCGACGTATCTGTCGCTGTAATGTGCGTGCAGCTGCAGCAGCGGATGCCGCCGGGCGAGTTCCGCGAGCGCAGGCGCGAAGTGTCCAGGACCGAAGGACGATGGAACAGCCACGCGAAGGCGTCCCCGTAGCTCTCCCGTCGGCAGCATTTCTTCGCGGGCGACATCCATCTCCAGGCACATGCGGGCCGCATGTTCCCGGAAAGAGGCGCCTGCTTCAGTCAAAGACGCACCTCTTGTCGTGCGCGCGAGAAGCTGGACGCCGAGCTCACTCTCGAGGCGCACAAGCCGCCGGCTGACGATCGACTTTGGCAGGCCGAGGCGCTTAGCGGCAACTGTGATGCCACCACCGTCCGCCACCTCCACGAATGTCTGCATGTCCTCGAAGCTGATCATTTCTAGCGTTCCATTTTTCGTTCCACAGAGTGGCCAATCATAGAGCTACCGCGCCGAAGTCTGCAACGCTAAATTCAACTCATCGGACGGATCGAAACCCAACTTACTAACCGCCGCCGACAAGGAAAAGGAACACGACAATGCATAAGGCCGTATTTACCCCCGAAAACTCCGCGATGCTGCTCATCGACCATCAGATCGGCACGATGGCATGGACCCACTCGCACGACATCAATCTGGTTAAGCAGAACGCGCTGAAGCTTGCCCGCATCGCCAAAGCCGCTAACATTCCGACGATCCTGACGTCCAGCATGGAAGACCAGGTTCAGGGACCGCTTCTGCCGGAACTCGAAGCCATTTTGCCTGAAGCCTTCGAAGCACGCGTTAAGCGTCCTGGCATCGTGAACGCCATGCATCACGACGGATTCAACCAGGCGGTCAAGGCGACCGGCCGAAAGAAGCTGTTCGTCGCAGGCGTGACGACCGAGATCTGTGTCACCTTCCCGGTCCTGCAGATGCTCGACGAAGGTTATGAGGTGCAGGTTTCGGCAGACGCCTCAGCCTCCTACACCAAGTACGGTGACGACATCGCCCTGCGCCGCATGGAAAAGGCTGGCGCAATTATCACCACCGTCGACCAGATCATCTCAGAGCTTGCCGTCGACTGGACCAGCCCGCTCGGTCAGAAGCTGGTCGGCATCCTCAACTACCACTGAGCGCGCATTGGTCGTCTTGGCGCGGGCAAAAGAGCCCGCGTCCTAATGAAAGGAGCATTTCCATGACCACGACCATGACCAAAGTGCCTGCGGGGCAAACACGCGGCGACTTCGCCCATGGCTTCGGCGTCGAGATCCTGTACCCCGGACTGACGCTGACCTCGGACGATAGCGGGATCGGCCCGATCGGGAGAATTGACCGCGCGCAGGTGCAGCCCGGTCATCTGATCGGCATGCACCCGCACAAGGACGACGAGATCCTCACCTATATCCGGGGCGGCGAGATGCTTCATCGCGACACGGTGGGAAACGAGAAGAAGCTCGGCACCACGCAGTTCATGATGATGAATGCCGGCCATACGTTCCAACATGAGGAACTGATGCTCGGCGACCGCCCGATCAAGGCGCTGCAGATATTTCTGCGACCAAGCGTTTCCGATCTTGAGCCGAAGGTTCAATTTCATGAGTTTGCGGAGGAAGAGAGCATCGACAGCTGGCGGCTGATTGCCGGACCACGGACCGCGCCACTGATCGTGCGATCGGACGTCCGGGTTTTTGACGCGCGGCTGAGCGGCCATGTTCAGCTACCTCTCCCGGTTTCTGATAGAGGCCGGGACATGCTGCTTTACGTCTACAGCGGAGAGATCGCCTTTGAGGATGAGGTTTTCACGGAAGGTGAAAGCGTGTTCCTGACAAACAGCGACGGCCGGATGCGTGCGTTGTCAAAGGCTGATGTCGTCCTCTTTGCGTTCGATCCCAAGGCTGAGTCCTATCGCGGTGGCATGTTTAGTGGAAATCAGCGGCGGCCATCCCAAGCGCGCGCTTCCTGACCAAATCAAAGCTTTCACACCCGTACTTCAAGTCATCGTTCCACTTCACGAAAGACTCCATGTCGCATTGTCGGGCTACCTCGCCTGCATGCTTGCAAATAGCTTGGAGCCATTGAATCCGCGCAAACTATCAGCGTCGCAAAGGTTAGAAAAAATGTCTCGCAGCGCAACGACAGGCCCGGTTCTTGTCCCCGAGAAGGCTGAAACGCAGACGCCGGCAAGCAGTACGGCGCGTGACTACACGAAGATTCTGGTACCACTCGCTGTCGTGGCTGCAGTAACGGCGATGGTGGCTTTGAGTTCACAACAATGGGACGTCTGGACCGCGGGCGCTGCGACGCAGACAACGGACAACGCCTATGTTCGCGCAGAAATGAGTAGGTTGAGCGCGCGGGTAAGCGGCAATGTCAGCGCAGTGAACGTGTCTGACTTCGCTTCCGTCAAGGCCGGTGATGTGATCTTTCAGATCGATCCTTCCGATTATGAGGCAAAGCGCGATCAAGCCAAAGCGGCCCTGGAGGCAGCATTTGCGCAGTTGAACAACCTTGCAAATCAGGAAGAGCTCCAGCGTGCTGCTATCACGCAAGCGAGCGCCCAATTAGCGGTGACACAAGCAAATGCCGACCTTGCTCAGACAGAGGCCAATCGACAGATCGCGCTCTCCCAAAGTGGCGCTGGTGTTCAGCAGAAAAAAGAACAGGCACTGGCGCAGGTACAGGTTTCATCAGCTTCCGTATCCGCAGCAACAGCTGCCATCGCGTCGGCGCAGGCCCAGCTCTCATTCATCGAGGGTCAAAAAGGGCAACTTACTGCGAATATCGATTCAGCCAAGGCGGTTCTGCAATCTGCTGAACTTTTGCTGTCCTACACGAAGATCACGGCGCCCTTTGACGGCGTTGTCGGCGAGCGGCAGGTTCATGTCGGCGATTACGTAACCCCAGGGTCGAACACAATATCCATCGTACCGCTACCATCGGTCTATCTGATCGCCAATTTCAAGGAAACACAGCTCGGGTTGATGAAGGAGGGTCAGGTCGCCACGGTGAGTGTCGATACGCTGCCTGGCGAAATCTTTGTGGCAAAGGTCAGCCGCCTTTCACCCGCGTCTGGCTCTCAGTTCGCGCTTCTGCCGGCAGACAATGCCACGGGCAATTTCACCAAGGTTGTCCAGCGCATTCCGGTCCGCATCGATTTCGAGCCATCGCCGGCACTTGCCAAACTGAGATCGGGCATGTCTGCGGTCGTCTCGGTAGCGGTCAAGCCTGAGTAGAGGTGGGCAACTATGGCCAACATCGTAACAATGCCGGCTCATCCGAATTCCGTCGCCATGCATCGTCCATTGCTGGCAGTGTTCGCGGTGCTGCTTGGGCCATTCATGGTTGGCTTTCATAGCCGCATGTTCGGGATAGGCCTCGTCGATCTGAAAGGCGCATTCGGCCTCAGTTACGACGAAGGCGCATGGCTGAGCACATTGGCCACAGCGCCTCAGATTATCCTGGCGCCT
The DNA here is from genome assembly GCF_026191755.1 of Agrobacterium sp. InxBP2. Classification (NCBI taxonomy): domain Bacteria; kingdom Pseudomonadati; phylum Pseudomonadota; class Alphaproteobacteria; order Hyphomicrobiales; family Rhizobiaceae; genus Agrobacterium; species Agrobacterium sp. InxBP2. The sequence continues at coordinate 80,842 of NZ_JAINDY010000018.1, forward strand.
GCGGTCGCTTGGTTTGCCGCTGCCTATGGAATACGCCGCGTCATTGTCGGACCTGCAGTTATCTACGCTCTCGTATCAGCAATTATACCGTTCGCCCGGGACTATCACGTCCTCATTGGACTTCACATAGTTCACGGCGCGTTGCTTGGCCTGTTTATCCCTGCAACCCTGATGATCATCTTTCAGACCCTGCCATCGAAGTGGTGGATGTCGGCGATCGGTTTTTATGCCTTCCGTGCAGCGTTCACGACGAATGCGGGTACCGGTCTTCTTGATCTTTATGTTCAGCATCTGGGGTGGCAACTACTGTACTGGCAGGATGTCGTGCTTGCCCCTTTGATGGCACTGCTCATCCTTAAGGGAACAGCGCGCCGGGAGCCCAACCGCGAACTCATTCGCAACGCCGACTGGGGAGGCATGATCCTCTTTGGCAGTGGATTGGCCATGCTTTTCGTCGCGGTTGACCAGGGTAACCGGTTGGACTGGTTTGAGAATGGAGTCGTCGTATCAACGCTTCTCGGCGGCTTCGCCTTGATGATAGCATTTTTCCTGAACGAAGTGCTGGTCGCGCATCCATGGGCGAGCATAAGCGCGATCAGCGCGCGAAACGTCATCTTGCTGCTGGTGGTATCGCTCTTCTACCTGATGAGCGCCAGTTCCAATACCGCGTTGGTTCCGAACTTCCTCATTAATGTCATGCAGCTTCGGCCTGAGCAGGTGGGCTCCACGCTCGTGATTTGGGCCTGTGTGCCTTTGATCGTCATGACCCCGGTGGCTGTCTGGGCAATGCATCGCATAGACGGCCGTCTGGTCCTGTTTGCTGGCCTGTGCTGCTTTGCGGGTGCAGCTTTGATCGGCACGGGTCTCACTTCCGACTGGAGTGGCGAAAACTTCAGGACCATGCTGGTGCTACAGGGGGCAGGTCATATTCTCACGTTCCTGCCTGTCATCGCTGTCGCCATCGCCCATGGCGATCCCAAACGTGCAGTTGCAGTGGCTGCCTATATCCAGGTCATCCGCGTGCTGGGAACACAGACTGCGCAGGCCTTGATGACGACGTTCATTCGCAAGGGCGAGCAGTTCCATTCCTATGCCGTCGGCCTGAACTTGCAACGCGGATCGGAAATCTCGGCGGATGCGATCTCGGCGATCGGACGGGCAGTGGCGAGCTCGGGGCAAAGCCTCGCCACGAGCCGGGCCACCGCATTGGTTGCTCAGCAAGTTCAGAAGCAAGCGAACACTCTCGCCTATATCGATGCGTTCTGGCTGACATTCTACTGTGCGATGGCGGGGCTCATCCTGCTCGCTTTCGTCGCGAAAGCACCGAGAGGTCCCTTAGCGGCATGACCAGAGAGCCTAATCCATGGCCTGCGGCGACGAGTGCCGCTCAGAATGCCGATCCTTCAAAATGGGTAGAAAGTCGGCGCTCAGGCGGGGCGCTCGTCGCAGTCGGCAACTGCACTGAGATCAATGAAATCAAAATGAGAACGTCGGCTCAGCTTCAGGCGCTCGCAAAGGCAGACAAAAGGAGAATTGCAATGAAACCGATTAAAATCGATCCCTCTGTAAAACACGGCGACTGGAAACACGGATTTGGTGTCGAGATCTTCTATCCTGGGACGGCGCTTGACGGAGGCGACAGCGGTATTGGAGCGATCGGCCGCATTGATCGCGCGCTGATCCAGCCGGGTCACGTCATAGCCATGCATCCCCACAAGGATGACGAGATATTCACCTACAAGCGAGGTGGGCGGATGTTGCATCTGGACACGGTTGGCAATCGTGAGGAGGTAAACGCTCAGCGCCTCATGATGATGAACGCGGGTCATACCTTTCAGCATGAAGAGCGTGTCATTGGTGACGAGCCGACCAAGGCCCTGCAGATTTTCTTGCGTCCTCGCAAAGGCGATCTTGAGCCCAAGGTACAGTTCGAAGGTCTCGACAGCGCGTACAGTGAGGACGAGTGGCGACTGCTCGTAGCACCGAGTGGTGCCATATTCGAAGTTCGCGCTCAAGCTTGGGTACGAGATGCTCGTCTTCATGCCGGACGGCGCTTGCAGATCCCCACCCTGCCTACGCCGTCTTCAGTGAACCTGCTCTTCGTCTTCGAGGGCGAGATACGTCTAGGCGAAATCACGATCAGCGCCGGCGAATTTTACTATCTGGGTACGGAGTCACAAGCCATCGAGGCGTTGACCGATTCAGACATCGTCCTCTTCACCACCGATCCCAAGGCACCCGTGTTCAAAGGGGGAATGTTCAGTGGAAACGTCAGGTAACCGTCGTTCAGGGAAAATCTCAAGCCGTACGTTGAGCGATAGCTCGCGCGCTAGGGCCGGGGGCAGCCGTCAAACACCAGACAAAACGTGAGGCCGACTTCAGTGGCCCCTTCCTGACAAATCCAAGAGGTAGAGAGAGATGATCAAACTCAAGGCTCCACCATTGATCGCCAAGATACTCGATTGGCGCGGCACGTGGCTCGCTGCCCGTCTTGCGATCGTCTTGGTTTTCCTCGTTTCGGCGTTCGGACACTTGTTTGATTTCGGTGCGGCGGTTGCGGAACAGGTTAGCTATGGCTTGCCCGCGCCGGAATTTATGGCTGCCCTCACCGTGGCCGTTGAGATTGCAGGATCACTTCTCATTCTTACTGGCCAGTTGGTTTGGCTTGGAGCCGGAATACTGGGTGTCTTTACGGCGCTTGGTGCGGTGTTCGCTCACCCGTTCTGGGCGATACAAGGGGCTGCCCACTTTGATGCTCTCGCCTCCTTCCTGGAGCACGTTGGACTGGTTGGCGGTCTAATGCTCGTCGCTCTCGTCGCTCGCCGTCTCGAATATGAGGAGCAAAGGAATGTCTGATCAGTCCTTGATGCGCTTGCAGCGCCTGGAAGATCAACTGGCCATTCAGCAACTCGCTGCACGCGTCTCCGATGCAGTGAATGAGCGAGACGTTGACGCGTTTATTTCGACCTGGGCGGAAGATGGAGCCGTTTGGGAGATTGGTCAGCCCCTTCCTTTGCGCGGTGAAGGACGGGACGGCATACGAAAGATGTTGAATCAGTTGTTCACAATAGAGCACTACTTCATGCAGATGACCCATTCCGGCGTGCTCAGTCTCAACGGCGACCACGCAACCGCGCGCTTTGTGATACGCGAGCACGGTCGCGGAGCAAACACATTCTACGATAACCTCGCCGTTTATAACGACGACGTCATCCGGCAGGCCGACGGCTGGCGGTTCCTGCGCCGGACCTACACCTACAGATTTCTGGCTCAAGAGCCGTTTGGGGGCACCGCTTATCCAGTGGCGGCGCCCTGACAACCCTATCGCATCCACGCGGCAGATCGCAGCCGCGACACGCGGCCACATCGGATACATCAACACGAGGAAGGAATGACAATGTCTGACATCGAACATTTTGAATACGTTTTCCTGGGTGGCGGAAAAGGCGGGAAGACACTTGCGATAGAGCTCGCAACGGCAGGCAAGAGTGTCGCGCTCATCGAAAAAGGAATGATTGGCGGGTCTTGCATCAATGTCGCCTGCATTCCTAGCAAGACTTTGATCCAAAGTGCCCGCACTGCCCACGCGGCAAAGTCCGCCGCACCGGCTTCATTCAAACCGGATATGCGCGCCGCATATGATCGTATTCGCACAGTTGTATCCGAAATGGTCGATATCAACATGAAGAGTTTTATCGCCTCGGGTTTCGACCTCATTCTTGGGACAGGCCGCTTCACAGCTCCGAGAACAATCACAGTCGAACTGAATGACGGCGGGACGCGGACTGTGGAGGGCACGCATGTCTTTATCAATACAGGTACCCGAGCGTCCATTCCGGGTATTCCAGGGCTTCGCGCCAGTGAACCCTTGACCCATGTAGAGGCTCTCGAGACAACAGAAACGCCCGAAGAATTGATCGTGATCGGTGGCGGCTACATTGGCCTCGAAATGGCTCAGGCGTTTCACCGGCTTGGTAGCAAAGTGACCGTTCTTCAGGAGACGCCCCACGTTGCCAACCGCGAAGACGTAGATGTCTCCGAAGCAATCGAAACAGCGTTTCGAGAGGATGGCATCACTATCAGGACGGGCGTAAAGGCGGTTGAAGTTCAAGGGCGGTCGGGTAGTTACGTCTCGGTCTCACTTAGCGACGAAACAAACGTCACCGGAACCCACATTCTCGTCGCGGCGGGGAGAACACCTCTCACCTCGGATCTCGGACTGGATCTGGCTGGCGTAAATGTAGACGAACGCGGCATCATCGAGGTCGATGAGCGGTTAGCGACTTCAGCTGCGAATACCTGGGCGATCGGCGAAGTGGCCGGGACACCGATGTTTACCCATGCGTCTTACGACGACTACAGGGTGTTAAAGTCTCAGCTATCAGGCGGAGACCGCACCACGCGTGATCGCGTCATTCCCTATGCCATGTTCATTGAACCGGAACTAGGACGCATTGGCCTGAATGAAAGAGAGGCAAGCGAGCGCGGCATAGCAGTCCGCGTGGCGAAGCTCCCAATGACCGCCGTGCCACGCGCTCGCACCAATGGCGCTATGCGCGGCTTCATGAAGGTTCTGGTCGACGCTCATTCCGACCAGATTCTCGGGTTTACGATGCTGGGTACGAACGCGGGTGAAGTTGTCACCGCAGTGCAAATGGCCATGATTGCAAGGCTTCCTTACACTGCGGTTCGCGATTCGATCATTGCGCACCCACTGATTTCGGAAGGATTGAACCTGCTTCTTCTGAAAGTGCCAGGGAAGGCGGCGTAGTGGATGATACTGGCTCCTACTTGACGCTGCACCTCGCCTCTTTCCATAACGAGCGGAAAAGCCGAGATCATCACGAGTGAATGCTACTTCTCCCTCCTGTCGCCAACATCAGGCCGGAGCGCAAAAGGGTGGGTTATAAAGAGGTCTATCCACAACGACTTAGGGTCTCAGCTTTGTCAGGACCCCGAAAGGGCCCGCCCTTGCCCAACCATGGCGACAACCTCACCGTCGATAATGACGAATTCATCAGGTAGTTTAACGGGTACGTTGTCAGCCCATCCAGCCACCGTCGGAAAGCGAGTTCGCCATGAATAGCAATCCGGCGCGCAGTTGCTCGCGGTTGACGATGCCCCCAAGACACACTCTGACATGCTCGTCAGGTGCGCCAAGAACAGTAAATGCGTCTGACGGCATCAACCCGACATGACGACCGGCCATCCGTCCCATAAGTTCCGCTCTGCTGAAACCCTTGGGCAGCTTTAGCCATATGCTGAAAGCTTCCGGTTCGCCTCTGACATCTAAGTCTGGAAGCGCTTCGATCGCGATCTTATGTCGGGCTGAGCTTTCCGTCCGGACGAAGTGTCGGACGGCATCCGCAGTCCCATCCTCAATCCATCGCGTCGAGAGCGCCATGCAGATCGGTGAAGGCATCACTGCGCTCGCGCGCATTGCCTGGGAAAGTGAATATGCAGCCCTGGTATTGGGGGAAACCGTATAGGCTAAACGCAATCCTGCGCCGAGACATTTTGCCAATCCCCCTATGTGCCAAGTAAGGTCAGGCGCGAGCGTTGCGAATGGGACAGGCGCGGCTGCAGGGATGAAACCATATGCGTCATCTTCGATCAGGGGCAGTCTGTGCCGAAGGATCACCTCAGCAATTTCCATCCGCCGGCCCCGGGGTATTGTCAATGTCGTGGGGTTGTGAACCGTAGGATTGAGATACAACGCTTTCGGTTGATGCAAGTGGATGGCGGCGTCAAGCGCGTCCGGCAGAATGCCGGAAGCGTCCATCGGAATTCCCACGAGTTGCAATCCCATGCGAGCCGCGATCGCCCGCAAGCCAGGGTAGGTGACCGCCTCGCAAAGCACCACATCTCCGGGTCTCGTCATTGTCGACAGAATCGCCGTCATGGTTGCATGGGCTCCTGGAGTGATCGCGATCCGCTCGAGGCTCGGCACCATTCCCCTTTTTGAGAGCCATGAAGATGCTGCCGCTTTATCCTGTTCACCGCCGGTTGTAGACTGGTAGCGGAGAAGAGAGATCAGGTTGGCTGAGACAGTCTGCAGCCCATCCTGCATCCGCGCCACAAGGTCCGGATCTTGAGGTTCGGGAGGCATGTTCATTGACAAATCCTCATCGCCGGCCCGGCGAGGATCGATCTGATGTTCCTCCTTCGGTCGACCAAGGGCAAAGGTACCTCTTCCAACGTGGCTCTCAACGAGGCGACGTGAATGCGCTTCGGCGTAGGCGCGACTGACTGTCGTGAAGTCAATGGATAGACGCTCGGCGAGCCTGCGCTGCGGCGGCAGTCGATCTCCGGCAGCGATATCGCCCCGTTTGATTGCCAGCTCGATTGCGTCCGCAATCTGAAGGTATCGAGGCTTGCCGTCCGGGCGAAGCTCCGGGAGCCACTTTAACATATTAATATGCCCTATTGGTCATTGTTTCGTATTGTATGGATAAAAGTCTGGCTGTTCAAGTAGCAAATTGACAAAGTTTGTTAGCTTATAAATCGTTCACAACGGCCTCAAATGCGAATGTTTAATGAGCAGACTGCACAGAATATTTGCAATTTTGTCTTTCGACAATAAATTATTGTATGGATATTGAACTGTTTATTGATTCATTCAATTTCCTTCGTATCGTTTCTGCATCAACCCCGCTTAAGGAGATGCAGACATGCCTGAAGTAACGCAACCGCCGCACAAGGATGGTGACTTCTTTGTCGACTACGAGTCCAAGGTTTTTGAGGACGTAAAAGCCGATGCTGGTGAAAAGGCGCTTGTTACCTTCCACACCGTGGCGTTCGAAGGCTCAATCGGTCTCGTGAACATCCTCAACGCCATTCGCCTACAGCGGAAAGGCTATGAGACCTCGATCCTTCTTTACGGCCCCGGCGTGACACTGGGGATCCAACGCGGTTTCCCCAAGCTCGGCGATGAAGCTTTCCCCGGTCATCTGAATTTCAACAAGAACCTTGAGCGCTTCATGAAGGAAGGCGGCAAAGTCTACGCATGTCGCTTCGCCCTGCAGGCCCTCTACGGGCACGGAGAACCGGCACTGATCCCCGGCATCATCCCGATCCTGCCACAGGACGTTCTGGACTGCGTGCTTTTGCACAAGAAGGCCAACGCCCTGATCATCGATACATGGACCGTCTGATTTGATCTTCGCACCGCGCTTCGCAGCGAGCGGGGTGCTCAGTCCAAGGTGCTATGAAGGAGCCAGTCATGCCAAAAACAGTACGTGCCGCAGCAGTCCAGATCGCGCCCGACCTGACGTCACGCGCTGGCACCGTCGAACGGGTCCTGAATGCGATCGCCGAAGCCGCTGACAAAGGTGCGGAGCTTATCGTGTTTCCCGAGACCTTCGTGCCCTGGTATCCCTATTTCAGCTTCGTTCTGCCGCCTGTACAGCAGGGACCGGAGCACCTGCGGCTTTATGAGGAAGCCGTCACGGTACCATCTGCGGAAACACGGGCTGTCGCTGACGCCGCGCGCAAACGCAAGGCGGTTATCGTCCTTGGCGTCAATGAGCGCGACCACGGCTCGCTCTACAACAGCCAGCTGATCTTCGACGCGGATGGCAGCCTGAAACTCAAGCGCCGCAAGATCACGCCCACCTATCACGAGCGGATGATCTGGGGACAGGGCGATGGCGCGGGTCTGAAAGTGGTCGAAACTGCTGTCGGCCGCATGGGCGCGTTGGCGTGCTGGGAGCACTACAACCCCCTCGCCCGATACACGCTGATGGCGCAGCATGAGGAAATTCACGCCTCGCACTTTCCCGGCTCTCTGGTGGGTCCAATCTTCGGCGAACAGATCGAAGTCACGATGCGCCACCACGCGCTGGAATCGGGCTGTTTTGTCGTCAATTCCACCGGCTGGCTGAGCGAGGAGCAGATCGCGTCCATTCACCCGGACCCCAGCCTGCAGAAGGGTCTTCGGGATGGCTGCATGACCTGCATCATAACCCCGGAAGGCCGCCATGTCGTACCCCCTCTGACATCGGGCGAAGGGATCCTGATCGGCGACCTCGACATGCGGCTCATCACCAAGCGCAAGCGGATGATGGATTCCGTCGGACACTATGCACGGCCTGAACTGCTGCACCTTGTCCATGACACGAGGCCCGCACGCGCACTCGACCAGATCGGCCTTACAGGCGATTTTTCCGATGCAGAGCAAGGCAAGCTATTTGAGGAGGCTCAGGATGCGTGACCTGCCATCGATAGATCCAGAACTCATCAACGATCTTCAGACGCGAGGCATGCGTCTCGTCGATCCGCGTGCCGGCCACGAGAGCAGGCGCGGTGGTGCAGGTCCTTCGGACCACAAGGCCATCAATTTCGGCGACACAACCGTCATGGTGCCGGTACATACCGCACCTGCATTCGACAGTCCCTATCTGGTGGAGGCGCCCGATGCCGACGGCCGTGCGCGCATCACCAGGGAAGGATCCGAGGTCGCCCGAATTCGATTTCCCAATCGGCCGCGATTTTACGATCTGACGACTGCAGACGGCATTCCGTACAACAAGATCGCGGTTCTTCACTCCCGCGACGTCCTCGCCACGACGATCCTCCAGACCTGCATCCGCTATGAAAGCCGCAAGAAGACCTGTCAGTTCTGTTCGATCGGCCAAAGCCTTGCAGCCGGCCGGACTGTCGCGCACAAAACCCCCGCGCAACTGGCGGAGGTCGCAAAGGCAGCCGTCGAACTCGACGGCGTGAAGCACATGGTGATGACCACCGGCACGCCTGCGGGCAAGGACCGTGGTGCTGCCGTTTTGGCAGAGAGCGCGCGTGCGGTTAAGGCCGTCGTCGACCTGCCTATCCAGGTCCAATGCGAGCCGCCGGAAGACGATATCTGGCATGAACGGATGAAGGATGCGGGCGCCGACGCGCTGGGAATGCATCTTGAAGCGGTGACACCAGAAGTCCGGCAACGGATCATGCCCGGCAAGGCCAGCGTTCCGCTCGAAAAGTATTTCTCCAGCTTCGAAGCAGCAGTGAAAGTGTTCGGGCGGGGGCAGGTCTCGACCTATATCCTGGCGGGCCTGGGCGATACCCGCGAGGCAATTCTGCAAATGTCGACACGCCTCGTTGCATTGGGCGTCTATCCGTTCGTGGTCCCGTTCGTTCCAATCTCCGGAACACCGCTCGAGAGCCACCCCGCGCCGAAATCAGAGTTCATGGCCTCCATCCTGGCTCCCCTGTCGCAGATCGTCATCGATGGTGGATTAAAGGCCTCGGATATCAAGGCCGGATGCGGAAAATGCGGTGCCTGCTCGGCGCTCTCGACCTATGAGAAGCTGAGGATTCCGGCATGAGCCTGATGGATCACTCTGCCTTCATAAGCCCGGAGTTCCTGATCCGGGCAGCATCCGAGCCTTGGGAACTTCAGGGTGTATCTCTTCTCCGGCGCCGGGTGTTTGTGGAGGAGCAGCGTATTTTCGTCGGCGATGACCGCGACGAAATCGACAAGACCGCGATACCGCTTGTTGCAATCTCCTTATTCGCGGCAGAGCCTGCGGAGGTCGTGGGCACTGTCAGGATCCATGAGCCAGCACCCCGCATCTGGTGGGGTTCGCGCCTTGCGGTCGCTCCCGCATATCGCAAAGTCGGAAGGTTGGGTGCGGAACTGATCCGGTTGGCGGTGAGTACCGCGAATGGCCTCGGGTGCAGTGAGTTTCACGCCCATGTCCAGCTTCAGAACGTACCTCTTTTTCGCCGGCTGCATTGGGAGCCGCAAGGAGAGATCGACCTGCATGGCGCGCGCCACATGCACATGCTGGCTTCACTCGATCACTATCCCCCCATATGCGACCCGACCATCGGCTGGTCCGCCAGAGCGCGGAGGCCATGATGGACGTACATGCCTTGGCGGCAGCACTCGCAGCCCACCCATCGATCCGCAGCAAACTGGACATAGCAGGCACGACGCGAGCGCTCTCGATATCAGCCGGAACCGCGGGAACGCCCGGCGACGATGCCGCCGCAATTCCAGCTCCGGACGGCACTTGGGATCTGCTGGCGGGGGAAGGTTTCATGCCCCAGTTCGTGCAAGACGATCCGTGGTTCGCCGGGTGGTGCGGCGTGATGGTGAACCTCTCGGACATCGCTGCCATGGGAGGGCGTGCGACCGCGCTGCTCGATGCCGTGTGGGCACCGGACGCGGCGTCTGCCGAGCCCCTGCTTACCGGGCTACGGGATGCAGCGATGACCTACGGCGTGCCGATTGTCGGTGGTCACACGAACCTCCGAAGCAAAGATCTCAATCTCGCCGTTTCGGTGATGGGACGTGCAAAGAGGCTGATTTCCAGCTTTGCAGCCGCCCCTGGACATCTGCTTATCGCAGCCATCGATCATCGCGGGCAGTATCGGCCAAGTTTCGACAACTGGTGCGCCGCCCTTGATGCGCCCCATGAACGGCTGCGCCGCGACTACGAGATCCTTCCGGAGCTTGCCGAGGCCGGTCTGGTGGATGCCGGAAAGGACATCAGTCAGGGCGGTATTATCGGCACAGCGCTGATGCTAGCGGAATCGTCACGCTGCGGCTTCGATATCGCGCTGGCCGACATCCCGCTTCCGCAAGGCGTTCAACTCGAACGCTGGCTGCGCAGCTTCCCGAGCTTCGGCTTTCTCCTTTCGGTCCGCCCGGAGCGGGCAGAAGATGTCTGCGACGTGTTTGCTGCTCGGGGCATCAGCGCAGCTGCCATCGGTCATGCAACGGACAGCTCCCGGATCGATCTAACGAGCGGTGGCGCCCGGGCAACTTTCTGGGACTACGCGGCAGCCCCCTATATCGCGCTCGCAAAGGAGATAGCCCATGCCTGAAGTACGCTTTACCATTCGATGGCCTGATGGCACGGAGGAGAGCTGCTACTCGCCCTCGACCGCCATAACGCGCCATCTCGAAGCCGGATGCACGTATCCGCTGAGCGAATTTGTCGAACGTGCGCGCACCGGTCTAAACGAAGCATCGGACCGCGTCACGGCTAAATTCGGCTTCGCCTGCTCCTCCGCACTCGACCAACTGGCAAAGATCGAAACGACAGCTGCCGCTCAGCCGGCTGACGCCAAGGTCACCTGCCTCTCGATGTCATGAAAGGGTTTGTTATGACGAACGATACTGTACCACACGTACCGGTTCTCATCATCGGTGGCGGCCAGGCCGGTCTTTCTGTCAGTTGGTATCTGATGCAGGAGGGGATCGAACATGTCGTCCTCGAGCGCCACCGAAAGTTCGAAAGCTGGCGCAACAATCGGTGGGACAGTTTCTGTCTGGTTACGCCGAACTGGCAGTGCCGACTGCCGGGCTGGCCCTACAAGGGCAAGGATCCGGATGGCTTCATGGTCAGGCAAGAGATCGTGGACTATCTGGATGGCTTCTTCGAAAGCTTCAACCCGCCACTCCGGGAGGGGGTAGATGTCATCGAGGTCACCCCTCGCGAGGGGGGCGGATACCGGATCGAGACGAGCATCGGCACCATGACTGCGGACCAGGTCGTTATCGCGACAGGCGGTTATGACAACCCGATCGTGCCTCCCTACGCGTCCGATCTGGACACCTCGATTCTCCAGATGCACTCGCGCGACTACCGGCGGCCCTCGCAGCTGCCCGATGGCGGAACCTTGATTGTGGGCACAGGGCAATCTGGCGTGCAGATCATGGACGACTTTCATCTGGAAGGTCGTCCGGTGCACCTGGCAGTAGGGCCGGCTCCGCGCAGCCCGCGTAAATATCGTGGGCGCGACGCGACAGATTGGCTTTACGATGCCGGCACCTATGCCGTCACGATCGATAGCCATCCCGATCCTGTGAAAGCGCTCACCCAGACGAACCATTACATGTCTGGCCGAGACGGCGGGAAGGAGATCGATCTGCGCAAATACGCCCTGGAGGGCGTTCGGCTATACGGATCGGTCGCGGGTGGCTCCGGCACAACGATGACGTTCCTGCCCGACCTTGAGAAGAACCTCGATGATGCTGACCGGAGCTACCTCGGTATACGTAAGCAGATCGATGCCTGGATCGCCGCGCAAGCAATCGATGCTCCAGAGGAACCCCCTTTCGAAAAGGTCTGGCGTCCCGCTCAAGAAATCACCGAAGTTGATCTGGTGGAGGCGGGCATAACGTCGATCATCTGGGCGATCGGCTTCCGTCCGGACTATTCGTGGCTGAAGGTCGACTGCCTCGATCAGCGAGGCAAGCCCGTGTTCCGTCGCGGAGTTACGGATGCACCGGGTCTGTATTTTATTGGCCTCGGCTGGTTGAACACTTGGGGCTCTGGACGCTTTCTCGGTATCGACGAGGACAGCCGTTATCTCGCCGAACAAATAGTTGCACTCCAAAAAGACAGGCTGGCTGCATGAGCACTCTCCAGCTCGCCAGGCACGACGGAACGGAGCTAATTGAACGACACGTTCTTGGAATGGCAGAAATGGGCTACAGCGGCATTTCGGAGCAATGGCTCAAGCGCCGTGCCGGTGATTTGCACTGGCGGCTCATCGCGCGCGCCATGGGACAGCGGCACGCGGTCTTCACGTGCTCAGAGGGCGAGCCACTCTATGCGGCTTTTTGCGCGACTAGCTTGCGACTCGTAAGACCCCGCCTTCCCCGCCTGGGCGGGGAGATGGCACTGGCCGCCGATCTCTACCGCGTCGGCCAAGGTCGTCTGGCGTCACTTATCCGTATCACCGCTGGCGGCGATATTGTAGGCCGCATGATTTTGGTCTCGACCTTTGTAGGACGCTCCGAACCGGGGATCAACCGATCGGTCGTCCGGCGGAGCCCGCGAGCGTTGGCGATGCCGCCTGAGGCTCCCCTCGCGGTTCGTCGCGTCGCCGAGCAGGCCTCAGCCACCGCGCGCGACATTCGCAACGCCCGTCTTAAACTCTCCGGAATGTCGGGAACGCAAAAAGTCCTGCCGTGCCCGGCGACAGACTTCAATGCGGCCGGACTTCTTTACTTTCCGAGCTATAGCGCTTTGGCGGATCGGGGTTTGTTTCAAGCAGGCGAGACGCGCCCGAGAACTTTAGCCTCAAGGCACGTCGTCTATCTTGGTAACGTAGAGCCAGGCGAATGGATGAATATCAGCATCCGAAATCTGCCTTGGGGTCACGATGTACTATTGCGTGGCCCGGAGGAGAGACCGTTGGGGGTGATGCGCGTTCGGTTTGTTCGCGGTGAAATTTGAGCGGACCATGCGCCACAAAAATTTGCTATCGTGCTGGATGTGATCGAAGCGGATAGCTGCCAATGACGAACATAGTCCTTTTTTCGGGAGGCAGCGCCTGCCGTACTATCAACATCGCGCTTAGTCGCCGTCCGGTAGATCTCACTCGCATTGTCCCCGCTTGGGACAGCGGCGGAAGCTCCAAGGTCATTCGCGAAAAGCTCGGCATTCTTTCCGTTGGTGACATCAGGCAAGCGTTGATGACGATGGCGCATGGAGAAGGAAGGTCAGGCGATGTCGTACGAATATGCAACACGCGCCTTTCCTCCAATCGCAGCGTCAATGAGGCTAGAGCAGAATTTCAATTCTATGCCGAGGGACGCCACCCACTTTTGGAGCGGATGGAAGCCGGATTGCGTGGCGCGATCCTGAACTATCTGAAACTTTTTCTGAGACCGTGGGCAACGATTTCGATTTCAGAAACGGGAGCATCGGCAATTTCATTCTGACTGGCGCCTGTATTGCACACAATGGCGACGTCAACACCGCGATTTTCGTCTTCCGCAAGCTTTGCGGCATTTCCGGCAATGTCTGGCCATCCTCGCTCGACAGTGACCTCATCCTATCTGCAAGCTTGAAAGACGGCGGCCGGCTCGCTCCACAGGATGCGATCACCAAGATGTCGGACAAGGACGCCGGGGTTGGTGTTCGCGGGATAGAACTCACGCGTGAGCACGGTCAGCTGCCTACCGCCAATCCCGCGGCGCTGGAAGCCATTGAGCGTGCGGGCCTGATCGCTTTTGGTCCGGGCAGTTTCTACACCAGCATTTTGCCGCACCTGTTGGTCGATGGTGTGATGGACGCGGTCGGGCGAGCGAATTGCCCAAAGGTATTTATCGCCAACATCCTACAATGCCGTGAGACGCTGGGCATGACGCTCGGTGATGTCGCGGCCGCCTTCGGCGACACATGGCGCTCGCGGGGCGGTGGGAGGTTCCCTTCACTACAAGTCCTGGCCAATCAGTTGCTCTTTCCCTTTGAAAAGACAGTTGGGGTCTTTCCTTATCTGGTCGACGATTTGCCGAAGGATAGCGCGCATGTGTCCGTGGTCGAAGAACTGGAAGATGCATGGAGTCGCGGCCAGCATGACGGCGACGTGGTTGCAGACCGGCTGCTGATGATCGCCAGGGCTTATGAGACAGCCTGTAATGACTGATCATATCCAAGAAATTGATGAGATCCGCTTGTCCCATGGTTTATCGGTCGAGGATCTCTTATCGACATTGATTTCACGATGGATCAGAACGGTGACTTCACCTCGCGGCGAGCGGTGATGATGCTATCGCGACCGGAAATGGTGTCCCGCTAAACGACGGCGAATCCATTACCAACGACGCCAAAATCGCGTTGCGGGGCAAATTCTCGGTCCGATAGCGGATAACATCGCAGGGTTTGCGCCAACTAAAGCCTTAAGCACAATCGAACTACCAACCTTGTAGGTCAGTCTGGCCGCCACTCTGCCACTTCGATAGCACCGCCATGGGTCAACTCGGTGCATAGGAAGTGTGAAAGCTCATCTTTCCTGATCACAGCGGCGCTCAGCCGCCCAGTCCGGTACGCTCCGGTGTCCAGCGCAACGCGATTCGAGTAGACTTCGGGCCGAAGCGACTTCGTAATTGTGTGGCCATGCAATACTACAGGACCAAAAACGTCCATGTGGTCGAGAAACCCGGCCCTGATCCAGCGCAGGTCGTATTCGTCTTGATTTGCGAGGAGAACGCCCGGACGTATTCCCGCATGAACGAAACAGTAGCGGCCCATCTCCATGAACGTCTGCGCATCTTCTAGCAAGTTTACGTGGTGTGGGAAAACGCGGCGTATATCTGCAGCGATGCCGTCGAAATCAGGAACCGGACGGTTGGAGTACGCGCTTACTGTTGCAACGCCTCCCCAATCCATCCAATTAACGGCGTCCTCACGGGTAAGAGTTCCTCGAAGAAGCTCGCGCAGGTAAAAATCATGGTTGCCAAGGATCAACCGGGAGCCCGGATAAAGATCAAGCGTCGAACAGACCTGATCAAGTACCTTTGGGCTGTCAGGGCCACGGTCAATCAGGTCGCCAAGGAAGATTATGACCGGCCTTGATTGATGATTGCTCGATATAGCAGCGATATATCCAAGCAAGGCCTCTAGAAGATCGGCGCGCCCGTGGACGTCAGCAATAGCGTAGATGGTGGATGATGAGATCTCGGTGGGTATCACAATGTCTTCTGTGGGACTTGATAAGCGACGAACAACTGGCTGCGGCGACAACCTTGACACTCCTTTCGGGACGAAGGTGCTCCGGTCCGGCGCAAGACGCCTACCGCCAGATAGGCCATCGGCGGCTGACCGGCGTTATGGTCTTGATGATAACTTGAACCCTAATTCGATATTGAGGAGCAAAGCTTGCCAACGTTTACTCACAGCCAATCGACCTCACTTTCACTAAATATTCGCATTGAGAATTTTGATCGCCAGCGTCACTGTAGACCTGAAGATGTGGCCCTGCGTGCTATTGAAGTGCTCTTTTCGATGCCGGCCTTGCGATCGACCCTCATCGACTTGACGAGCGCATACAAGTCAACCCGGGTGCTGCTGCACGCTCAAGCCGCCATCAATGGTCAGGCATGTCGCGTTCATGAAGGGGCATTCGTCCGAAATCATGAAGACCGCAGCCAATGCAATTTCGTCGGGGGTCGCGATACGCCCGCCAGGATGTAGCTTCATTGTTTCCGCTTCGGCAGCGACAGGGTCAGGGAAGCTGTTCCAGTAATCGATGACCTTTTGCGTTGCGACATAGCCGGGAGCCAACGCATTCACCCGGATATTCTTCGGCGCATATTCCAGCCCCAGCGATTTCGTCATTCCCAGCAACGCATGTTTCGCCAGCGGATAGGGGAAGGTGTGTGGAATGATCGTGAAGGCGTGGGTGGATGCAATGTTCAGCACCACGCCGCCACCCATTTCGATCATGCCCGGAAGCACGGTCTTGCAGCAGTTCCATGCGCCCTTGAGATTGACGTCGAAGCAGCGCTGCCACTCCTCATCGCTCGTCTCCAGAGGTTCGGCAAAGACGTTGACGCCCGCATTGTTGACGAGCGCGTTGATTGGCCCGATTTCGTCCGCTGCATTTGCCACGGCAGAAGCGATCGCCTCCGCATCCGTTATGTCGGCAGCCATCCAGCCGAGTTTTCCGCCACTTTCTTTCAACTCTCCGGCCTCTCTGTCCAGGAGAGAAGCATCCTGATCAATAAGATACAAAGCGGCATCTTCGCGCAGAAATGCTCTGGCAAGCGCAAGACCTATGCCCTGCGCTGCACCGGTGATAAAAATGCGTTTGCCTGCAAGTCTTCCCGTCATGGCGTTGTCCTCACTCACCACTCGGCAAAGCTACCGTCTTCGTGACGCCAGATCGGGTTGCGCCAACGGTGGCCTTCCTTGGCACGCTCGATGACGTATGCCTCATCAATCTCAATCCCAAGACCGGGACCCTGCGGGATAGAAACAAAGCCATCGGCATACTGAAACATGTCTTTGTTGGAAAGGTAGTCCAGAATGTCATTGCTCTTGTTGTAGTGAATACCGAGGCTCTGTTCCTGAATAAAAGCATTGTACGAGACTGCATCCAACTGTAGGCAGGCAGCAAGTGCAATCGGTCCCAGAGGGCAATGCGGTGCAAGCGCCACGTCATAGGCTTCCGCCATGGCCGCGATCTTGCGGCATTCGGTGATGCCTCCGGCATGCGAAAGGTCAGGCTGAATGATATCGACAAAGCCATCCGCCAGAACCGATTTGAAATCCCAGCGGGAATAGAGACGCTCACCCAGCGCAATCGGCGTCGAGGTGTGGTTTGCGATTTCCTTGAGGGCTTCACGGTTTTCCGAGAGAACCGGCTCTTCAATGAACATAAGCTTGTAAGGTTCAAGCTCCTTGGCGAGAACCTTGGCCATGGGGCGATGGACGCGACCATGGAAATCAACGCCGATGCCGATATGGGGGCCAACGGCTTCGCGAATGATCGCGATGGTTTCCACGGCCTTCTCGACCTTCTCGTTCGTGTCGACGATTTGCATTTCTTCGCAGCCGTTGAGCTTAATAGCCTTGAAACCGCGTGCCACGACATCCTTCGCATTCTGCGCCACATCCGAAGGACGATCACCACCGATCCAGGAATAGACCTTGATGCGGTCGCGCAACTGCCCGCCGAGAAGCGAGTGCACCGGTTGCCCCAACGCCTTGCCCTTGATATCCCACAGCGCTTGGTCGATACCCGCCAGCGCCGACATGTGCACTGCGCCACCACGATAGAAGCCGCCACGATAAAGCACTGTCCAGTGATCTTCGATCAGAAACGGGTCCTTGCCGATCAGGTAGTCCGCCATTTCCTGCACGGCAGCTTCAACGGTGAGCGCACGGCCTTCCACAACCGGCTCACCCCAGCCAACGATACCTTCATCAGTTTCGATCTTGAGGAAGAGCCAGCGCGGCGGAACGATGTAGGTAGTCAGTTTGGTAATTCTCATGGGTCTAATCCAATCAGGAAAGAATAATATCCGCTGCCTTGCCTGCGGCGGCAAGAACGGCAGCGTTGGTATTGCCGCTAACGATGGCTGGCATGAGTGATGCGTCGATGACCCGCAGGCCACGCGTTCCGCGCACGTTCAGCTTGGTATCCAGCACCGCATCCGGGTCGCCATCATGGCCCATTTTGCAGGTGCCAACGGGGTGGTAGCCGGTCTTTACCGTGCGTTTGCAATGGGCTGCAATCGCATCATCGCTGGTCACTTCCGCACCGGGGAAGATTTCCTTGTCGATGAGGTCGCGCATCGGGGATGCCGCCAGCACCTGACGTGCGAAACGGAAGCCAGCCATGGTCAGCTTCAGGTCATCGGGATGGCCGAATATCTGCGTGTCGACAATCGGATTGGCGAAGGGATCGCTGGAGGAAAGCGTGACGGAGCCACGTGCTTTCGGGCGAAGCAGCAAGGAATTGATCGTTACGCCATCACCAGGATCGGTGCCCATCACATCGCGGTCCAGATAGACGGTAGGAACGCAGAACATCTGGATCGTTGGACGGTCATTGTTGCCATCCGGGTCATAGAAGGCGCAGGTTTCGACGCCGGTGGTCGAAGCTGGGCCGGACTTGAACATCAGATATTGCAAACCGGCCTTGATCATCGGCCAGCCACTATCCTGCTTGTAATACCCGAATGAGCCCTTCGTCGTGGCGACGACCGGGCATTCATAATGATCCTGTAGGTTCTTGCCCACGCCCGGAAGCGCGAGTTTCGTGGCAATGCCATGCTGCTTGAGCTGTTCTTCCGGTCCGATACCGGAAATCATCAACAGCTTCGGCGTCTGGTAGGCACCCGCTGCCAGAATGACTTCAACGCCTGCTTCCGCATTCTTTCTCGCACCGCCCTGAACATAGTCCACGCCGACCACCCGGTCTCCTTCCATACGGATGGAAGTCACGGTCGCGCCGGTTTCGATGGTCAGCTTAGGATTGTTCATAACCGGCGCCAGAAACGCATCGACCGCGCTGGAGCGCTTTCGCGTGTTCCAGTCAATGGTGTGCTGCATGAAGCCGACGCCGAACTGCTCCGCACCGTTGAAGTCAGGATTATAGGGGATCCCCATGCCCTGAAGGGTTTTGACGTAAGTGCGCGTCATCGGGCTGGTGTGGCCGAGATGCGAAATCTTCAGAGGCCCGCCGACACCGTGAAATTCACCCGCCAGATGGTCGTTGTCTTCCTGCGCCTTGAAGTAGGGCAGAAGGTCTTTGTAGGACCAAGAACCATCATTGTTCGAGCCGGGAGCGGTGACGAGTTCGTTCCACAGATCGAAATCCGCCGCCTGCCCGCGCATATAGACCATGGCGTTGACTGTGCTTCCGCCACCCAGAACCTTACCCTGCGGCACGATAGGTCCGCGACCGCCCAGCTGTGGCTGCGGCTTTGTCTGGTGCATGGCAAGGTACGTATCCTTCGCCAGAAACTTCATGTACCCCGCAGGGATATGCATGATCGGATTGGCCTTGGCCGGTCCCCGCTCCAGCAACAACACGCGCGCGCCGGGCGTGACGAGACGTGCCGCGACGACGCACGCTGAACTGCCGCCGCCGACGATGATGTAGTCGAACCCATGGCTATCGGCCATTTTCAAACTCCGCATGCATGCTCATAAACTCCGCGGCTCAAGCGTAAAGCTGCCCGCCAGTTTCTCACCGGGTGCCAGCACTTTGAGGTCTCCCAAATCCGGCAGATTGTGCCCGTTCGCAAGGTGCGACATGGGTTCGAAACAGAAATAATCGCGCTCGAACGAGGGATCGAAAGCCGTGTCGGACACGAAGACGAAGGCGTGTCTGAATATCGGATCGGCGGTCAGTCTCAACTGCGTGTGACGCTCCGACCAGATGATGGTCGCTTCGCCGGACCACCCCTCATACCCGTTGTTGACCCAGCGTTCGGGTAGTGGAGCAGGCTCGCTGAAGTCGAGATCGGCAGGGATCGCCGTTCGTTCACCCGGCAGCCAGCCCTCGACTTCGGTCCAGAAATGCTCGGCAGGCGCTTGCAGCGTCGTCTTCGGCGTCAGCGGAAAATAGGGATGCCAGCCAAGTCCGAAGGGCAGCGGGCGCTCTCCCATATTTTCCACGGAAAGGCTCAATGTCAGACGATCATCCTCAAGCGTGAATGTCTGCATCGCACGATAGCGATAGGGCGTGGATGGACCCTGGCAGGTGAAACTTATTTCAACCGAGGTCGGCGTTCTTTCGTCCACCGACCATTCGGCCTGCCAGCCTTCACCGTGCAGATAATGCGGGTCCCATTCCGTATTCGGTGTCAACGTGTAAGCCCTGCCATCGAACTCGAAGCTGTTGCCTGCGACGCGGTTGCCGAATGGCACGAGCGGATAGCAGGATGAGCCGAGAGCATCCGCGTCACTCGACTTCGCCGGGCGCAAAAGCGGCACGCGGCCTATATCGATATCTTTCCAGAAGCCGAGGATGATGCCGCCTTCTGTCGAGATGCGCAGCGATAAAGGGCCGGATTTCAGGTCAATAACAGCCATGCCGCACTCATCCCTTGTTGCGCGACAGGCTGCGCTTGATCGCCTGAATATTGGCAAGCACGGCGATGACGATGATGAGACCGCGAACCACCTGCTGGAAGAAGGGGTTGATGCCGAGCAGAACCAGACCGTTGCCGATGAGCGTAATCACAAGCACGCCGAGCAGTGTACCAAGCATCGAGCCACGGCCACCGGAAAGCGCCGTGCCACCGACAACGACTGCGGCAATCACATCGAACTCAAGACCACTCGCCGCCGTGGCATTGCCCGAACCGAGGCGGGACACCAGCAAAATGCCGGAAATGGCCGCCATCGCGCCACCGATGGCAAAGAGAGCCACGCGAATGCGCGCAACATTGATGCCGCTGAGGAAAGCCGCATGGGCATTGCCACCAACCGCAAAAACCGAGCGACCGAAGGCGGTCTTGCGGCTGACGAAAGCGAAGGCTGCAAACAGCACCAGCATGATGATCGCGGCTGGAGGAATGCCAAGCACGGAACGGTCCAGCGCATCCAGCATATCACTGCGACCGATGGAAACCGGCAGGGCATCGGTCACGAACAGCGCCGTGCCGCGCAGTGCGCTCCACATGCCAAGCGTCGCGACGAAGGAAGGCACATCGAAATAGGCCCGCAGAATGCCGGAAATGGAACCGAGCAGCGCACCAAGTGCGATGGCCAGCACGAAGGCTGCGGGTGTCGGCACGCCCCATTGCAACAGAAATGCCAGTTCCACCGAAATGAAGGCGACCATGGGGCCGACGCTGACATCGATCTCGCCCGCGATGATGATGAGCGTGACGGCCCACGCGGCGATGCCGATTGTCGCCGCGTCACGCAGGATATTCACCTGGTTGTTGAAGGACATGAAGCCCGGCGCGGTGGATGAGAAGATGACGTAGAGCACAACGATGGCAAAGAACAGGCTAAGCTCGTTCATATGCTTCGACAGGGTAAAGCCCCGCTTTGGTGCCTTCTGTGAAACGGCCGTTTTGGCAGTTTGATCGAGTGACATGGTCTGTCTCCCTCAATGTCCGGTAATGCAGGCAGCCATCAAGGTGTCCTGATCGATGTTTGGTGACTTGAACTCTTCGCGCAGCGCGCCATCGCGCAGAACCAGCGCGCGGTCGCAGACGAGCGGCAGTTCCTCGATTTCGCTGGAAACAAAAATGATGCTTCTGCCTTCCGCGGCAAGCTGGCGGATGATGGCGTAGATTTGCGCCTTCGCTTCAATATCCACGCCGCGCGTCGGCTCATCGAGAAGAAGAACGCGGCTTCCGGCGTAAACCCAGCGACCGATGACGACCTTCTGCTGGTTCCCGCCCGAAAGCGTGCCGATTGGTGTATCGGTGCTTGCGGTCTTGATATGTAGACGCTCGATGATATCCCGCGTCGCCTGCGCCATGCGGCTGCCCGAAAGGACGCCGTTGCGGCTGACGCCGGAGAAATTGGTAGCAAGTGTATTCTCATCCACGCCGAGAAGCGGCACGATGCCCTCCTCCTTGCGGCTTTCCGGCGTATAGCCGAAACCTTTGCCGACCATCTGCTTGTAACCGACGGACTTGACCGAGCGTCCGTCCACCAGCACATCGCCGCTATCGAAATCGCGCACGTCCATAATAGCTTGCAGCAATTCCGTGCGGCCAGCGCCGAGCAGACCGGCGATGCCCAACACCTCTCCCTTACGCAGCGAGAAGGAGATGGACGAAAGCTTTGGCGCAAGTGCCAGATTCCGCACTTCCAGAACCACCTCCGAAGAGGCATGGCTTTCCAGCGCTGCCGCCTGTGAAGCCTCGGAGCCGAGCATCAACCGGACGATCTCGCGGGTATCCGCACCCTTGACGTCGACGGTGTCGATGATCCGTCCATCGCGCATGATGGTGGCGGAATGCGCAATCTGGCGAATTTCGTTCATGCGGTGGCTGACATAGATGACTGCTATTCCTCGTGCGGCGACTCTCGTCACCGCAGCCATCACCTTTTCCGCTTCGGCGGCGGCCAGCGAACTTGTCGGCTCGTCCAGAATGACGATCTTTGGTCGCCCGATCATGGCGCGGGCGATTTCAAGCAACTGCCGTTCCGCAGGGCTCAAGCCTGCCACCAGACGGTCAGGCGGAAGATCGAGGCCAAGGCTTGCCATTGCTTCCGCCGCTTCGGCTTCCATGGCTGCATATTGAATGATGCCGCCTTTGCGCGGCCAGCGCCCGAGAAACAGGTTTTCGGCAAGCGTCATGCCCGGAACAAGGCTGAGTTCCTGATAAACGACGCGCACGCCATTCTGGAAAGATTCCTGCGCACGGGCGGAGCCGGAAGAGGTAAGTTCGGCGCCGCCGATCAGGACGGTCCCGATGTCGGGTGTTTCAGCACCGGTCAGCATTCGGATCAGCGTGGATTTCCCCGCGCCGTTTTTGCCGAGCAGGGCTCTCACCTCACCCGGCGCCACTTCGAATGTGGCATCGTCAAGAGCAAGCACGCCGGGATATTGCCGCGTGCAGCCTCTTATCGAAGCGACGGCAGCGCTATCCGGCAGGCTGTTCTGGGAAGCAGATGTCATTGGGTCTTTCCATTGCTGTGGAGGCCGCCGGATGCCCGGCGGCGCTACATGGCGCGCTCCAAACGGAGCCGCAGCGATGAGAAGGTCGATCAGGGAATGCCGTCGGCGTGGGCCTTCAGCCAGGCCTTGCCATCTTCGGAAGACTTGTAGAGATCGATATTGTAAGCGACCTTGATGCCTTCAGGCGGCTGGCCGTCGATGGACTTGATGGCCTGTGCAAGCGCAAGCTTGCCGAGACCCTGCCCGGAAATATCGACAACGGCTTTGATGACCGAGAAGTCGGATAGTTCCTGCGCGATTTCCGTGGTCATGTCACCACCGAAGACGACGACTTTGCCGACCTTGCCCTGGCTTTTCACAGCGCGCGCAGCACCCAGCGTCGCACCACCGGCTTCACCGAAGAAAGCATCGATATCCGGGTTGGAAGACAGCATGGTGCTGGCAACCGAAACGGCCTTGTCGAGAACAGCGCCTTCCTGATTGGCGACGATCTGCGCCCCCGGCACCTTGGCCTTCAACGCTTCTTCGAAGCCCTTGCGGCGCGTGACGCAGACTTCCACGAATTCGCAGTTCAGAACCGCGATTTTCGGTGCATCGTTCTTTTGAGCAATGAAATAATCGGCGGCTGCATCGCCCAGCTTATGACCGAAATCGAAGGGATCGCCGACCGCATAGGCGGAGATATAATCCTTCATGTCCTTGTCGTTGAGACAGGTGTTGTAGCAGACAACCGGAATGCCGGCATCATGCGCACGACGGATCGCGCGGTAGGAACCATCGGCAGACACCGGCGATACGATGATGGCCTGCACGCCAGCGGAAATCAGGGAGTCGATGAAGGAGGATTCCTTGCTGACGTCTCCCTGCGCATTCGTTTCGACAACATCGAGCTTGCGACCGGCTTCTGTCGCGCCGGTCTGGATGCCCTTGCGCACACCGGCATAGAAGCCCTGTGCGTCCATGTAGATTGCGCCGACCTTCAGATTTTCCTGCGCCGACAACGTTGCGACACTGCCCAAAAGGCCAGCCGCAATAATACCCATGTACTTGGCGATTTTCATTGTTTCCTCCCCATCACGAGTTTTTGACGACCCATTCTCCTCAAGGTCGCTATGTCAAAACATTATCATTAGTCGCACACATGTCAATTTATGTACGATTTATTTTTCAATTTGATACCGTGTGTCGGTTCATTCATACTACCCATTCAAGAGCCAAGCGGCGCAGGGGATAAGAATTATGGAACAGGTTCTAACACACCAGGGGGAGCCGATTGCCCAGCAAGGTAAGCGGGGTGTTCGGGAAGCCCTGTTGTGCAAGCTGGTAGAATTGATTGTATCCGGCAGATTCGCGGAGAACGCGACATTGCCAAATGAAATTGAAATGACCGAGCAGTTCGGCGTCAGCCGTACAAGTCTACGAGAAGCAATGCAGTATCTCTCGGCGCTTGGCATGGTCCGATCACGCACGCGGGCCGGCACCATCGTTTTGCCGCGAGAAAACTGGAACTATCTCGATCCCATCGTGCTCGACGTGATGTTGACAGTTGGTGGCGACGAGAGCTTTTACTCGTCACTGATAGATGCGCGCCAGTTGCTGGAACCGGCTGCGGCGGCGCAGGCTGCAGCCAACGCCAATGCTCGGCAACTCTACCTAATTTCCCAAGCATTCGAGGACATGGTGGAGGCGAATTCGCGGGACAACGAAGCCTGGAGCCGAGCAGATCTGGAGTTCCACACCGCCATCATCAATGCCAGCGGAAACTGGGTCTTTCGACAATTTGCCAGCGCTATTCGCGCCGCACTGCTGGCCAGCTTCCGGCTGACGAATCGCGAAAGCCAGTCTCACGAGCAGGCAATCCTCACCCATCAAAATGTGCTTGAAGCCATTCGAATGCGGCGACCGGAGGCCGCTCGGCATTCCATGGAACAGTTGATCGGCGTCGCACGATCTGAGATGACCGATGCCCTTAGAAAGACGCGCAAACCGGGCGAACTGATCAAAGGTACGTAAGTAAATAAAATCATACATATGATATTGACTGGTATGATGTTTGAAGAATAATGAGGAAAGACCGCGGGAGGCACGCGGGGTCAAAGGGAGAGACAAGACATGCGTTCATTGAAGGCTATCGTTATGGCCAGCGCCATTGCGCTGACCGCCAGCGCTGCATTTGCGGCCGATGTGAAAATCGGCTTCGTCGTGAAGCAGGCGGAAGAGCCATGGTTCCAGGACGAGTGGAAATTCGCCGAACAGGCCGCCAAGGAAAAGGGCTTTACGCTGGTCAAGATCGGCGCTGAAGACGGCGAAAAGGTTCAGTCGGCCATCGACAACCTCGGCGCACAGGGCGCACAGGGTTTCATCATCTGCGTACCGGACGTAAAGCTCGGCCCCGGCATCGTTGCCAAGGCAACCGCCAACGACCTGAAGCTGATGACGGTTGATGACCGTTTGGTCGGCGCGGATGGCAAGCCGCTGGAAGACGTGCCGCATATGGGCATTTCTGCGCTCAAGATCGGTGAAACGGTCGGGCAATCGATCGCCGCAGAGATCAAGAAGCGCGGCTGGGACATGAAGGACGTCGGCGCAATCCGCGTTTCCTACGACCAGCTTCCAACGGCAGTAGACCGAGTTGAAGGCGCAATTACTGCGCTTAAAGCAGCGGGCTTCCTGGCAGAAAACATCTATGACGCGCCGCAGGCCAAGACGGATACGGAAGCAGCTCTCAACGCCGCGACGACCGTTCTCAACAAGCATTCCAACGTCAAGCACTGGATTGCGTTCGGACTGAACGATGAAGCTGTGCTTGGCGCTGTTCGCGCATCCGAGTCCGTCGGAATTTCTGCTGACAACATGATCGGCGTCGGGATCGGTGGCGCGGAATCTGCGATCAACGAGTTCAAGAAGCCTTCCGCTACCGGCTTCTACGGCACCGTTATCATCTCGCCGAAGCGTCACGGCTATGAGACCGCGCTCAACATGTATGAGTGGATCGCCAATAACAAGGAGCCTGAAAAGCTGATCCTGACCTCCGGTTCGCTTGCTGTTCGCGGTGATTACGAAAAGGTTCGTGCCGGCCTCGGCATCGAGTAAGCCAGAACGTCTACATTGACCCACCGGCGGCCACTGCCGCCGGTTATCCTTTGTAAAGTCAGAGGCGATGATGGCCTTCCTTGAATTCAACGATATATCTAAAGCCTATCCCGGCGTGCAGGCATTATCCAATGTCTCCTTCGCTATTGAGAAAGGTGCCGTCCATGGCCTGATGGGTGAAAACGGCGCGGGCAAATCCACCCTGATCCGTATTCTTTCCGGCGATCAGTCCTCCGATACCGGCGGCATCGTGATCAACGGCGAAAAGCAGTCCTATCGTTCGGTCCGCGGTGCTTTCGACGCTGGCATCGTCGTCATCCATCAGGAATTGCAGCTTGTTCCTGAACTCACCGTGGCGGAAAACCTCTGGCTCGGACGTTTCCCCGGCAAGGCAGGCGTTATCGATAGCCGCACACTGATCGAAACGGTAAAGGCAAAACTTCAGGAAATCGGCATTGATGTCGATCCGAATGCCAAGGTCGCCACCCTTTCCATCGGCGAGCGGCAGATGGTGGAAATCGCCAAAGCCGTCATGCTGGATGCGCGCGTCATTGCGCTGGACGAGCCGACATCCTCACTCTCTTCACGAGAAAGCGAAATCCTGTTTTCGCTGATCGAGAAACTTAAAGCCAACGGCACGATCATCCTCTACGTGTCCCATCGTCTGGATGAAATTTTCCGGCTTTGCGACAGCCTGACGGTTCTGCGCGATGGCAAACTGGCGGCGCACCACCCCGATATCAGGAACACGACACGCGACCAGATCATTTCGGAAATGGTTGGCCGCGAGATCAGCAATATCTGGGGCTGGCGAGAGCGCCCCCCCGGAGATATTCGGCTGGAGGTCAAAAATCTTTCCGGTCCAAAGCTGCGCGCGCCCGTCAATTTCACCGTTCGAAAAGGCGAAATTCTTGGATTCTTCGGGCTGATCGGCGCTGGCCGTAGCGAAATGACGAGGCTGCTCTATGGCGCGGACCATCGCCATCAAGGCTCAGTCACCATCGACGGCGTTGCCGTTGCTCCCGACAGCCCCAAGGCGGCAATTACTGCCGGAATGGTTCTCTGCCCGGAAGATCGAAAGTTCGATG
Source organism: Agrobacterium sp. InxBP2 (assembly GCF_026191755.1). Lineage (NCBI taxonomy): Bacteria > Pseudomonadati > Pseudomonadota > Alphaproteobacteria > Hyphomicrobiales > Rhizobiaceae > Agrobacterium > Agrobacterium sp. InxBP2. Next base: position 107,865 of record NZ_JAINDY010000018.1, read on the forward strand.
GCATCATTCAGGGCCGGTCCATTGAGGAAAATATCGCAATTTCCTCGCGGCGGCACTTCTCACCTTTCGGCATATTGAACCCGAAGAAAGAAGCATCCGTCGCAGAACAGTTCATCGCCAAGCTGCGGGTGCGGACGCCCTCGCGCAAGCAGGACATCATCAACCTTTCCGGCGGCAACCAGCAGAAGGTCATTCTTGGCCGGTGGCTTTCCGAACAGGGCGTGAAGGTGCTGGTCATCGATGAGCCAACACGCGGCATCGATGTGGGTGCGAAGTCGGAAATCTATGAAATCCTTTATGAGCTTGCCGCAGGCGGCATGGCGATCATCGTCATTTCCAGCGAACTGCCGGAAGTCATGGGCATTTCAGACCGCATCATGGTCATGTGCCAGGGCCGGGTCGCAGCCGATATTCCGCGCTCAGATTTCGATGAACGCACCATTCTGACCGCAGCACTGCCCGACAAGAACATCGCTGGCACCGTTTAATTTCAGGAACCCAATTCCATGACCTCTCTGAAGAAAATTCTGCTCGGCGAACAGGGTCTCGTCGTCATCTTCGCCATCGCTTTCGTCATCGTTTCGCTTTCCGTGCCGAACTTCCTGACAGAGCGCAACATGCTGGGCCTGCTGCAATCGGTCGTCACCATTGGCATCGTTTCCTGCACCATGATGTTCTGCCTTGCATCACGCGATTTCGACCTTTCGGTCGGCTCCACCGTGGCATTTTCAGGCATGATCGCGGTCATGGTCTCGAACGCCTCCGGCTCGATCATTCTGGGATTGCTGGGCGCTTTGATCTGCGGCAGCGTCGTCGGCTTCGTGAACGGTGTCGTCATTGCGAAATTCCGCATCAACGCGCTGATCACAACGCTTGCCACAATGCAGATCGTGCGTGGTCTGGCACTGATTTCCTCGGATGGCCGTGCAGTCGGCATCAACGATCCTGACTTCTACCAGCTTGCATTGTCACGCTTCTTCACCATCCCGACGCCGATCTGGATCATGATCGCGCTGTTCATCGTCTTCGGCTTCGTGCTCAACCGCACTGTCTTCGGCAAGAATACGCTGGCCATCGGCGGCAACCCGGAAGCGTCGCGTCTGGCGGGCGTTAACGTCGTCAGAATGCGCATCTGGATTTTCGCGCTTCAGGGCCTGGTCTGCGGCATTGCTGGTATTCTTCTCGCTTCGCGCATCACCTCCGGCCAGCCCAATGCGGCAACGGGGCTTGAGCTTTCGGTCATTTCCGCCTGCGTTCTGGGCGGCGTTTCTCTGGCCGGAGGCCGCGCCGCAATGACCGGCGTCATCGTCGGCGTGCTGATCATGGGTATTGCCGAGAACGTCATGAACCTGCTTAACATTCAGGCCTTCTACCAATATGTCGTCCGCGGCATCATTCTGCTCATCGCCGTTCTCCTCGACAACATGCGATCGTCAGCGGCAGGACGAGGTCGATTTTAGGCGTGGTCGCCCTACACGCCTTGAATGGAATCGAACTAGCGTGGGTACATGATTGCGACGCGAAATCATTAGAGTCTTAAAGAGTTGAGGGGCGGCTGCACGGCCCCTCCTTGTAGTTTCTCGTTAGCAGAGCAGGCGCAGGTCTAAAGCTCCGACGCAGCCTGGTGATCAAGCTGAAGATCAAAGAAACGTTGTGCTTTGCTTCTTACGGATACGCAGTTGCGCCATCCGGCTTGCGCGTCACCTTGCGCTCCCAGTGGACATAGTCGTCCTTTTGAAGCAGCTTTTCGTCAATCTCGATACCCCAGCCTGGACGATCCGGGCGGAGCTCCATATGACCATCTCGTGGCATGTAGGGATCGAGCGCCCACGGCGCATGTAGGTGGGGCTTGAACTCGAGCACCTGAAAATTGGGCTGTGCCGCACAGAAATGCACATTAACGGCGGTGGCCAGCGGTCCCATCGGATTATGAGGAGCTACGGTGACATAGTGTGCTTCTGCGATTGTCGCGATACGCCGCATTTCTGAGACGCCTCCAACCACGCAAATATCAGGCTGGATGATGTCCGCACCCTGATTGGAAAGGAGATTTAGGAATTCGAAGCGGTTATAGAGCGACTCGCCGGTGGCCAGCGGCACGTTTACCTTCGACTTCAATTCCTTCCATGCCGGGATATGCTCCGGACGGATCGGCTCCTCGTAGAAAAGTGGATCGTTCGGCGCAATGGCGGCAGCAAGCTGAACAGCCTTGTAGGGCTCGAAAATCTTGGCATGCGCATCGAAAGCAAATTCGAATTGGGAAGGCGTGATCTCGCGAATGCGCCCAAACCAGTCTCCGGTCTCCTTCACGAGCTCACCCCAGCGGCCGGAATGAAGATCCCGGCGGTAGGGGCTGAGTTTGAATGCCGTGTAGCCGTAATCCTCATTCAGCTGGAGCGTCTGCTCAAGTACCTGCTCGGGGTCAGGCGCGGTATAGACGCCGCAATAAATGCGGACGCGGTCGCGAACGCTACCGCCGAGCAGCATGTAGACCGGGAGCCCTGCAGCCTTGCCAGCAATATCCCACAAAGCGTGGTCGATTGCGGAAATCGCGGCAAGACCGAGCGCCCCGGGAGGAAAGCGGCACTGCTGGTTAAGCTTGAGGACGAGGAATTCAACGCGCCGCGGATCCTCGCCTTCGATTTGGTGGAAAAGGTAGTCGAGCAAAGGAGGCAGCGCCCAGTCGGGACCGTGATTGTAGCACTCGCCCCAACCCGAAATGCCTTCGCTCGTTTCTATCTTGAGAAGCAGGCGCGGACGATCGTCCACTCGCTGCATGTAAGTTTTGATACCGGTAATATGCACGCTTCTTCTCCAATCAGGCCGCGAGGGCCTCAGCCTTAACGCGATCAACGATTGCGCGAAGCGCCTCACGCTCTTCACCATTCAGCGACACAACGCCTGGTACGCGCACGGGGCCGACATCGCTGCCAAGCATGCCAAGAGCTTCCTTGACGACCGTGACGTTGGCTCCGTTGTTATATTTCGTACGCAGTGCCTCAAACCCTGCAATCGCATCGATCAACACTCGTGCACCGCCGAAATCGCCGTTTTCCAATGCGCGATGAATGGCGTGAGATCGCTCCGGGAAGACGTTTACGAGACCGGAGGTAAATCCGCGCGCACCCATGGCGTAGAAGGCTGGCGCCCAGCCTTCAGCCAGACCGCAAACCCAGATCGCTGGCGCATCCAGTGTAGAACGAATAACCTCCGACAGAAGCATCAGGTTAGGTGAGGCGAATTTAATGCCCGCAATGTTGGGATGGAGGGCAAGTCTGCGGAAATCAGCGACAGAAAACGCATCGCTACGCACATATGCGATAACAGGGACGGTTGAAAAATCGGCGAGTTCAAGGAAGTAACCGGCTTGGTATGAGGGCCCTGCGAAAGGATCCATCGGGTGGTGGCCCATGATCGCATCGGCACCCGCGGCAATGGCGTCTTTCGCCAGCGCCTTCGCCTCCGTCAGCGACCGCCCGACAGCTGCACTGACGAGTGAGTTTCCAGCGGCAGCCTCAATGGTGACTGCGTGGACTTTACGCACTTCATCCATGGTAAGGGTGAAGAACTCGCCGGTATTGCCCGCCGCCATCAGATTATGCACCTTGGCACTCGCGAGTGCCTTGATGAGATTCGTCAATTTCCTGGTATCGACCGAGCCGTCATGCTCATAGGGTGTCACCGGCACACCGGAAATCCCGGTCAGCGCGTTTCTCACGGTCTGGAGTTTGTCACTCACGTCAGATTTCTCCCTCTTTCTTGAAAATAATGCTGAGATACGTGTCGCCCGAACGGACGACGTGGTCACGCATTGTGCGCTCTGCCCTGTCGGCATCGCCTGCTACAATTGCCTCTGCGATCGCCACATGCTCATCAAGCGCCTTCTGTCGTTCAGTCGGATCTAGATGGATGACCCGGCGAATGCTGGCATCGTAGAACTGTTGGCGCTCAATCAGTTTAGCGAGATAACCGCATTGCGACGCCCGATGAATGTGATCATGAAAGCTTTCATTGAGAGCGATCAACCCGTCGGCGTCTCCTGATGCAGTCGCCTCCCTCATGCGGTTGGCTATCGCCTGAATCTCCACCCTGCCCTTTTCGTCTACGCGCTTGGCAGCCAGATGCGCGATCATCGATTCCAGTGCGGCACGCGCCAGAATCATTTCCTCCGCCCAGGAACTGCTGAACTTTACGACGACACCTCTGCGTGGAAGGGCTTCAACGAGACCTTCGGTTTCCAACTGACGCAATGCCTCCTTGATCGGGGTCGTACTAACTCCGAACTGCTCCGCGAGATTGCGTTCATTGATCTTCTGTCCCGTCGCAAATCGACCGGAAATGATCGCGCTGCGCATTGCACGGTGGACGTGATCGCGCACCGTGACCTGGAAACCGGCGTCGATCTTCTCAAAGTCGGCCTTGGTTGTAGGAGACTGGTTATCAAAAGCCATTTTCCGAAAATCCGTTGACGAGGATCGATTTGTGTGAAACTTGATATATCAGATTTGAAATCCATGTCGATATTGAAAATTCGATTTGGTGAGGTTGAGGAGCCTTGGGAGGCTGATATGAAAACGCTCACACGCGCGTATTTAACATGCGCAATCGCCACTGCGGCATTCAATCCCCTTCAGGCCGCCACTCCGAAAGACGAGTTGGTGATCGCCATCTCGATGACGAGTATGCGCGGCCTGGACCCGCATGAAATCAATCAGCTGGAAGCTGCCGAAGTTGTTGCGAATTTGTACGATCGTCTGATCGCGCTGCCTGCGGACAACATCACGGATCCCCAGCCATCGCTGGCCGAGAGTTGGACGATTTCTGACGATGGAAGGAGTTTTACGTTCAAGATACGTGACGGCGCGCGTTTCCATTCCGGCAATCCGGTCACGGCGCGGGATGTGGAATGGTCGCTACACAGGCTGGTTAAACTCGGACTGGCGCCGTCGACGGATTTGCGTCAGTGGGGCTTTACCGCGAAGAATGTCGATCAGCTCATCCGGGCAACCGATGACCGGACACTCGTTCTGGAAACACCAGAGGTCTGGAACTCGAACCTCATACTCTATTCACTGGCCAGCTTTTCCACCTCGATTGTCGACAGCAAATTCCTTGCCAGCAAGGAGAAAAATGGTGACTGGGCCCGCAACTATCTCCAGACTGCAGATGCTGGCTCCGGACCCTACGCGCTCATCACCTGGCGCTCTAACCAGCTCCTGATCGCTGATGCGTTCAAGGATTACTGGAAAGGAGTACCCGCCATGAAACGCGTGTATCTGGGCCACGTACCGGAATCGTCTGCGCAACGTCTGCAGATCGATGCAGGGGATGTCGACGTCGCCACTCGCCTCTCATCAACGGACCTTGCCGGTCTTGAACGGGATAGCAAAGTTACAGTGCAAAAGGTTCCGGGTTTCGGTTTCTATTACCTCGCCCTGAACCAGAAGGACGAGATCCTTTCGAACCCGAAAGTGCGAGAGGCGTTTCGATACCTCATCGACTATGACGGTCTCGCCGGTTCGGTGATGAAATATTACGGCATTAAGCAGCAGACCATTATTCCGGCAGGCCTGCCGGGTGCATCCACGGAAATTCCCTATAAGCTGGACATCGACAAGGCGAAGCAGTTGCTTGCGGAAGCGGGGTATCCAGACGGGTTCTCAAAGGTCTATTTTGCGCAGCCCGGCACACCGGAATCTGAAGTCGGCATTTCACTGCAAAACAGTGCCGCAAAGGCAGGCGTCACGCTCGATCTGCAAATCGGCGACCAGATCGGAAAGTTTCGGTCCCGACAGTTTCAACTGTTCTCGTCGCGAACGGGCGAGCGCCTCCCCGATCCCCATGCCGTCCTTCAATCATATGCAACGAATGCCAACAACGCTGACGACGCCAAACTGGCAGGACTGGTCGCATGGCGCTCTGCCTGGGACGTGCCCAAGGACATTCAGGACATGGTCAAGGCGGCAGCGCACGAGACCAACCAGCACAAACGCGAAGAGCTATATACGCGGATCAACGAGGCCTATCTCCGATCTTCGCCGGCGCTCGTCACATCATTCCAACGCACCGACCCGAAAGCCGTTCGCAACGAGGTGAAAGGCTACGTCGGGCATCCGACGTGGCTCACCCGGTGGGACACCGTGACCAAGGGCGAGTGACGATTTAACTTCAAGGACAGTGGTATGAGCATTACCCAGACCTCCGATGCCCAGCCGATCCGGAAATCCCGGTTCCCAAAGGCTGCAGGCAAGATCGCGACATCTTTCGTCGTCATCCTGACGACACTCCTCGGCCTGATGATGATCACCTTCACAGTCGGCCGGATGGTCCCGGCTGACCCTGTAATCGCCGTCATCGGCGACCAAGCCGATCAGGCGACCTATGACCGTGTCTATAAGGAAATGGGTCTGGACAGGCCCATCTATGTGCAGTTCGGTCACTATTTGAGTGACGTGGTGCAACTGGATTTTGGCCAGTCGATCATCACCAAGCAGGACGTGTCAAAGGACCTCGCGCGGGTATTCCCCGCGACCATCGAACTGGCGACGCTGGCTATAATCTTCGGTGCCGGTCTCGGTATCCCACTAGGCGTCATCGCGGCAGTGCGCAAGGGGACATGGGTGGATCACCTTGCCCGCGTTGTCGGTCTGTTGGGTTATTCCACTCCGATCTTCTGGCTGGGTACCATCGTCATCCTCGTCTTCTACGCCTATCTCGGAGCAATTCCGCCGGGCGGGCGTGTTTATCTGTACGACGAAGGAATAGTGCAGGCTCGAACCAACTTCGCCCTGATCGATTCTGCGCTGGGCGGTCACTGGGGCGTATTCTGGAGCGCACTCCACCATATCATCGCCCCGGCAATCATTCTTGGCTATGCTTCTATGGCCTATATCAGCCGTATGACGCGCAGCTTCATGCTCGAGCAGCTTCGTCAGGAATATATATTGACGGCGCGGGCTAAAGGCCTCGGGCAAAGACCCATTGTCTGGCGACACGCCTTTCGCAATATCCGCGTTCAGTTGCTGACAATCATCGCACTTGCCTATTGCGGCCTCCTTGACGGCACCGTGCTGATCGAAACCGTTTTCGCGTGGCCGGGGCTCGGATCTTATCTCACATCGGCGCTCTTCTTCGCCGATATGAACGCCGTGCTCGGCAGTGTGCTGCTGATCGGCATCATCTCGATTGCCATCAACCTGCTCTCCGACATCGTCTACCGCTTTATCGATCCGAGGACCCGCTAATGGCCAAGTCCGGTACTTTATCAAACCTGCATAACTGGCTCATCAGCGAAGACTTCACGTCAACGCGACAGGCGCGCCTGCACAGTGCCTATCTTGGCTGGCTGAGCCTCATTGCAAATCCGCTCGCTCTGGCCGGGTTCGCAATCGTCGTTCTGCTCGTCGTCGTTGCCGCGCTGGCACCGGTGATTGCTGTTCACGATCCCTTCGTGCAGGACTTCGCAATAGCGCTGAACGCTCCGTCTTCCGCACACTGGTTCGGAACCGATGAGTTCGGTCGCGATGTGTTCTCCCGTCTGGTTTTCGGTGCACGCACCACTCTTTACATCACCATTCTGGTGACCATTATCGTCGCACCGATAGGCTTCGTGATTGGCGCGACGGCGGGGTATCTCGGCGGTTGGGTGGATGTCGTTCTAATGCGCATAACCGACATCTTCCTCTCCTTTCCAAGCCTTGTTCTCGCACTGGCTTTTTCGGCGGCACTTGGCCCCGGCATCGAAAACGCGGTGATCGCCATCGCACTCACCGTCTGGCCGCCGATTGCCCGCCTTGCACGTGCCGAAACCCTGACTTTCCGCCAAGCCGATTTCGTCGTTGCCGCCGAACTTCAAGGTGCCGGTGTGGGAAGGATCTTGCTGCGCCACATCGTTCCGCTCTGCGCGCCTTCCATCATCGTGCGACTGACCCTCAACATGTCGAGCATCATCCTGACGGCCGCCGGCCTGGGCTTCCTTGGGCTTGGCGCACAGCCGCCAATGGCTGAATGGGGCGCAATGGCTGCTTCCGGTCGCCAGTATCTTCTCGACGCATGGTGGCTGACAACGGTTCCAGGCATTGCGATCCTGACCGTCAGCCTTGCCTTCAACCTGCTCGGCGACGGGCTGCGCGACATCATGGATCCCCGCAATGGCTAATACATCCGACACCATTTTGACGGTCGAAAGCATGTCCGTCCAGTTCCCGACACTCTCCGGCGTCACCACTGCAGTGAGGGATGTGTCCTTCACCGTCGGTCGGGAAAAGATCGGCATCATCGGCGAATCCGGTTCTGGCAAGAGCACGACAGGCCGCGCCATCATGCGCCTTCAGCCCCCGCAGGCGATCGTGAAGGCCAATCGCATGCGGTTCGAGGACGTCGATCTGCTGACGGCAAGCGAAGCGGAGATGCGCTCTATTCGTGGACGCCGCATCGCGATGATCCTACAGGACCCGAAGTATTCGCTGAACCCGGTGATGACGGTTGGCGAGCAAATTTCGGAAACGGTGATTCTGCACGAGAACGCCACATCGCAGGAGGCGCGCAGACGCACCCTCGCCATGCTGGAGCGTGTCAACATACGCGACCCGGAAAGGGTCTTCGACCTTTATCCGCATGAAGTCTCTGGCGGAATGGGCCAACGCATCATGATCTCGATGATGCTTATCGCCCAGCCATCGCTGATCATCGCCGACGAGCCGACTTCAGCACTCGATGTGACGGTGCGACAGCAAGTCCTGTCTATCCTTGATGACCTCGTGGTTGAACGCAACATCGGCCTGATCTTCATCAGCCACGACCTCAACCTCGTGCGCAGCTTCTGCGACCGTGTCATCATCATGTACGCCGGCCGTGTTGTCGAAACGATTGCTGCGGCCAACCTCGGTCAGGCCCAACATCCCTATACGCGCGGTCTTCTCGACGCGCTTCCTAGCCTCGACCATCCCAAGGACAGGCTGGAAGTGCTGCGGCGTGACCCGGCATGGCTGGAGAACTGAACATGTCCATGATAAATGCCCATCATCTGGCCGTTTCCTACGGCCACGGCGAAACCGCCCTCAAGGTCGTCAAGGACGTCTCCTTCGAGGTGCAGAAAGGCGAGACCTTTGGCCTTGTCGGTGAAAGCGGTTGCGGCAAGTCCACCATCCTGGGCGCACTTGCCGGGCGAAACAAACAATGGACAGGATCAATCGAGATCGACGGTGAAACGATCGCTCAAAAGCGCACCAGCTCTCAGCTTTCCAAGCAGCAACTGGTGTTTCAGGATCCGTTCGGCTCCATCCATCCGCGACACACGATCGGTCGCACCCTGCTGGAACCCTTGGAAATCCATGGCAAGGACCGCCGACAGGAGCGCATCGAAAAGGTGCTGACAGATGTCGGCCTTCCGTTAAATTTCCGCTATCGTTATCCGCACCAGCTTTCCGGCGGCCAGCGGCAACGCGTGGCGATCGCCCGAGCTCTCATTCTCGAACCCAAAATCCTGCTGCTGGACGAACCGACATCAGCGCTCGACGTGTCCATTCAGGCCGAAATTCTGAACTTGCTAAAAGACCTGCGGGAACGCGAGAAGCTAACCTATATCCTCGTCAGCCATGACCTTGCGGTCGTCGCGCATATCTGCGACCGGGTTGCGATCATGCAGAGCGGCGGTTTCGTCGAGATTGCAACGAGGCAGCAACTGCTCGAGAATACGGTGCAGCATCCCTATACGCGCGTTCTGATGGATGGCAGCCGCGGTTATGTGAGCGAGAAGCGGAAAAGTAGAGGCGAGGCGTTGCCCGCATAGTTTTGTTCTACGCGCCCGGACATTGCGAGCGCGCTCAGAGTTTCAAACAGCCGAGACAGATATGATCCAGAACCCCATTCTTCCCGGTTTTCATCCAGATCCGTCCATCTGCCGGGTCGGTGAGGATTATTATAGCCACCTCCACATTCGAATGGTACCCCGGCGTTCAGATCTACCACTCGCGCGACCTTCGGACCTGGACCCTGGTGGGCCGGCCTCTCGACAGGGCCGAACAGCTCGATCTGCGTGGGGCACAGGATTCGTGTGGCGTATGGGCGCCGTGCCTGACACATGCAGACGGTCGCTTCTGGCTCATCTACACGGACGTGAAACGCAAATCCGGTTCCTTCAAGGACTGCCACAACTATCTCGTCACCTCGGACTCGATCACGGGGCCATGGTCCGCCCCGATCTATCTCAACTCCTCGGGTTTCGATCCATCGCTGTTCCACGGCGAAGATGGGCGTAAGTGGCTGTTGAACCTGAATTGGGACTATCGCGCGCGCCCGAGCCGATTTGGCGGCATCGTCCTTCAGGAATACGACGACAAGCAGCGCAAGCTGGTCGGCCCAATCACTAACATCTTCAAGGGATCTTCGCTCGGCCTTGCGGAAGGACCACACCTTTATCGACGAGGTGGATGGTACCACCTTCTCGTCGCCGAAGGGGGAACCGGCATGCGACATGCCGTAACCATGGCGCGCTCGCGGGAGATTACAGGTCCATACGAGCTCCACCCGGACGTCCATGTCGTGACAAGCCGCTTCGACCCAGACCTCGTGTTGCAACGCGCGGGCCATGGCGACATCGTTGATACGCCAGATGGCGAGACCTACATGGTTCATCTTTGCAGCCGGCCATTGGCGGGGATCAGGCGCTCGGTCCTCGGGCGGGAGACCGCCGTACAGAAATGCGTCTGGGGTGAAGACGGCTGGCTACGTCTCCATGGCGACCCGCTTGTCCCGGAAACGTCAGTACCTGGACCTGCCGGATCCGCGACAAGCGACGTACAGACCGGTCCGAAGCGTTATGCTTTTGATGCGAGCAAAGGCCTGCCATCGGATTTCCAGTGGTTGCGCAGCCCCGTGCCCGAACGACTGTTCTCGCTGTCGGACCGTCCCGGCCATTTGCGACTGATCGGGCGTGAATCGATTGGATCGACATTCGAACAAGCATTGGTGGCACGACGGCAAACGGACTTCGACTTTGACGCCGAGACCGAAGTCGACGCCGAGCCCGCCAGCTATCATCAGATGGCCGGACTGGTCGCCTATTACAACAGCTTTGCCTATCACTACCTTTGCGTGACCCACGACGAAACGGCTGGTCGTGTGCTGCAAATCCTGTCCTGCGCCGGCGGCTGGCCGAAAGGCTTGGCAGATGTGGTGCTGGAGGCGCCGGTGTCGGTGCCTGACGGTCCCGTGCGCATGAAACTGGAAGTGAGAGGGGCGGCCGGTCGTTTCTATTTCTGGAAAGACGATGATTGGACAAGGATCGGCCCGGTGCTGGATCACTCCGTCCTTTCAGATGAAGGTGGAGAAGGGGAGCATGCCAATTTTACCGGCGCGTTTGTGGGCATGTCCGCCAATGACACAAGCGGGCAGGCAATGACGGCTGACTTTTCATGCTTCATTTATAGCCCTCCCACCAATTAAGGCTCTTGATCGGAATCGAACCCGCGTTCCGAAGAACCGCCCCCATCACCACCACTGCAACCAACCCACACCTTCAGTTATTGCAGATAGAGGTCTTATTCGCTGTATTTGACGGCCAAGGAGATATCGCATGGCAAGCCAAATTGTTCATTTCGCCAGACTGTCAGATCGCGATCGAAAAATAGCTACGCCCTTGCCAAAGCTGGTCGCCGGCGACAGGCTGGAACTCCATGTTCGTGATGCTGGTGGCAAGTCGCGCACGCTCCAGATCCCGCCTTCGGCCGCCGCAGCTGTCGAAGCCCTTCTGGCGCATATGCTGCGCGGGGAGCGCGTCGCCGTACTGGCCGAGGACCAGGAAGTGAGCCCGAGTGACGCTTCAGCCATTCTCGGCATCTCTCGTCCGCTCGTCGTCTTGCGCATGGACCGGGGCGATCTGCCATTCCGCTACGTCGGCAAACACCGCCGCGCCCTTCTGAAGGATGTGTTCGCGTTAAAGTCGAAGCTCGACAAACGACAGATGGCAATGGAAGCACTTGCCGAGGACACAGAGGACCTGATCGAGACCTATGGCCTCTAATCCGCCCGTCGCGGTTTACGATGCCTGCGTCCCCTTACCCCTTCCACCTACGTAACATTCTGATCCAGTGCGCCTTCGACGGTTTCGTCGAGGCGCGCTGGACCGACGATATACATGATGAATGGATGCGCAATCTCGCCGTCAACACAACAGGTTTGTCCATCGACCGCCTGGAAGCTACGCGCGACCGGATGAACGCGGTCCTCCCAGAGGCAGCAGTGGGGGACCATCGCCCGCTTATTAAAGATCTCACGCTACCAGATCCCGACGATCGACATGTCCTCCCGGCAGCCATCGCGGGCAAAGCCTCCGTCATCGTCACCTGGACCCTGAAGGACTCTCCCGCGAGCAACCTTCTCGTCCATGGCGTGACCAGCAAGTCGCCAGATGATTTCCTCACCGATCTCCATGCGGCGTTTCCGGAAGCTAATCTCCAGTGTCAAAAGTGCGAGGCATAATCGAAAGACGATCTCATCGGTTGAGGCGTTCGTCGACGCGCTTCATCAAGGCGGGTCGAAGAAGTTTTCAGGAACATAACCGGATTGACGTGAGCCTGCGCAGTCCTTGAAAAATTGACGAGTCCGCCCGACAACTTTCTTGGCTCATAGGGTCATCCTTATGAACTTTACCGATTCTTAACCCTCTACCCCTAATTCCGCACGCCCTCGGCCTGAGGCCCCGAGAGCATATGGGATGACACCTGCCAAAGGAAGACCTTTCCAAACGCCATTTCCAGAAAAAGATCTCGACCTACTGCGATGTCCGCATTGTTCCCGTCGCGCCGGATTGGGGTGGTGGACAACGTCCGCCCCTACCTCCTGGCGCTAATCACATTTCGTAAGAAACCGGCTCTCGCGAACAATCGCTATGACTGGCGGCAGATCGCACACGATTGCGGGATCGATGAAGCACTGACGACAGCGTTGAAGAAGCAACTGCGACCAGCACTGGATGCGATCATGCGTTGGCTGAAGGAGCCGCCTGTAGAAGACGACGCAAAGAAATGCAAAAGAGCGCAAGCGAGGCTCAGAGCTCGTGCCACGAGCAAGTTTGCCCCCTCCCCGATGGACCGGCATCACGAAGTTGAAGAGGTCGGCAGCGCCCGTTCAGATGGCTGCCCCGGCCCTAAGCCGAGACCAGGTTCCGACAAACCAGAACCATTGTTCGAGGCGAACGAAGACCCGAGTTCATTCGCCGATGCACTCGCCTATCAGATGCGTCGCTTTGGCGAGAGTTACTGGCAACTCCATAGAGCGGTCGTTCGGATAGACGAATCTTTCAATGCGAAAACCTTGCTGTCGTGGATAGAGGGCCAACGTGTGCCTCGCTCGGTCGCAAGCTTCAACATCCTCGGCCGCATTGAGCGCAGATACGGCCTGTCGAACGGCTACTTCAAGGCGAAACTGCCACATCAGTCCAGATCGTTATATGGCCACGATCTGGAAGACATAAGCCCGGCAGAGCGGCGCCGGCTTGCCTGGCATCTTCCTGACGACTTCGGCAGCCTGCCTTTTTCGAAGCGCGAAGAGATCCTGGAATGGGTCCGGCGCGTCATCATCTCGGGGTCGACCGATTACAGGCGTTTCCAGGCCGCAGCAACGAAGCAGCGCTACGCAATCCGGTTCCCTGGGATCACATATGGCGGGAGTGCACTTACTCCTCGACCAGCGACTTCTAGCTGGTCGCGAGATGGGGACGAAAACGGGCGTTCGACCGAGGCGCCTGAGGATCCAGATCTGCTCTCCGGTGTCGTCGATGCACCCCCTCGGCTTGCGATGGAGATGGCAGATCTCATCCGCTTCAAAACGTCGACCCTCTCCGAAATCGGCTTCCGCAGGAATGGCGTCTGGAATGAGGAGACAGCCAGCCAGAAAATCGAACATCTCGGCCTGATGTTTGGGGCACTTGCGGCATCCCTGAACGGGGTTGTCAAAGGCCGAGGCGTGCCCCTCAGTCAACTTACCTTCGGCCTCCTGATCTTCCCGGGCGTTTGGGATTGGTATTTGCAGTGGCGCGAGCGCCGTCGCGGCTTCTTTACCAAATGGGAAGACGACATGCTGATGGTGGCCATGGCCCTTACTCGCGCTGAAGTCGGCTGGATTCGCCAACATCCCGAACTCCTGCGCAATGTGAAGCCGATCGAAGGACTGATCACGACAGACGAGATCGCGTCTGCTCGCCGAGACTGGCACGGTGCATGCGAAGACTTCCACCGCCGTGCCGCCAACCGTTCAAAAGAAATCCAGCGGGTGATGCGGGTCCACCGCGATCCATTCGAGCCGATCATGTGCGTGCTGGAAGCGGAGAGCCCGCTCGCTGAATACCGGAAGATCACCGAGGAGATCTTGAAGCGGATGCCCGACGAGCACCGCTACCCGAGAGCGGCCGCTGAGGCCGTCCGTTCGTTTCTTATGCTGAGGCTTGGCTTACATCTCGGCCTCAGGCAGAAAAACCTTCGGCAACTGCTGGTCTGCCCACGCGGACAGTTCCCCACGGCGGAACGCCGGCTCGAAGACATGAAGTGCGGTGAACTGCGCTGGAACGAACGCGAGCGTGGGTGGGAAGTCTTCATCCCATCCAAGGCTTTCAAGAACTCGGGCTCCTCCTTTTTCGGGCAGAAGCCGTTTCGCCTGGTGCTGCCGGATCTTCTTGATCTTTACACCTATCTCAACGCCTATATCGAACGGCATCGGAAGGTGCTCTTGGGTCGCGCACCCGATCCCGGCGCGCTGTTCGTCAAGACAGTTAAGACGACCAGCATCGACGCCGCTTACAATCAGACGACGTTTTACGAGGCCTGGCGGTTGGTGATCCATCGCTATGGCATTTACAATCCGTATACCGGCCGCGGCGCCATCAAGGGGCTCCTTCCTCATGGTCCTCACAATGTCCGAGACGTGCTCGCCACTTACATCCTGAAGCAAACTGGATCCTACGAGCAGGCAAGTTATGCCATCCAAGACACGCCAGACGTCGTGCAGCAGCACTATGGGCGCTTTCTGCCACAGGACAAAGCAGCATTGGCGGCCCGGATCCTCAATCAGGTGTGGGAGGCCGCATAGTGTGATGGCTTAGTCTCTCGGCCCATTGCAGGCATGAACGTAAAATGCTCGCATGCGTCGCGCGACTGCCGTCGTCTCGCTCTTAAAGGGAATCGAACCTAGGTCCGATTTTTCCGCCGGGCTTCCAGGACCGCTCGCGCGTCTGGAGCCTAGAGAGAATTCCCCGGCGCTAATGCCACAACGCCGAAATTGGAACCGCCGATAATCGTTCTCCAAATGGGATTACCTTGTGGTGGTCGTAAAGGACCATGCCTGATACGAAGCGCTCTCCGCATTCTTCGGCCAAAATTCGTAAACCAGAGAAATCGGAATTTGTGACGGATGCTGCGGCTTTTATCTCGATGCCGACAATCCGCCCTCGCCTGTCTTCAACGACAATGTCGACTTCATTCTGCTGCTTGTCACGGAAATGCGAAAACTCAAATCGTGTATCTGCGGCACTGGCGAGTTTGAGTATCTCCCCAAAAACGAAAGTCTCAAGCAACGCCCCGAACTGCCCTCTGTCGTCCCGCATTCTCTCGAGGGACAGGTCACGAAGAGATGCGAGCAGACCAGAATCGAGGAAATGTATTTTAGGGGTTTTGGTCAAGCGCTTTAGTTTGTTGGAAAACCAAGGTTGAACGGTTCGGGCGAGGAACAGGCTCTCGAATATACCGACGTATTTCTGGGTTGTGACGTGGTTCATCCCGATGGGGGCGCCAATTCCGGAGTAGTTCACGAGTTGTCCCGAATGCTCAGCTAGAATCCGCAGCAAGCGCGGCATTTGCGCAATCTGCTCGATTTGGGCAACATCACGAACGTCGCGTTGAACGATCGCCTGGATATAGTCCGCATACCAGTCGTGTTTGCGGCTCAACGTTTTGCGGCTCAATGCCTCGGGATATCCACCGGCGAGGACCGCAGCCATCAAGTCGTCACCGATGACGGGTTCTCCGGACTTTGGTTCATTTTGAAAGGCGTCGCTCAGGAAGCTGCTGCCCGCGGTTCTGATCTCGCTCTGCGCAAGCGGCAGCAATCGAACGACCTCCATGCGTCCTGCGAGCGAGTCCGCCACGCGTGGCAGCGTCATAATATTAGCTGAACCGGTCAGGAGGAAACGTCCCGGGCGCTGGTCGATATCCACACTTTCTTTGATTGCGAGCAACAGCTCGGGGGCGCGTTGAATTTCATCGATGACGGCGCGATCTATACGCCTTACGAAGCCAACTGGATCCTGTCGCGCTGCATCCAGGGTTGTCGCATTGTCTAGAGTATAATACTCCATGGCCTCTTTGGCTATCTTCTTTGCCAGTGTCGTTTTTCCTGATTGTCGGGGACCGACGATCATAATCACCCTTGTGTCTAACATGGCATCGGCAACACGTTGCTCGACGAGTCTTGGATAGAGCATCACGGCCTTATTCCTCTCAATGACCGTTTGAAAATGCATTATTGACTAATTGAAAGTCAAGGTTTGCCCATTTGAAATTGATCTGGCGACTGATTGAAAATAGAGGTTCGAACTCGGTGGCACGAGGTAGGCGAGAGGTACGCAGGCACCGCCTCTCGCTAATCAATTACCCGAGCTGATTTAGCTGAAACGCGCCGAGAGGATGGCCAAGAATGATGAGGAAGAAATTTGTACGCTGAACACGATGCTGAGCTTTACGATGGAAGATTCCAACGTCTTGAAGAGAATCGAACTTAAATCCTGCCCTTACTTTAATCGCCCCAGAGACAAGATAGCGGTATCGCCGCAAGATTATCACCAAATGGCAGGATCTTGTCGCCGTCGTACAACACCCAGCCTGCCTTAAAGTTGCGTCCGGTGGCCACGGCTACTTTGCGCAAGCCTTTGAAATCTGCTGCGGTCACCGTTGCCGCGGCCTTGACTTCAAGTCCAACCATATTGCCAGCTTCGTCTTCGAGAAGGATATCTACTTCGTCCTGATCCTTATCCCGATAGTGATGACAGGTTGATTGGACTTCGCTCCAGGTCGCAAGCCGGAGGATTTCGCCAGCGACAAACGTTTCCAGCAATGAACCAAATAGTCCTCGGTCACTTGAAATTCGATCGATCGTCATTCCGACAAACGAAGCTAAGAGCCCGCTATCGAGAAACAGGAGCTTTGGTGTCTTAAC
>NZ_JAINDY010000007.1:0-6237 GCF_026191755.1 Agrobacterium sp. InxBP2
CTCGTAGGTCGCAGGATCGATGATGATGATCCGTTCGTCAGCAAGAACGATATATTCGTAATCACGGTACTGCGGAACGATCTGGATCACGCGCGCTGGGAGCTTGTGAAGCCTAACGGTTCTTGGAACCGCGGTTCCAACGGAAATACTGAATGTCGGGCGGACGGGTTCGACCTTGTTTTCGATGATTACATTTCGGATTTCGGTGCGCTGCTCGGTCGTGACATTGACGTTCACTTGCGAACCGGACTTCTGCTCTTTTGTCGCCGCAGATGGCGACCCCGAGACATCGCCGTTCGTCGCACCAGCAGTGCCTGTCGTTTCAGTCTTGGTTTTGGAAGAACCAGGCATCCGGGCTTGGTCCGGTTACCAGCTCTGCCGAACGGGATCCGACGAGCAAACAGGAACGCGGCTCTGTGCCTAACGCCTGGTTTGCCCACGATGAGACGAAATCGCCGATATTCTGCGCTATCCACGTGCCAAAATGAAAAAGGTCCGGAAGGTTCGGAACGGGATCACGATCGACGATCTCTATGGTCTCCTGACTACCGATGCCAATCGCCTCGTGTAGCTTTCCAGCCGCTCTACCGCTTCAGTTGCTATCTCCCACTTATTCGGCCGTTCGCCTGCGCCACTGTCCAGACCCTTGCATCGTCGCTCGTATGCCTGACGCGCCGCCATGCTTGTTGAGCACTAGGCCTCCGATGCTGGAACCAACACAACATCAAAGGGTTAATCAGGTGGATCAATCTACGCAGATCCGAGCTAGGGAGAAAACCATGAAAAACACTATTCTCACAGCCGCCTTCATTTGTGTCTCGGCCCTTACAGCACATGCTCAAGGTGCGCCCAAGGCCAACAGCGACGGAAACACGCCGGCAATTGCGACCCCCGACACGAAAAACCCGACGGCCCCGGTGGAGGGCGCCAACAGTTTTACTGAGGACCAGGCAAAGGATCGGATCGAAAAAGCGGGTTATATGGGGTTGAAGGATCTTAAGAAAGACGACAGGGGCGTTTGGAATGCCACCGGCATGAAGGACGGCAAAACTGTTTCGATCGCTCTCGATTATCAGGGCAATGTTGTTGCCAAGTAACCTCTAGGAGGATGTTATGAGAACTGTTACCGGACTTTTTGACGATTACGCAGACGCAAGTTCCGCCGTCAGTGAACTCGAAGCTCAGGGCGTACCATCCAGCGATATCAGTATCGTTTCCAATAACGGCGATCGGCGGCACGAAGAGTCGAATGCCGCAGAAGGGGCCGGAACTGGCGCGGGGATCGGTGCGGTCGTCGGCGGTGCGGGCGGCCTGCTCACCGGCCTTGGCTTGATGGCCATTCCGGGCGTCGGTCCGGTCGTTGCAGCTGGCTGGCTTGCAGCGACTGCAGCGGGCGCGGCAGCCGGTGCGGTTGCAGGTGGGGCCGCTGGCGGGATTATTGGCGCACTGACGAGCTCCGGCGTCCCGGAACGAGATGCCCACTTCTACGCGGAAGGCGTCCGCCGGGGTGGCACCCTCGTCACCGCAAAGGTAGATGACGCCTTGGCGCCGGAGGCTGAAGCCATTCTCAAACGCTCGAATTGGGTCGATCCGACAGAACGTCGCGCCGCGTACGAGAAGCAAGGATGGACGCGTTTCGACGAAACGCTGTCGCCCTACGAGGCCGAACAGATTGAACAGGAACGGCTTCGCTATCGCGGCAATGGTATGTGAGAGTTTCAGGAGGGGCGCCACGGTGGCGCCCCTCTAGTGACGCCCGATACCACCTTTGATAAAGATCTCGTACACCAGAAAATTGCCGCGATTAATTCAACGGTCTGCGGCAGAGATTTCATTCCACCCGCTCTAATTAGTATGCAGAATTCGTAATCGGAACAGCCAGTCGGCCGTAAGTGCCACTTGCCCCTTCGTGATATCTCTCGGCATGCAAACCTTGCAATTTCGCCCGGATCCCCTTTCGGTACCGTCCGTTCACGCAAGGAATATTGCAAACCAAGTTTTAATAATTACCGTCAATTATAATGTGGCGCGGCTTGTACAGCGTCCGCGCGCCCGCGTCGGAGACACTGACATTTTCCGAAACTTTTCATGATCGTCACCTTGTCTACAATATTTGCGGCCATGCTGATCACAGTGATTGCAGCGCAGACAATTGGTTCGCAAGTTCGGACAGCGAAGTAACGCACGCCCCTGGCATAATTAATAAACTCTAACTGCGATCGTGACATTGCGTCGCGCAGGTATACACAGATTCAGGTCGAATTTTTCGTCACTAACGTCCATTTCAGATGCTCGTTTCAATCCTCACCCTGCTTGTCATTTTCATGCCCGTCTACCCGTTCTTCAAATGGGTTCATCATGACGCGCAAAATGCGGGCACATCCTCAAAATCGCACCAGGCCAGCCGCGGCCTGGAACGACACTAATTTCGCGCGGCCGCTCTCCTGTCGATGATGAAAAATTTCCCCACGCCTGCATTTAAGATCCCGAAAGCCTCCGCTCGACCTAGGCATGGCGCAGGACTGCCGTCATTGCCGGACGATCCAAGTTGGGCGAAAATCTTATGGCGTCTCGACCTCGCCGAACGAAGTGAACGACATGAGCGGAAGGTAGCTTGCTCTCAGGGGCGCCACCCGCATGGCGCCGCTATCGGACATCCGTTTCTCTCCCTCCCAGCCCGTTCATTAGCGCGTTTATCAGAAGAAGCGGCTGCCAGTGTCCATCCATTGACCTCATGGAACCTCATTGCCGACGAGTCGTTTTGTTTTTGCGAGAGGCCCACGTCGCCATGTTTTCTCGGGGCCCACGAAAACAAGGAGAAAAATCATGGTGAGCGGCCAACTGAAAGCATTGCTGGGTGTACTTGCGGTAGCAGGCTATCAGAATAGGGAGAAAATCGCGGAATTTCTGAGGGGGTTGAACGCGCAGCAGTCCGCCGAAGCCAACCGGGATGAAGGATCGGCCTCACCGCGGTCGGGCGGCGGCGACCTACTCGGCAAGCTCGGTGGCGGCAGGGACTCCGGCGGCATCGGATCCATTTTCGACGGGCTCACCTCAGGAGGGATTTTAAGCGGTGGTCTGAGCGACCTTCTCAAGACGTTCCAACAAAACGGCTTCGGGCAGAAGGCGGAATCCTGGATCAAGCCAGGGGCAAACGACGACATCAACGCCGACGAACTCTCAGAGGCGATCGGGCCGGAGGTCCTCGATGAATTGGCCGCGAAGACACGTCTGTCGCGTGAAGAGATATTGGCGCGTCTTAGCAAGGATCTACCGCAAGCTGTCGATGAACTGACGCCAGATGGGACCATTCCATCCGACCAGCAGGTTCCGAAGCCCTGATACAAATCGTTGCTGGACAGCACTGACACGCTGTGGGCTGCTTGATCTGTTGAGTAAATGCTGGCCGCGTGAGGTCGGCATACAAGATATTGCGGACGCTTTTCACTCTCTGGAGCAACAGGAAAATGGAGGCGGCAGGCCCGATTTCCGCTAATCAGGAAACATCGGTCAAAACGCCGCGGTTCTCACCGCCACCGTAAACCCTTCGCGGAACTTGCCTGCAACCAGGTGGCTGGGCGGGCGACATGGAGCCCAAAGGCGATGGACGGGTTTGGAGATTGGTGCCCGGCACCATTGCCCGGAAAATAAATGTGTTGCAAGGTGCCGCCGATGGATGGGGGTACAAATCCATGAAGCAACCGCATATGCAAGTTGCCCAGGTTCTGATGAAGGGCGCGGGCTTTTATTCATGGTGTCTCCGAGAAAACAGCCTGACTGCTGACAAGGCTTTTGCACAGATATATGAAATCGACGAAGGAGAACTCGCGCGCGGTGTTCCAGTTGAGTTTATTCTTGAACGTATCGTGGAGGAAGATCGGCCACGGCTGGCCGCTAGAATTCATGAAGTCATTCTGGGGGGTGAACCACTCGTCTCACCGTATGCAATCGAGTGTCCCAGCGGACGTCGAAAATCTCTTCTGAGTATGGGCTCCTGCTCTCGAGACCTGGACAATCTTCCTTCAATCTATTCCGGGGTCGTACTCAGCAGACAGCTGAGACGAAACTCGAGACGGGTCATCTGGAATCGCAAATAACATCCGCTGTAAAAATCGCCAGGAATGCGGGGCTTGAGCTCACCGAACGATACCTTTTTTCGGCGCTGAGATCGATGTCGTCTTCGGAGCTTCAAACGTGAACGGAGGGCGCGTAATGAGCAGCTTCTGACACCAGCGAGGAGAACGTGAGCCGTACGGCAACCGGCCTTCTGACCTTTTCATGCGCTTCTGGCACTCGCCCACCGCGTTCGTAGGTAGTGCGCGAGTGCGGTGCTTTCGCGGCAGAAACACAGATTTCTTTCTTTTCTCGGCTTCACTGTAACGACGCCGTTTGAAACCATTGGCGCGTGTAGGCGCCTTGACGAAAACCGAACTCTGGCCTGCAACGAAAGACATCGTCGACAGCAGAACATGCTGACACGGCTTGCGGCCGACAGTCTTTATTTAATCAGGGCGTATTTCATTTAATCAAGCAACAGGCGTAAAAACGCGCGCTTAATTTACCCGCCGGCATTAATTGCTGACGTGATCAAGGTGACATAGGCGGACGGTCCCTTGTTGATGCCTTTCACGGACTGGCCGTTGGTTTTATTTTTGACCTTCTACTATCTACTATCCAGCTCCACAGTATCGCCTGCTCAAAACGCTTCAAGAAACGGGCGGCATATATTGTCATGCGGGATGAGCATGTCGCGGAAGAGCTTGAAGCCTTTCCGCGACAAGTTTTTGCAACTGCCAGAGATTTCGATCGAAAATGTTGCGCTCCGAGAGATCAAGAACCGTGCGATGCAGATATTCCGCGCAGGAACCGGCCGGCCCGCACGCCTGGGCGATCAGCGCGGCGGCCTCATTGAGAGGCACCTTGTATGTCAGCGGCGACTGCTTCGGGCTTGCCCAGAACGTTAGTACCCGACGGGCGCCCGCCGGCGTCTTGACCGTGACCCAACGTACCATGTCAGACACCTCAGCATACCGGATTTCGCGCGCCAGAAGGTTCCGGAGATCTCGTTTCTTTGTAGCACATGGAAGCTTGAGAACCACGCCGGAACAGCTTCCCCCTGGCTGAAGGGCGAGCATCAGACCCGGCGCGTCCGAGGTGGCACGAAGCCGTTCGATCCTTAGCGAGAACGCACGATGCCAACCGTGGACGACGGCGTTTTCCATGCCCGCCACTTCAAATCCGGGGTTCCACATCAATGAGCCATAGGCGAATATCCAGATTTCCTCTTCGCCAGCTTGCTTCTCTACCCGTTGGACAAGCTCGTCGAGTTGCTCGGGCGAGATTGGCGTCCAGTCTGGCTCCGGGCCTTCCTCTTCGACGACTCTGAACGACCTGGCAACGAGTTCCGAGGTCAGATGCAAGGTTGCTGGCGATCGTGTTTTGACGGAAGATGGTCTAGGCATTCGGAAAACCTGTCCTAAGATGTTCGCGGCCGAGTTCACCGGTGGCGTTTGGAGCGGCTGCTGCCTTATGAGGCGGGCGGCACGTCGACCACCGCGCGGAACGTGATCTCCACGATCTGTTCAGGGAATGCCAGCGCGCCCACTCCGATCAGGTTGCTTGCTACCGGCGGCGTATCTGTACCGTACATCTCCTTGCGGACCTTGGCTCCGGCTGCGAACGCGCTCGGGATGTCGAGAACAAAAAGTGTCTCTTCCACAACGTCATTGAGAGAGGCGCCGAATTCGGCGAGCAGCTTCCTGGCATTGACGTAAGTCTGACGGATCTGGTCTTCCATCCGCGTGAAGTCGGCTGGCCGGCCTCCGGCGTCAAGGGTGGCGGGCGCCACGAGCTTTCCATCGCCATCGTGGCTGAGCTGTCCCGAGATATAGATCGTGTCTTTGATCTGGACAGCCTGCGCATATCCGAAAGCCTGCTCCCAGGCCACGCCGTGGTTTACGATTTTCCTGACAGATTCGGTCGTCGACATGATTAGTTTCCAATCGTGAAGTAGCGCTTTCCGCGCGTATGGGTATCTGAATTTGGGAGACGGCGGGTATGGGGGAACGACAAGTTCCCGCGATGTGGTCAGGACCGGATGAAGGCCAGCAGATCGGCGTTCAGCACATCGGCATTGACGGTGAGCATGCCATGCGAGAAGCCGGGATAGGTCTTCAGCGTGCCGTTTTTCAGCAGCTTCACCGATTTCAGGGCGGAGTCGGCGATCGGAACGATCTG